>CAZPUJ010000001.1:0-12246 GCA_964589725.1 uncultured Planctomycetaceae bacterium
GACGGCCCCTTCGATGACGGCCTGTCGCAGTTCTTCGAGCGACTGAATCTTCTCCAGTCCACCGCGCTTGTCGATCGCTTCGCGCAGGTAGACCAGCATGATGATGCCCGTCTCGGTCGCCATGCCAAAGCAGGCGATGAACCCGACCCACACCGCCACGCTGAAGTCCAGCGGCGGGGCAGCCCAGCCATTCATGATTTTGGGGAAGAAATACAGAAAGAACACTCCTCCCGCGAGAGCTTCCGGCACGACGAGCATCATCAGCGCGGCGTCCCAAAAATCGTGATAGGTCAGATACAGGATCACAAAGATCAGTACGAGCACGACCGGGAAGACAATTCGCAACGTCTCGGCGGCTCGGACCTGATGTTCGAACTCGCCGCTCCAGGCGATGTTGACTCCTTCGGGAAGCGGGACTTTGTTGGCGACGACGCGCTGAGCTTCATCGACGAAGCCGACGATGTCGCGGCCGCGCACGTTCAACGTGACGTAACTCAGCAGTCGGCCGTTCTCGCTCTTGATCATCGCCGGACCTTCCGCGATGCGCACGTCGGCCACGGCGGCGAGCGGAATCAACCGCCGCGTGCCCGCATGTCCAGACATGCCTTTGTGAGCTTCCGTGATCGAACTGCCAGTCGCTCGCGGCGTCAAACTGCTGTCGCTGCTCCGGGCCGTTGAGCCGCTACTGCCGGATTTGGAAGCGGCCGTCGTCGTGCTGGACGACATGCCGCTACTTGTCGACATCGCCGAACCGCCGCCCCCCGCCGCGACGAGCAATTGGCGAATCGACTCTTCGTCCTCGCGGTTGGCGCGATCGTATCGCAGGCGGACCGGGAAGCGTTCGCGTTTCTCGACCGTGTACGTGACAACTCGCCCGCCGAGCGCCATTTCGATTTCGTTCTGAATGTCCTCGACCGAGATGCCGTATCGAGCGGCCTCGTCGCGGCGAATGTCGATCTCCAAATATCCCTTGCCCATGATCGGAGCGGCCAGCGCGTCGCGAGTTCCACGGATCGGCTTGAGCGCCGTCTCGATCTGTTTGCAAACACGATCGATCGTTTCCAGGTCCGGCCCAAAGACCTTCACGCCGATGTCGGTCCGCACGCCGGTCGAGAGCATTTCGATCCGGTTGATGATCGGCTGCGTGAAGATGTTGCTCCAGCCGGGGACTTGCAGCACACGGCCCATCTCGTCGTCGACCAAGTCCCCTTTCGGTCCAGTCGTGCGCGGCCAGAGAAAGAGCTTCTTGGCGAAGTTGACGTCGAGTTGTTCGCGAAGTTCGACAAACGTCTTTGCCGCGGTCCCCTCGCCCACGGAGAGAGGGGAAGGGATCACAGCCAACTTGCCCAACTGCACCGCGATCGCGCGCTCGGCGAACTCGGCTGTCTGCTCGCCCTGAGGCGCGTCGCGCAGCAAGCCTCGATCCCGCGACGCCTTCGCCAGTTCTTCCAGCGCGAGCCAATCGTAAGTTCGCACAGCGAGGTCGAGGAGTTCGTAGTTGGCGCGATGGACGTACTCGCGCCAGCGTTTCAGTCGCTCCAATTCAATCGCTTCGAGCAGCTTCGCGGCCAACGTGCGCCGCTTTGCGCCGAACGCTTCGGTCGTGCGAAGCCAGATCCTGGTCGCCAACGGCTCTTTTAGCCGTGTCGCGCGGACGACATCGTCGATCGCGCCGCGAGATTGCAGCTCTTGAGCGACCTCGCGGACCAATTCCTGGACGTCCTCGAGAGCCGGATTGGCCGAGAGCCAATGAGCGAATCGCGGTGCGAATTGACGTGATAATGTTGCGACCGCAGTAGCCGAACTCGTGAGAGTTCGGTCCGAAGTCTCACGACTTCGGCCACGGGAGTTATTGCTCGCCGAGGACTGAGTACTGGGTACTGAGTACTGAGTACTCAGTACCACGGCATCAACATCGCCAGTCTTCTGCCAGTCGCTCACCAACTCAGCGATCGCGAACTCGACCAACTGCGGGCCGAGGTCACGCTCGAAATCTTGATATCGTCGCAGCGTGAACTCGCGTAGCGTTTCGTCAAACCGTTCGAGCGACTTTTGGGTGGCATCGTTGATCAGCGTCTCACGTTCAGGATTCTTCTCCCCTTCTCCCCCTCCCCCCTTCTCCCCCTCTTGAGCCAAATGTCGGCCAACGAATCCACGACTGACCAGCACCGACAGCACAACGGCCGTCTGCCGCGAGGCGTCATCGAAGCGGAGCACTCGTTTCGGCCACAGTTCTTTTGGGCGGAAGTTGACGAACGTCTCGACCATGTCGAGCGGCGCGGGATCGGTCGGCGTGTCGGCTCGGCCCGCTTTGCCGATCACTGATTCGACTTCGGGGAAGCCACGCAGCAACGCGTTGCGAGCTTTTAAGTCATCGGCGGCCTGAGTGACGCTCGCTCGCGGCACGGTGATCGGCATATCGAGGATCGTCCCCTCGTCGAGCGCGGGCATGAACGACACGCCGATCTTTGGGAAGTGATAAGCCCACAGGCTGATCCAGACGAGTGTCGCTCCGCTGAGCACCTGCCAATGCACTCCGCGCGTGAAGAGCACTGTCAACGCGACGACCAAAGCAAACGTGACCAAAAACGCGGTTCGCCATGCGGTCTCACTGGCCCCCAGGCCGAAGATGGCTTGCAGCGGAAACATGCCGGCCGCCAGCACCAGCAACACGGCGAAGCCCCACATCACCAGATTGCGTCTCGGCAGTGCCCACGTTAGCAACGGCTTGTAGATGTGAATGAAGCTGCGCACGATCGCGTTTTCTTCTTCACTGCGCAAGTGACCTTTCAGGAACGTGGGGATTAACGCCGGCACGACCGTGACGGAAATGATCGCCACGCCGATCAGGGCAAACGACTTCGTGAATGCCAGCGGATGAAATAGCTTTCCTTCGCGTCCGGTCAGCAGGAACACCGGAATGAAACTGAGCAGCATAATGATGACCGAAAAGAAAATCGGCCGGCCAACCATGCGGCAGGCGGGGATGACAAACTCACGAATGTCACCGGTCACGCGCCGGTCGCCGAAGTGCTCTTTCAGCGCATGAGTGGCGTTCTCGGTCATCACGATCGCCTGATCGACCAAGATGCCGATCGAGATTGTGATGCCGGCCAGCGACATGATGTTGGCCTGAATGTCCACAATGCCCAGTCGCCTCAGCACCCACATCGACAGGAACGAGAACAACACCGCCAGCGGCAATGTCACGCAGATGACGAACACGCTCCGCACGTGGACCAGGATCAGCAGAATCGCGATCGAGGCAATCAGCATTTCGTGCCACATGACTTCGGTCAGCGTGTGGATCGCCCCGTGAATCAGTCGCGTGCGGTCGTAGGCCGGGACGAGATGCACACCGTCCGGCAGGCCAGGTTGCAGCTCTTGAATTTTGGCTTTGACGGCCTCGGTCACGGCCAATGGGTTTTGGCCATGACGCATCAAGACGACTCCGCCGGTGACTTCGTTGCCGTTCTTTTCGAACACGCTGCGTCGGAATTGCGTGCCGATTTGGACCGTTGCCACGTTGCGGACCGTGATCGGGACGCCGCTGGACTCGCGCACGACCGTGTTCTCGATGTCCGCTTTGTCGCGCAGCCATCCGATCCCGCGCACGATGTACTCAGCGTTGTTCTTTTGGATGACTCCGCCACCGGCCGGCGAGTTGCTGCGAGCGACCGCCCCGAAGAGTTCGCCCAACGTCACGCCGTACGCTCGCAACGCCGTCGGATGCACGTCAATCTGATACTCGAGCGGCATACCGCCGACGATTGCGACATCGGCGACTCCCGCCGCTGAGTTCAACTGCGGCGCGATGTAAAACTTATTGAGCGCCCAAAGACGGCCGGGGTCAAGCGGGGTTGAGGGTTGAGGGTTGAGAGTTGTCGGTTCGGACGACTTGCTCTTTTTGCCTTCACCATCAACGTCCAACCCTAAACCCTCAACCTTCACCTCGACCGTGTACCAAAACACCTGTCCCAGCGCCGTCGCGTCAGGCGCGAGATACGGCATGACGCCGGGTGGAAGAAACCCCGTGGATTGGCTGAGCTTCTCGGTGACTCGCTGGCGAGCGAAGTAAAAGTCGATGCCGTCCGCGAAGATGATCGTGATCATCGAGAAATTGAACTCGGACGACGACCGCACCGCCTTCACTCCCGCGAGACCTTGCAGTTTGCGAGAGAGCGGGTACGTCACCTGGTCCTCGATCTCGCGCGGGCTGCGGCCCATCCAGTCGGCGAAAACGATGACTTGGTTCTCGCTCAAGTCCGGAATCGCATCGATCGGCGTGTCGAAGACGGCATACACCGACATCAACGCCAAACCGACGGTCACGATCAGGACCAGGAACCGATTGCGAATCGAGGCTTCGATCAGGCGTTCGATCATTTGAGTTGAACGTTGAGAGCGGACGAGATCGCGCCGGCGTTTTCTTGTCCGGTTCCCTCTCCCCCGCCGCGGGGGAGAGGGTTAGGGTTAGGGTGAGGGGTGCCGGAGTCTGTCGAAAGACGTCGTACCGAAAGGCACATCACTTCGCTGTCGCTTCGTTGCGTGACTTCAATTCCTCGACCTTCGCCAGCGTCTCTTCCGGATGCGATTTCGCGTCTTTTTCGCAACCGTCGCAGCAGAGAAAGACTGGCTTGCCGTCAATTTCGATCTTGTACGGCTTGCCCATTGAGCCGAGCAGGCCTTTCTGGTTGACGGCGCAGAACTTTTGAGCCTTCGCCAGTGGGCGATCGTCTTCGCTCAGTTCATTGAACGCGGCTTCGATCTTGGCGTCCGCGCCCGACGGCGCGGCAGACACTGTTGTCACCGGCCCGGGATCCGGGGGCGAGCTGCTTTTTGGTTCAAGCGAACAGCCGAGCAGCGTCACAAAACTCGCACACAATATTGTCAGCAGCATTCGAGAGACCATCATCAACTCCTGAGAAAAATGGTTTAGTGTCGAGCCGTCAACTTCTTCACGATCTCCAGCGTTGCGGCTGGGTTCTTTTTAGCTTTGGACTGACAGCCTGGACAGCAGAGGAACACGGGCTGGCCTTCGAGCAGAACTTTCACAGGCGCTCCCATCGACCCGAGCCGGCTTTCCGCTAAGATCGGACAGAACTTTTGAGCCTTCGCGAGTTCACGGTCCTTCGGATCGAGCTTGTTCAGTGCGAGGTCGATCTTGGCGTCAGTGTCTTCGGGCGTCGAGGGACGAACCGTCGACGGAGTCGTTTCTTTTCCGCCGCTGCTGCCGCCGATGTAGATCGAGCCGGCCGCCGGGTTCAGCCGCGTCTCGGCATCGACCAGGAACGAACCGCTCGTGACGATCCGTTCGCCTTGTTCGAGACCTTTGAGAACTGGATAAAACGTGACGTCATCCGGGCCGAGCAATTTCGGGCCGAGTTCGACGAGCACGCCCTCGAACACACCCGGCTCGGCTTCACGGTAGACGATTTTCTGCTGGCCGGTGTCGATGACCGAGCCTTCGGGGACGGCGAGGTGTTTCGCGATTCGTCGCTCCGCGGTTGGTAGTTCCGCCTTCAGGCCGTCCACGTCGTCGCGTGAGGGAGCGTTCGTTCCGCCTGAACGCGGGACGACGAACGGAAGATCAATTCGCACGGTGGCCGACGTGCCGGGGCGGAGCTTGTGATCCGGGTTGTCGATCTCGAATCGCACGGTGGCGGTGCGACTGTCGGGATCGACGTGCGGGAACACGAAGGACAGCACGCCGCGAAATGGCTCGTTTGGGAACGCTCGTGTCAGCGCGGTCACGGCCAATTGATCGCTGCGAACGTCACCGTGCTGGTTGTGAGACGGCAGTAGGCTCAAATCGTCCTCAAAAACTTGCGCCTGAAGCCAGACCGTCGTGAGATCGACCACGTCGTACAGCGGCGTCCCCTCTTCGACGTACTGGCCCTCGCGCACGTACTTCTTCACGATGTGCCCGGAGAGCGGCGACCTGATCCGCAAGTGGCTGTTCGCCGTGCCGGTCTTCAGGATGTTGTCGATCTGGTCGTCGCTGATTCCCAGCAGTTGCAGCCGTTGTCGAGAACTCTTCAGCAGGTCGGTCAAATTTTTCTTGTGAGCATCCAGCAGCGTCTGCACGGTGACGTTGAGTTCCGGGCTGTAGATCGCGGCCAGTTCGTCCCCCTCGTTGACTTGGCGGCCGGTCTCCGCCGCGATCACTTGATCCAACCGGCCCTTCACGCGGGCGGAAACCGTTTTGAATCCTCGCTCGTTGAACTCGATAAAGCCCACGGTCGTGAGCGTCTTCGTCAGCGGTACGAAGTCGACTGGCCATGTTTGCACACCCGCGAGCACAATTCGATACGGAGACAACTGCACGCGGCTGACGACTCCCGCCGGCAGCGGCGTGTCGGACGATTCGCCTTTCTTCCGCTTCGACAGCGGCATGAAACAGACCGGACATTTTTCGCGGCTGTTGTCACGCACCACCGTCGGGTGCATCGGGCAGAACCACTCGACGTCGCCGGCGACCTGCAGCGCGTCTCCCGGCGATCGCGTCCATTTCTCGTAATACGCGATGAGCGAATCCCATTGCGTGATCACGACTCCGATCGCGACCAACACCGCCACAAATCTCAACCGCGCCAGCTTCACGAGGATGATGAAATCGAACCACCACCAGGCTTTGCCCCAGAAGCTCAAGCCCGGCGGCGCGGACAACCCGCCTTCGTCGATCGGTGGTTCCAGCAGTTTGTGTTCGGACATGATTTGAAACATCCAGCCAACAGAGAGCACAGATTTCGAAAATTCGATGTGCGGCGTGTCGCCCGTGCGACACGATGAGTTCGACTCACCGAAGGCGTTACAGCAACAACATTGCCACCAGCGAGATCCACGCGATCAGGCAACACTCCCAATGCCAAAGGCACCGTCGTGAACCTCGGTGTCGCACGTGTGTCCGCAATGATGGCGTAGCACGACTCACGATCCAGCTACCAGTGCGGTCAAGAGCGCCGCACGGCGACCATTAGATCAGCCAGCGACAGAGAGACGCCAAGCGTTCGAAAGGTAAGAGCACCGCTCCCGGTGGCTTGGCCGAAACGTGGATCATGTCCAAGCGAACTCGGACGGACGACAACTTGAGATCGGCAAGAAAAAAGGTGTTGAGCGACTGATCGCCAGCGACCGTCACGGGAACAGGAACGGGAACCGGAGATTCGATCTTCAGCCGACAGCAGCCGCCACTCACGGGATTCTTGACGCAGGTGGTCGGCGTGGCCGCATCGTTTCTCGACTGGTCACGGCAGCACGCACGAGCGGTCGGCGGCGATGATTGGTTCTTCCGAACTGAGCAACCGGACTGTCCGGAACAGCACGATCGGAACAGCTTCGCCCCTCGACAGCACTCGCAATGAGACTGTCCCTTCCGAGCCGCACACAGGCATTCCCAATGTGGCAAGCCAACTCCCAGCGTGAATGGCAGCAGCACCCAAATGAGTGATTTCCACAGCCAGGAGTTGTTCGCGTTCATAGTTTCACCATCGATCAAGGATCATACGCCGAAAAGGCACACCTTTGGCAAACCAATTTCGGCGAGTCTTGGCAAAAGCTCAGGTCCGTCGTCCACCGCATCGTTGCGCTGCAGCTTGGCATTGCTGTCTTGACGTTTGGCATCTGCGCGTCAGCAAGCCCGGTCGTGGCTGGTCGACGATACTTCTTCGTATACCGCACGCGGCCGAGTCTGACACTCGCCCGATGCGAAAGCGAGCGACTGTTACCTCAGCCCTCGCTTACGCTTCGGGTTAGTGTGGGTGTCTTCCAATCGGAAATCTTCACTCCGCGGCCGGTGGAACATCGCGCGTGGGGACGTCCGCCTCCGGCAAGCTGGAACCGACCGCGCGTTCCAATTCCGCTCGGCGGCGGTTCAGTTCGACGAGAGCCATTTGCTGCTGCTCGCGGAGTTCAATGATTTGCCTCTGCGCGTCGATGACTCGCAAGAAATCCAACGTACCGGCGGAATAACCCGTCTTCGCCGTCGCCAAGTTCTGCTCGGCGTTGGGCAACAGTTTACTGTCGAACAATCGCAGCGATTTCGCGTTGCCCCGCACTCGAGCGAACGCCTGCGCCACGTCTTGCCAGATGTTGTCGCGAGCCTGCTCGTACTCCGCCTGCATTTTCCCGACGCGAGCTTGAGCCTCGCGCACGGCCGCGGCGCGCTTCGACTGGTTCAGTGGGACATTTATGTTCAGTCCGATTTGGGGCTGCTGTTCGGGGTCGATCCAAAAGCGGTCGTAGCGCGCCATCACTTCAAGGTCCGGATAATACTCGCGGCACGCCAGTGCCACGGAGTATTGCTCGGCCTGCACGCGAGCCAACATCGCCTGCAATTCCGGCCGCTGTTCTTCGGCCATTGAGTGGAGCGCGGTCACCGACGGCAGATCGCTGCTTGCGGGGATCGACTGCGGTGGCGGTGGCAACGTGTGACCTGGACGGCGATGCAACAACGTGTTGATCCGCGCGACCGCGACGAGCCGTTCTTGATCGAACTCGATTTGCCGCTGCTCCAACTTTCCCAGTTCGACCTCGGCTTGCAGAAGATCATTCTGCGTCGCTTGATTGGCCTCGTACTTCGCGCGTGCAATCTCGCGAAACTCGCGCATCGAGTCCAGACTGTCGTCATTCAGCTCGCGCTGTCGCGCATTGAGGTAGAAATCGAAGAACGCCAGCCGCGCGGCTTCCGCCAGCCGCAGTTGCGATTCGTTGTAGTCGTAGCCCGCGGCGAGCGATTCCCAGTTCGCCTGTTGACCGCGCAGCTCACGCTTGCCCGGCCAAGAGAACTTTTGAGCGACGCCGAAGTAGTACGACGACTGCACGTCCGACGCGGCGTTCCACGTCCGCGGAGCGTACATCGACTGAAACATCGGATCATCCAAGGCGATGACCTGCGGATACCTCTGCGCCGCCGCCGACCACGCAGCGTACGCCGCTCGCAAAGACGGATTGCGTTGTTTGACGGCTTCAACGAGTGTCGGCAAAGACAACTCGATCTGCCCGGTGAACGGATCGTCGGCATCGCGGCTGACGAGTTCCTCGCCGACGTCGTCCTCATGGCCAACGGGAGTGGCTCGCGCGGACGGGCGATCCGACTCATCGCCCACTTTGGCCGAGAGGCACTGCCGTTGAAACGGCGCAGCGGAGGATGCGATCGCCATTGAGCGCAGTGCGGTCTGTGGACTCACCGCCTGCGGCATTTTTGCCGTCGAGCGACAGCCGGCAAACACGCTCAGCCCGAAAGCCGCGACGGCGATTTCAGCGATCATCCGCGATCGCAACATGACCGAACTCCGGCAATTTCCGCGGGAGCGACACGGCCCAAAACGAGCGCGGAGTCTCCCGAATCGAACGTGCTATCGGCCCGTTACAATCGTCGTCGTGATTGCGATTGTCATCGTCGGCACGATGCGGACAACCGGCAGAGTTTGACATCGTTCGTAGTTCCGCCTTCAGGCGGCACTCATCGGTGCATCCGTCTGTAGAGCGGGACTACATTGTTAACGCCGAAGGCGTTGTTTTTCCCGCAACATTGTGTTGCGACGCTCCGCGTCGCATTTCACGACGCGGAGCGTCGTGCCACACTCACAGCGGCTCCACCGCGCTACAAACTTACGCGAACATTTTGTGAACGACCTCGCCATCGACATCGGTCAGCCGGTGATCGCGGCCTTGATTGCGGAAGGTCAGCCGAGTGTGATCCAAACCGAGAGCATGCAGGATCGTGGCTTGCAGGTCGTGGACATGGATGGGGTCGGTTATCGGGTGATAGCCGAGGTCGTCGGTCTCGCCGATGATTTGGCCGCCGCGAACGCCGCCGCCAGCTAGCAGTATTGTGAAGGCGAACGGGTGATGGTGGCGGCCTTCTTTACCCGGGTTGATGCCTCGGCGAACTTCGTTCATCGGCGTGCGGCCGAACTCGCCCCCCCAGATCACCAGCGTGTCGTCGAGCAGCCCACGTCGCTTGAGATCATGAATCAATGCGGCGGCGGGACGGTCGGTCTTGTCGGTGTTCTGCTTGAGCTTGTTGTTGAGGTCGGCGTGATCGTCCCAAGTGTAGTGATACAACTGCACGAAGCGGACGCCTCGTTCGACCATCCGCCGAGCCAGCAGACAATTCCGCGCGAACGTGTCGGTCTTCTCGTCACCAATGCCGTACTCGGTCAGCGTGTGCGGTGACTCTTGCTGGAAGTCGAGCAACTCCGGCGCGGCGGCCTGCATCCGAAACGCGAGTTCGTAACTTTCGATCCGCGTCGCGATCTCCGGATCGGGCTGCTGTTGCTGACGCAGCCGATTGAGGTCGTTGATCGCATCCAGTCGCCGCCGCTGTTCGGCGCGAGTGACTCCGTCGGGATTCGCGAGATGCAGAATCGGATCCCCCTGACTGCGAAACGTCACGCCTCGATGCGTCGCCGGCAGGAAGGCACTGTCCCACAGCGCGGTCCCCGCGATGTCCCCTGGCCCATTGTTCGAGAGCAGCACGGTGAAGCTCGGCAAGTTGCGCGACTCGCAGCCTAGGCCGTAAGTGATCCACGACCCCATGCTGGGCATTCCGAACCGAGGCACTCCGCACTGCATCTGAAGCTGCGCCGGATCGTGATTCGGCACGTCCGTCTTCATCGTGCGGACCATGCACAGGTCGTCGGCGCAGGTCGCCAGATGCGGCAAGTAGTCCGAGAAGTCCATGCCGCACTGGCCATGCTTCGTGAACGTCCGCGGCGAAGCCCAAACCCGCGCGCTTCCTTTGATCAGCGAATCGCTCAGCCCTTCCAAAAACGACGCCGGCACCGGCTGCCCGTGCAGCTTCTGCATGACCGGCTTCGGTGTGAAGAGGTCGAACTGACTCGGAGCGCCGGCCATGAAGAGGAAGATCACGTTCTTGGCTCGCGGCTCAAACATTGGCGGCTTCGGTGCAAGTGAATTGCCGGCCGGTCTCGCAGTCGCCGCGACCGACGATTCGCTGCTCAGCAGTTGAGCCAACGCGATCGAACCAAGTCCGGTTACTGACTGAGTCAAGAATGCGCGACGCTGAAGCTGTCGAAGTGATTCGAGGGCCGTCATTTCGGTTTCTCCGAAAGAAAGGTTGGAACACTAATCTCCGCTGATCAAGACGTTGTGGATTGTTCCATTAGCGAAAATTAGTGCCGATCAGCGTTCCTCTTCCTCTTCAATCTCGTGTGATGAATTCATGCAGGTTGAGCAGCACGCCAGCCAGATTCCTCCATCGGAACTTTTCGGGCTGCGGATCGTGGTCATCAAGATACTGTTTCAACCGAACCATTTCGGCCTCGGTCGGATTGCGAGACAAACACAGCCGCACCGCGTGACGAATGCAATCCTCGTCAGATTGCCCGGCATCGCGCTGAATGCGGTCGGCGAACGAGGCAGCCATCTCACCGAAGACCGGGTCGTTGAGCAACGTGAGCGCCTGCAACGGCGTATTGGATCGATCGCGCCGCGTGCAGACATCGACCGGTGGCGGAGCATCGAACGTGATCGCCTGCGCAAACGGAGAGGTTCGCAAAATGAACGTGTAGAGGCCGCGCCGATACCGGTCCAAGCCTTCGCTGGTCTTCCACGAATTACTGCCGAAGGCTTCCATCGTGACTCGTTCGTGCTGCGGCGGAAAGACGCTCGGCCCGCCGAGCTTCCGGCTGAGCAACCCGCTGACAGCGAGCGCCGCGTCACGCACGGTTTCGGCTGGGACTCGCAAACTGTTCTGCCGAGCGAGCAGCACGTTGTTCGGATCGCGTGTTGCGAGTTCAACCCGCGGACGTGAGGACTGCCGGTACGTCGCCGAAGTCACGATCAGCCGGTCCATACGTTTGATGTCCCACCCGTAGGTCGGCCTTTCCAGGCCGACTCGATCGCTTGTCAACGCGTCGTTGCGCATCGGGCCAGTCTGGAAAGGCTGACCTACGAATTCGCCCGCCAGCCAATCGAGCAACTCCGGATGCGACGGCGGATCGCCGCGCGTGCCGAAGTCGTCGGACGTCGCGACGAGGCCTCGGCCGAAGAACTCTTGCCACATCCGATTGACGGTCACGCGCGCGGTCAACGGGTTGTCGCGCGAGACCAACCAACGAGCAAGTGCGAGACGCGGCGGTGTGATTGAGTCCTTGGCGAGCGGGGCGGCGTCAGCCCCCCGGTAAGGCGTGTCACTCGCGAAGGACCGGGGGGCTGACGCCGCCCCGCTCGCCTGATTCACGTTTCCATTTTCGCTGCGCTGAGCACACGCGGGAAACC
>CAZPUJ010000002.1:0-26233 GCA_964589725.1 uncultured Planctomycetaceae bacterium
TCGTCATGCAGACGACGCCGCAGACAAACAGCACGGCTCCCACGAACAACAACGGATTCGGTCCAATCGCTTCCATAGTTTCTCGGTTCGGTGGGGTCAGGTTGGATTCACGCGACGCTTGGCCCGAGCCAAGTACGACGCTCCGATGAGTACGACCAACAGATGCACGGAGACGATTTCAAACGGCAACAAGTAACCGGAACTCAGCGGCGGCGGCTTGGGAGTCGGCGGCGCGGCTCCCGGCAGCGACAAAGCGGCGGCGTCCTTCGCCGGCGTGGCGCTGTCCACTTGCGGGCCGAGATTCAAATCGCGATCCGCACGCAACGACAGGAAACTCAGTCCTATCGGGCGAGTCGTGTTGCCTTGTTGAGCTTCATTGAAGCCGCGGCGTGTGATCTTTTCGTGCGTGCCGATGGCAATCTTGTGTGCGACGTCATCTTCCCAATTCACCGCCGTGACCGTGCTGCCAACGATCAATAAAAAGATGACTCCAATCCCGCCCGAAAGAATGCCGTCGGCCGCGGAACCTTTGATCCGTACGAACGGGCCGGTCGCCGTCAGCATCACACCGAAGACCAGCAGCACCAATGTCCCGCCGACGTACACCAGCAATT
This sequence comes from uncultured Planctomycetaceae bacterium, assembly GCA_964589725.1. GTDB lineage: Bacteria > Planctomycetota > Planctomycetia > Planctomycetales > Planctomycetaceae > CAYSHJ01. The sequence continues at coordinate 615 of CAZPUJ010000002.1, forward strand.
GCGTCGCGCCGACGAAATCCGCTCCCAAAAGCAGGAACAGCACAGCCGTCGAACCTAACGCCAGCACCAACGAGAACGCCATCCGCACAACGTTTTGACTGATCGCCACCGAGATCGCTCCCCCGCAGGTCAAAATCGCGAACAGCCAAAAGAGGATCGATTCGACGGTCATCGCTCACCCCTTTCGGCAGCGGTCGAGCGGACCTGAACGTCACCACCGAATTCAGCAAAACGAGAGTTCGCCGAATTTGCTTGGCCGGGAGCCCGGCGTGAAACATCCGACCGCAATAGCCGCTCCGCAGGGGACGTCGCCGACGGAATCACGGTCGTCCGCTGCATCAGCTTCACCACGACCAGCGGATACGCCACCGTCCCCGCGAACAGAAAGCAACTGATGGGAATCAGGTACTTCAAGCAGGTCGTCATGACTTGGTCGATGCGCAGGCGAGGCAACGTCCAACGCACCCAAATCTGCACGCACACCAGAACGGACGCCTTCAACATGAAGATTGTGAAGCCAATCAGATTGGCTACGTAATGACCAACTCCGTCCGGCATCGCGTGCTTCATCGCCGCGATGATTCCCAAGCCGTCATCCCAGCCGCCGAGGAACAGGACCACGGCCAAACCGCTGACCAGGAACATGCTGGCGTACTCGGCCAAGAAGAAGAACGACCAGCGCATGCCGCTGTATTCGGTCAGGAAGCCGGCGACCAGTTCGCTTTCGGCTTCGGCTAAGTCAAACGGCGCCCTCTTACAACTGGCCGTCGCACACGTAAAGTACACGAAGAAGGCAATGAAATTGAACGGGTGAGCGATGTTCCAATTCCACACCCCCCCGGCTTGAAGCTGAGCGATCTCATTCAGGTTGATCGAGCCGGCCGTCACCACGGGACATAAAGCACAAATCGCCATCGGAATTTCGTAGCTGACCATCTGAGCCGATTCGCGCATCGCGCCGAACAGTGCCCACTTCGAACCGCTCGAATAACCCGCCAAGATCACGCCCAGCACTTCCAGTGACAAGATCCCCAGCGTGAGAAACAGTCCCACGTCTAAACCCAATGCGTCCCAACCCTCCGAGAACGGCAGCATCATGTACGCCGCGAACGAGGCCACGACGACGATGTACGGAGCTAGCCGGAACAGCATTCCATCGGCGGCGGCCGGAACCAAATCTTCTTTTTGAATCAGCTTGACGCCGTCGGCCAAGGATTGCAGCCAACCGAATCGTCCACCGCAGCGCGTCGGTCCCAAACGATCTTGGATGCGGCCCGAGATTTTTCGCTCGGCCCAAATGAAGACACCAGCCGGCAGACCAAACCAAGCACCCACCAACGCGACATGCACAATCGCGGCCAGGATCATCGCCAGCGTGGCGTCGATCTCACATCCGCAAATCGGCAGGTGCTTGCCTTGAAAGAATTCGATCAGCGAGTCGGCGGCCAACAATGGTTGCATCATCCGATTGGACTTTCAACCCTCAACGCCGCTGGCCGAGGGCAAGGAGCGGGAACTATGACAAAACGAAATTGGGGATTCAAGCGACCAGAATCCCGCCCTACTTTCGCAACGTCGCGATTCCCTCGCGCAGTGCCAATTGGTACAGGCTCACGTCGGCTCCGTACGCGAGCAGACGAAAGCCTTTCGCGAGTTGCGTCTGGCCGTCGGCGATGCTGGTGGCCAGGACGGCCGGAGTCTTGCCGAAATCGCGACACGCTTTCAGCACGCGATCCGTCGCAGCCAAGATGTCCGGATGCTGAAACTGACCCGGCAGGCCCAGCGAGTTGGCCAGGTCATAAAGTCCGATCCACAGTACATCGATTTCAGAGACCGACGCGATCTTTTCGACGCACTCCAACCCGCGAGCCGTTTCAATCTGCGCGATCAGCAGCGATTCCTCGTTCGCCGACCGAACCGTTTCCGGAATGTCGACGCCGGTGTAGTCGTCGTGCGCCACGCCAAACGCGGCTCCGCGACGTCCCATTGGCGGATACTTGGCCGAGCTGACGATCGTACGCGCCTGCTCTTCCGACTCGACCATCGGGACCATCACGCCCAAGGCTCCCATGTCGAGCACTCGTGCGATGAAGTGGTACTCGGACGCCGGCACGCGCACGATCGGCACCATGTCGGTACAGCGAGTCGTCGCGACCAGCATGCGAATCGTTTCCACCGACCAGCCGGTGTGCTCCATGTCGTACACGGCGAACTCGGCCCCAGCGACAGCGGCCGCGCGAGCCACGCCCGTCGTGTTGAACTCGAACATCATCGTGCCAATGACCGTTTCACCCTGCCGCAAACGCCGTTTCACCGTGTTGGGTCGCATCAATCACTCCTTGGCTGGATGGAATTCAACGTCGGCGGGCAAGATAGCCGTTGTACGGCCACAAATGAATTGGTTCTCGTTCAGGCTGCATAACAGCAATTCACAAATCCGTAGCCCAGGCCCTTGTGGCCTGAGTGATTCCGCGTCTGAAATGAGCCACTCAGGCCACAATGGCTTAGGAGACGAGGCCACAAGGGCCTGGGCTACAGGCGTCATTTGAGTCAGCATTCGAGTAAAATCGAAGTTCGTATTCCAGTTCCGCTGCGAGTCTTCAAGGAATCCGCGACATGCAACATTTCGTCTTGGCCAGTCTTCTGAGTTTGATCCTCACGGCGAATGCCTTCGCGCAGGTTTCCACTTCTCAACCGAATGTGGCTTCGCCGAGTACGCCACGACCGCGCGTCGAGTTTACGCGCATGGTGGCTCATTGGGCCGAGTATTCCGATCCCGGCTATTTGCCGTTCATCGAGGCGGCTCAGCCGGACATCGCTCAGGTCGGGTTTTATGGAGCTCACTTTTGGAGCCTCGCGCACACGCCGCACGGCAAAGGGTATCCGGCTCACTTTCCGCTGGTTGGCTTGGCGGAGAATCGCGAGTGGCTTGCGAACCTCAACAAAGAACTGCATGCGCGCGGCGCGAAGGTCGTCGGACATATCAACGTCAAGTTTTTGGTCGGAGATCCCGACAGCCCGAAGACCGACAACGAACCGGGCGGCCCGCGCGGATTCTTCAAGTTTTATCGCGACCTGTGGAATGAAGAGTGGCTCGGTAAGAAGCCGGTTGACGATCCGCTCGATCTGCTGGAGAAAGACGCCGACGGCAAGCCGATCACGAACAACGAGTACAGCATTGGCGGCATGAAAGAGTATTGGGGCTGCCTAAACAATCCGCATTGGCGAGCTGTCTTAAAGGCCTGGACGAAGCACGGCATCGAGCTCGGCTGTGACGGCTTCGTGATCAACTACTTTTATCGGCACGACTGCTTGTGTCCGCATTGCGTCTCGGCATTCAAAGCGCACCTCACGGAGCGGTTCACGGCCAAGGAATTGAATCGCCAATTTCAAATCGCCGATTTGAAATCGCATCGCTTCACCGAGATCGTCAGTTGGCACAATCCGAACGAATCGACGCCGCTGCGGCGCGAGATGCTTCGCTTCTCGCAGATCGCCAACAAGCTGGCGTTCGACGACGTGTTCGTGAAGTACGGCCGGTCGATCAAGCCCGACTTGATCGTGTCGCAGTGGAATCACCTGGGAAACTTCAACCAACTCAACGGTGACGAGCGTTGCATGCTGCCTTCGGACCTGTGGGGCCGCGATGAGGATTACCTCTGGTACAGTACCGGCGGCGCCGCGTGCTTCACCGATTTAGCCGAAGGTTACCTTGGTGAAGGGACGTTGCAGGCGAGGTACATCCGCGGCTCATTCGACGACAAGCCGTTCACGCTCGGCAAGTATGAGCACACTCGCATTCGAGTGACGATCGCCGAACTGGCCGCCAACGGTGGCACGCCGATGGGCTTTTACACGCGATTCAAAGAACCCGAGGCGCTGACCGAGATCGTCCGTTACTACCAATTCATGAAGCGGTACGACGACCTGTTCCGTGCAAACCGGCCGCAGTCGGAAGTTCTGCTGCTGTTCCCGCGCCGCAAAATTCACGACGGTGACCTCGCGCCGCTGGAGCGATTTCGCGAAACGGGCACGCGACTGCTCGACGATCACGTGCTGTTCGATATCCGTCCGGATGACAGCGTCACTCCAGAGATCGCGGCGACGTATCGGCAAGTCATCTCGCTCGGCGACACGGGCAAGAAGACACCGTTGCCCGAAGACCTCAGCCGGTTCGAAATCCCGAAGACCGTGCGCGTCTCACTATCAAGACCCGCGTCGCTCGACGAACTGACACTGCACTTCGTGAACTACAACCGCGAGGAGCCCAAGGAAAAGCGAAGCGCTGGCGGAGGCATCAAGGACGAGAAGCCAATCCCGGTCGAACCGTTCCGCATCGACCTGCGATTGCCCGATGCTCGCCAAGTCCATTCCGTCGAATTCCTCACGCCAGAAAACCCCGAACCCGTGAAGCTCAACTTCGAGCAATCCGGCCAGCGCCTGCGTTGCAGCGTCGAAAAGTTTCTCGTGTACGGCGTTGTGCGAATTCGGTAACCTGGCACTCGTTCGGAGCGACGACATTCAACAGTTGCGAGGACAAACCGGAGGACGACCGCTGAAAGACATTCTGCGGGATCTGTCCGCCTCATGAAGTACACGGTGCTGTGGATACCGTCGGCGGAACGAAAGTTGGCCGAATTATTGAACACGAGTAGTGCAGAATCCCGCGAGCCACCGGGGCAAGCCCGGTGGGGTCGGTGGCAGTTGGGGAAACGAGCGATGAGGCGTCGAGAGGTTCTCGCTGTCGGTGGCATGGCTGGGCTGACGGCGAGTCTTCCGGCATGGTTGCAAGCTCAAGAGCGAGCGGGATTGCAAAAGCCGGTCGAGAGTCGCGCGTTCGGCAAGGCGAAGTCGGTGCTGTTGCTGTTTCTGTCGGGTGGGCCGCCGCAGCATGAGACGTTTGATCCGAAGCCGGCGGCGCCGGCCGAGATTCGTGGGCCGTTTAATCCGATCAGTACCTCGGTGCCGGGGATTCACTTCTGCGAGTTGCTGCCACGCACCGCGCTGCGAGCGCATCGGCTGGCGGTCATTCGGTCGATGTTCACGAACAACAACATTCACGGCGGCAGTGGCTATTGGGTGCTGACGGGGCGACAACTGCAATCGGGTGATGGGGAGAATGCTCTGCCGGGCGATTGGCCGAACCTCGCGTCGATCGTCAAGCTTCTGCGGCCCAGCGAACGCTTGCCGGCACTCTCGGCGGTCACGCTGCCGGAGTTGTTCATCGGCAACGGCGGCAACATCGAGGCGGGCCAGTTCGGTGGCATCCTCGGTCCGCAGTGGAGCCCTGAACTCATCGAGTGTAAGCCGGCCGACAAAGCGAAAAGCTTTCAACTCGGCGGCATGTACTCGCCACGAGTCTCCGGCGAACAGATGAAACAACGAGTGACATTGCTCGAAGCCCTTGGTCGAACTTTCGACGGTTCGCCGCGTAGCGCCGTCGTGCAGGTTCACGACAAAGTCACGCAGCAAGCGTTCGAGTTGCTGACTTCGGGCGGCGCTCGGCAAGCGTTCAATTTGCACGAGGAGCCAGACTCGGTGCGCGACCGCTACGGCCGTTATCCGTGGGGCCAAAGCGTGCTGCTCGGCCGGCGGTTGATTGAAGCGGGTGTCCGTTTCGTCACGGTCAACTGGCCGCGCATCCCTGGCGACCGAGGTGTCGACAATCCGCTGTGGGACACGCACGCGCGCAACGCCGATCGCATGGAAGATGTGCTCGCCCCGCAGTTCGACGTCACGTTTGCCGCACTGCTGGACGATCTGCAAGAGCGCGGCTTGCTCGATGAAACGCTCGTGGTGGCTGTCGGCGAATTCGGTCGTACTCCGCGCATCAACGCCAACGCCGGCCGAGATCATTGGGGGCCAGTGATGAACGCCGTGCTCGCCGGAGCGGGCATTTCCGGCGGCCAAATCTACGGCAGCAGCGACAAGCAAGGCGCGTATCCCGCCGCCGATCCCGTCAGCGCCGGGCATCTCGCCGCGACGATCTTTCATCTCGTCGGCATCAACACGCAGGGCACGTTTCGCGACAAAGTTGGTCGAGAACTCAGCGTCAGCGACGCCGAGCCGCTCTTCAAACTGCTCGGCGAAAGCACTGAGCGCTTGTCTGACGGCCCCCTCTCCCCCTGGGAGAGGGCTGGGGTGAGGGATCCATCGAGCAACAGTCTCGCGTTGCATCACCAACCACCCGCGCCCGACCTCGCTCGTGTTCCGCCGTTCCGCGAAGGCTCGCTGCGACATCCCGATTTCACAGCCACCGAATCACTGCTCCCCGCCGACGCTCCCGCCAGCCCGAAGGGTTGGCGAGCCTCGCCGCTCGTCGATCCAATCACCAGCGTCTTCGGAGTCCGGCTGCTTCAGAACAACGCCGCGCTCGGTCTCTGGCCGAATCGCGCCGCTGAAAACGCCACGATCCCGGCGCAGGCTCAAGCGATCTTGGCTCAACAAATCCTCGACCCGCAAGCCGGCCACTTCACAGCCAAGGCGATCATTGCCGGCGATGGCTCGACTCGCGAACCGTTCGAGCAATTCTTCCTCAAGCACTTCCGCTGTCGCCTGACGATGTTCCGCTTCAATGAACCCTCGAAGTCGGCGCTCCAACGTACGGAACTCGCGTCGGTCGAATTCTCACCGACCTGGCTCGACCCGCAGCAGCCGGCATGGCAAACCATCATCCTCGAAAAGCAACTCGCCCCCGCCGCACTCGGCGCGAATTTTTCATTCGGCCTGGGCATCGGCGTCGCGCTGCACCTCGAACGCAAGAGCGACGGCCCGTTGCCCATCACCGTCGAACTTGGCGATGCCTTCTTGCGAGTCCAGCGAATCGACGTGGATTTCCAAGGCTGGCAGATCGCCTGATTGACTGGCACGTTCCCATGCGGAGCAAGGTGGAGCAAGGTGGACATCGTGCAGGCCATGCAAGAACAGGACGAAGTGCTCGACGGCATCATCCACCAGATGCAGGCGGAGCGTCGGCTCACGAGAGGTTTTCGCATTGATTTGCGGCTCGGCGAACGGGGGGCGTCAGCCCCCTGGTTGAAGCGAGAGCCATAACCACAACCAATCCAAAACGACCAGCACCGCAACCAGGAGCCTAACGCCTCCCGTTCGTCGCCCACCCTGACGCTCGACAAGCTGCGTCGGGCCATCGCCACCCGCTGCCTGGACCGCCTCGCCCGCGCGTGGGACGAGATGCTGCAATGGCTCGTGGCCTACAAGAAACAGCCCCCCCCACCTGCGAGTTCGCAAAGACGCTCCGGCTCCGTGGACCGCGTTGCCGTCGGTAAATGGACCTATCGACCTGCCCCTTTGTTCGCTCCGCGCAGCTATGCCATAATGCGTTTTAGCGATCGGTGACTTGGGACATCGAGCGAGGGGTACGACTTCCTGACCTACCGCCCGACTCGGTTCTGCGTCTGGCGGCGATCCGCTGGCCGCGATCCGTACGTTGAACTCGCTGGCCGGTGAAGACATATCGGCTCTGACGTGAGGTGCGGTGATGATTCGGATTGCCTGTTCGCATCCTGGGTGCGGAAAAACGTACCGTGTTGCCGAGAGCGTCGCGGGGCGAAGTGTCACCTGCAAAAGTTGTGGCCGCGACTTTGTCGCTCAGCCAGTGGCGCAGGAAACAGCCGCGCCGCAAGCAAGAGATACGTCGGCGGACCAGTCCACTCCGGCAGCGTGGGTGAGGGATGCTGCTCTGCTAAAACGCATCGGCCGGTTTGAGGTCCGGAAGAAACTCGGCCAAGGCGGATTTGGGACCGTTTACCGCGCGTTTGATCCACAATTGGAGCGAGAAGTCGCCGTCAAGGTGCCCAAGACCGAGTTGCTGGCGTCACCCAAAAGTGTGGAGCGATTTCTCCGCGAAGCGAAGGCGGCCGCTCGGCTGAACCATCCGCACATCGTCCCGGTGTACGACGCCGGTCGCGATGGCGAGCTGAACTACATCGCGTCGGCATTCATCGACGGACAGCCGCTCTCCGCCATGATCGATCAGTTTACCGGCGAGTTTCGTCGGATTGCCACGGTGATCCGGCAGCTTGCCGAAGCCTTGGACTATGCGCATTCGCAAGGGGTCATCCATCGCGACGTGAAGCCGGACAACGTGATGATCGACTCCGCCGGTCAGCCGCACTTGATGGATTTTGGTTTGGCTCGCATTGGAGACGCGGCCCAGAAGCTGACTCACGACGGGACGGTCATGGGGACGCCGGCCTACATGTCTCCCGAACAGGCGTGTGACGACCCCAGTGCCGTGACCCACGCCAGCGACCAATACAGCTTGGGAGTCGTGCTCTACGAACTCCTGACCGGCGAGACGCCGTTTGTCGGTCCGCCGGCGATCATCATTTTCAATGTTTTGAACCAACCGATTCCGGCCCCGCGTTCGCTGCGTGCCGATCTGCCGCCCGACTTGGAAACGATCTGCCTGAAAGCCGTGTCGCGCGAATCATCGGCTCGTTACGCCACCTGCGCTGACTTCGCCGCCGATCTCGAACGCTGGCGCAACGATGAACCGATTCAGGCCCGCCGGACCACCGCGTTGGAGCGCGGTCTGCGCTGGTGCAAACGGAACCCGATCCTCGCCGGGATGACTGGCACGGTCGCCGCATTGTTAGTTTCCGTGGCGGTCGTGTCCACGTTCGCCGCCTTGCGGCTGGATCAGGAAAAGCGACGCGCCGATGGTAAGACCGATGAGGCACTGGAGCAGAAGCAACTCGCGGATGACAAGACCACGGAGGCACTCGAACAAAACAACGCGCGGACAAGAAAACGGCTGAAGCCGTGGCCAGCGCCGAGGCCGCGCAGAAAGAGAAGAACCGAGCTGATTCGAAAGCGGCCGAGGCACTAGAGCAGACCGAGACAGCCCAGCGGGAACGCGACCGCACCAAGGAAGAGTCCCGCCGCGCCTATCGGCAGCATTATTTCGCTCAGATGAACTTGGCGCAACGCGATGGGGAAGCCGCCGACATCGAACACCTGGTGGAGCGACTGAAACGGACACGGCCGGAGGAGACGGGCGGCAACGATCTGCGCGGCTTCGAATGGTACTACTGGGACCGGCTCTGCCACACGGACCTGCGGACGCTGACGGGGCACACCAATTATGTCCTGAGCGTGGCGTTCAGCCCGGACGGACGGCGGATCGTCAGCGGAAGTTTTGACGACACGATCAAGGTGTGGGACGCGACGACGGGCCAGGAAAGCCTCACGCTGAAGGGGCACACCAATTATGTCTGGGGCGCAGCGTTCAGCCCGGACGGACGGCGGATCGTCAGCGGAAGTAAAGACAACACGATCAAGGTGTGGGACGCGACGACGCGCCAGGAATGAGCGTCACGCTGCGGCTACATCAGCGATTTGCGGATGGCGTCGCGGAATTCTGCGGCGGAATTGAAACGAGCTGCCGGATCTTTACTGAGCGCTTGAAGAATCGCGGCCGCGAGATGCTCCGGGACATCCGGTCGGCGGTTGCAGATGGGGATCGGCTCCTGGGTCAGAATTTGTTGCAGTCCGATGTGCATGCGGTCGTCGAAGTCGTGCGTGTTTTTCTGGGTCAGCAACCAGTACAGCGTGGCCGCCGAAAGGTTCTGGCGAGCGGGGCGGCGTCAGCCCCCCGGTTGTGCGACGAAACGCAACGAACGCACCGGGGGGCTGACGCCGCCCCGCTCGCCTGATGGTCTTGCCGAGGCTCGCATGTTGACGCGGTGGCGGAACCTCAAGGACAATCGCCGTTGTGGACTCATTGACTCAAACCCTGGCATGGTGAAGGCGACCTGGCATGTCCAACCCGTTTCCCGGCATGGACCCGTACCTCGAAGGGCCGCTGTGGTCAGTCGTGCATCACAACCTCATCGAGGAATTCGCACGGCAGTTGACGCCCAAGTTGCGCCCCAAATATCGCGCGCGCACCGAGGAACGAGTCGTTGTGGCCGCGCCCGATCCCATCGAAGTCGGTTGGCTGCGGCGGCGATCTCCGGACGTGTCCGTGGTCACGACCGAGCCTCGATCCGTTGGCGGATCGACGGCGACCTTGGTGGCTCCGCTGACTCAGGACTTCCTGCCGCACGAATCGCTGAGCGAGACGTTCCTCGAAATCCGCACGGCCACCGACGGTCAATTGGTCACCGCGATCGAACTGCTGTCACCGACCAATAAACGGGGCGAGGGTGCCGCCGAATATCAGCACAAGCGGCGAGAGATTCTGGCCTCCGAAGTCCATCTCTTGGAGATTGACCTGTTGCGGATCGGCGAGTCTTTCCCGGTGACCGGTCCGTTGCCCTCGGTTCCCTACTTCGTCTTCCTGAGTCGAGCCAACAGGCGTCCGAAAGTCGAGATTTGGCCCATTCCCCTCGAAGCGCCGCTGCCGGTTGTTCCCGTGCCGCTGCTCGCCGGAGACCGCGACGTGGAACTCGACGTCGCGCTCGCCTTCCACACGATCTACGACCTGTTCGAGTACGACCGCGACCTGGATTACTCAGGCTCACCCACGATTCGGCTGTCGCCGGAACAGTCCGTCTGGGCAGAAGCCTGCCTCAACGCAGCGGGCAAGCGGTAAGTCTTGCCACGGTGAGCGGGGCGGCGTCAGCACGCCGGTCTATTCTATTAGCGGCGAATGCACCGGGGGGCTGACGCCGCCCCGCTCGCCAAAGTGGTTCACTCTTGGCTGCTTCGAGGCTACGTCAGCGACTTGCGGATGGCGTCGCGGAATTCTGCGGCGGAATCGAAACGAGCGGCCGGGTCTTTGCTGAGCGCTCGAAGAATCGCGGCCGCGAGATTATCCGGGACATCCGGTCGGCGGTTGCGGATGGGGATCGGCTCCTGGGTGAGAATTTGTTGCAGTCCGATGTGCATGCGGTCATCGAAGTCGTGCGTGTTTTTCTGGGTCAGCAACCAGTACAGCGTGGCCGCTGCGGAGTACTGGTCGGAAGCGGGTTGCACGCGGCGCGCGTCGGTGATTTGTTCGGGGGCCATGTACTTCGGCGTGCCGCAGAGGCCCCCCGTCAACGTCAAGCCGCTCAGCTTGGAATCTTGATAGGCTCGCGCCAGGCCAAAATCCGTCAGTTTGACCACGAGCTTCTTGCCGTCCTGACAGATCAGGATGTTGCTCGGCTTCACGTCGCGATGCACGAAGCCTCGCTGGTGAGCGTAATCGAGCGCCTCGAGCACTCGGCTGATGATCTTCACCGCCACGGAAACCGCCAGCGGCTTCGGCCGCTTTTCCACCCAAACTTTGGCATCCGCTCCGTTGACATACTCCATGACAAAAAACAACAGCCCGGTCACGTCGCCGGCGTCCAGGAACTTCACAATCGCCGGATGGTTCAGTTGCCTGAGGATTTCGATCTCCCGCCGGAACCGTTGATAGTCTGCGGCGTTTCCCAAGACAGCTGGCTTGATCATCTTGATGGCGACATCCGTCGCGTCCGATTTCCGCTTGGCGTGATAGACAATGCCCATGCCTCCCTTGCCCAGGATCGCTCCCATCTCATATCCCGGCGGTCGCCAATCCACCGTGTCGACGGATTCTGGCTGAGAATCTGAAGTGGGTGGATCGGGAACTTTGACGGACGGTTGCAGGGCGAGCGTGTCGGGCGCGTCGTCATTCTGCCCATCCCGCAGCGTGACTCGAATCTCGGTGTTGCCCCCCTGGATCACATCGCCGTGAGTCAGATCGACCGACTGCGCGACCTTGCCGTTCACATGCGTCCCATTCGTGCTGTCCAAGTCCAACAGCCGGCAGGCGGGAGGATTCACTTCCACCATGAAGTGCATGCGCGAGAAATAGGGATCTTTTTCTGGCAGTCGAAAATGCGCGGACGTCGACCGGCCGACGAAAAAGTGATCGTGTTGGTCGAACGCAAACGTCTGGCCAGAGTGTGGTCCCGAAACAACAGTCAAAATGATTTGCATGGCAATACTTTTAGCAGCGAGTCCCGCACGGATACCAGTTCGAGACCATTCAGATTACCACGACAGACGCGAACCGGCTCGCGCTCAACTGCGTTCAACTCCGACCGGCAGGCGGTCGAGACGCGGCAACCGACAGTCATCAACTGCTGGTCCAATCGGGCTTCGCGTTTCCTGGGAACAACGACTTGCTCGTTCCACGTTCAATACTGGTTGTGGCCGGTCTCTTGACCGAGCCACCCTGCTCGACCGGAGGTCTCCCCGAACAACCCAGCCGCTCGGAATGCCGAGATCATTCGGCCGCTCGAACGAGTCCGCCGCGGCGGATGGCTCGGTCGAGAGACCGGCCACAAGGTCCGCCAAGCTCGACCAGCCGCAACATCGGCACTGCTGGACCGTGCTGGTCAGCGGTCAGGGAGCGGTCCTCAACAAGCAGACCGTTCCCGGACGGTCGCGGCTCGATCCCGACGATTTGTCGGCCCGTCGTTTCTTTTCAGGCTGGCGCGTAGTGATCAACCGGGACTTCGAGGGACCGCTGCGTCGGGATGATACCACGGCCGATCTCGGCAACGCGGCGGAGGATCGAGGCGTCGAAATAGCGCGCGCCACAGGCGTCGCAAACGCCAATCGGCACATTTTCCAGGATGACAAAGTTCCCCTTGTGCCGCAGCGCCTCCCGATCGACTCGCCGCTCACGGACGGTGCCGTCACAGTGCTCGCAAGTAAAACCGTACATCTCAGACATCTCACTTAATTTCGTAAACGGTAATGACCAGAAGTTGATCGTGCTCCACAAATCGTACCACCACGGCGACCGGCGTTACTTGGTCAGTGGCTTTGCCCAAGACCACCTAGCGCGTGCCACGAGGATCCACGGTCAAAATCTGGTCGATCATGCCCGTGAGAATCGCGGACTCGACATCCAGCACATCCAGGTGATCCTCCTCCATTTCGTCATAGGCGTGTTCCGTCAGCGTGTATCGACAGTCGAGGATCGCGTTGCGAATGCGTTCCAGATCGCGACTGGCCATGAGAAGTACTCACTCAAGAGCATTGAACGAGTCTGGTCCCGCAACACCATTCATCATGGCGGTTCGTGCCGCATAACGCCACCAAACTTTTCGACGACTTATTGTGGCCCGTCTCCTGACCGAGCCACCCCGCTCGACCGGAGGTCTCCCCGAACAACCCAGTCGCTCTGAATGCCGAGATCATTCGGTCGCTCGAACGAGGAGAGCGAGGCGACTGCGTTCACACGATCGCGGTTGGTGTCGGCACCAAGACGACTCCTTCGGTGCGAGTTACTTGCGTGAAGAGTTCGCTGAGGCGGCGCGTCATCGGTCCGGTGGTGCCGTTGCCGATCGTGCGGCCGTCGACGTCGATGATGGCCGCGAGTTCGCCCATTGTGCCGGTGCAGAACATTTCGTCGGCGCGATAAACCTCGGTCAGCGAGAGGTCTCGCTCGGCCTGCGGAATGTCGTGAGCTTTGCACAAATCGAGCACCGTCGCGCGCGTGATGCCTTCGGGACAAGCGACCAAGCGGCTAGTGATGACTTCGCCGTGATCGACAATGAACACGTGAGTCGCGTTAGTCTCGGCCACGAAGCCACGCGTGTCGAGCATTAGCGCGTCGTCGGCTGCGGCGCGGTTGGCTTCCAGCTTTGCCAGGATCGACTGAATTAAGTTGTTGTGGTGAATCTTGGGGTCCAGGCAGTCGGGCGGAAAACGGCGCACGCTGCTGGTGATCAATTTCAATCCAGACTTGTCGTACACCGGCGGCTTGTGCTCGGCCAGGATGATCAGTGTCGGTCCTGCGGTGTTGAGTCGCGGGTCCATACCGGACGTGTACTTCACGCCGCGCGTCAGCGTCAGTCGGAGATGCACGCCGTCGAACATGCTGTTGGCGATCAGTGTGCGTCGAATCTGCTCGATCATTTCGTCGTCGGTCGGAATCTGCGCGAATGCGAGTGCTTTCGCTGAACTCCTCAGTCGGGCGAGATGCTCGTGAAGTTTGAAGATGCGGCCATCGTACAGCCGCAAGCCCTCCCAGACGGCGTCGCCGCCCTGCACGACCGAATCGAACGGGCTCACACCGGCCTCGTCGCGATGCAACAGTTTACCGTTGATGTTGACGATCAGATCGCGGTTCTTGGGATTGAACTGTTGGTGGATTCGGGCGGATGCGCTCAGAAATCCGGCGCCGGAGGAGGCGGAATGAACGCCGGGCCTCCAGAGCCACCGGTTCCACTGGGTCGAGACGGCTTCCCGCCGTTGGCTCCGGCCAGACCATCGGGCGACTTTGTTCCTCCGCGAATGCCTGGCGGAGTCGTCCCTTGGCCACCGGCAGGCGTGGTGCCTGTGGGTGGCTGTGCAACATTCGATTGGTCATTCGCCGGAGTTGTTCCCTGTGGTCCCGCGCTGCTGCCCGGAGAATCTGCAAGCGGCCCTTCAGGGCCATCCGAGGGACGAGATCCGTTGGCACCCAAAATTGATGCTTGGTCTGCCGTGCCGGATCGAATTGAACCAGGCGTGGAATCGGAGGACGATTTCGGTGTCGTGTTCAAGTTGGTCGCACTGGTCGCCGGGGATCCGGCGAAACCGCTTGTACCTGCTCCTCGCCTGAAGCCAGCACCTCCGCCCGAGAGCCCGCCGCCGCTACCAGAACCAAATCCACCACCACCGCCCATCCCAAAACCACCGCCTCCCAACGACATGCCACCGCCGTATCCACCTTGATAGCCGGAACCACCTCCGTAAGAGCCCCCTCCCCCAGAACCGCCGCGACTTCTCGAGTTACGCGGCCGCTCGCGACTACTACTGGACTCGCGTTCCGGCTGTGGACTGACCGAATCGACCTTGGGGATCAGACGTTCCAACAATTCTCGAGCGGAGTCACGCTCCGCCGCATCCAGGCGGTTGTCGCTGTCTTGGTCCATCGACTGCAGCAGGTCTTTGACGTCGTCGCGCCAAGTCAAGATGTTGACCTCACGTTCGGACTTGTCCGTCAACAAATTCTGGAGTCGGCTACGCGCCTGCTTGGCTTCCAGCGACTCCAGCTTGTCGTTGCGGTTCTCGTCGAAACGTTCCAGCAGGCAGCGCTCGACTTTCGCTTCATCCAGTTCGCCCGCGACGAGATCACTGGTGCAGACAACCACAACCGTCCCAAGGGCGGCGACCGATGCAGCACTCACCCACGACAACCAACGAACTCGCGGCATGGTTGGCACTCCTGAAGGAAAACTCTCCGAGACACAAGTTGCCTGCCAGCACGGGGATTGTCAAGGTGGTCATCGTCCGCTCGGGATGCTGAACGTGTTAATCTCTCTGAGGCCGGACTGGATGGGAGCCAGCGAAAGCCGCACGTACCTTCGATCGCCGGTCACGATGGCCATCGCCGAAAGGCTGAGACCTTCCGGAATCGTGCCGATGATCTGTTGAAACCCAATCGCGCCGGCTCCGGGCGATAACGTTGGTACCGCCTGCCCAACCGCTCGCCGGGATCCCGCCGCTGTTCCGGAACCAATGTCGCCGCGGATTGGCAAGTCTGCGGCGGGGCGTTCGGCCAAGGTCTGTCGCCGGCCTTCATGCAACGTTAAGCGGACGACCTTGTCCCGACCGTCGATCGGAATCGGCATCGTCTTCACAGACTCGTCTGCGGTGCCGACGTACCGGCGGATCATCAACTCCGCGCGCCGGCCGACCACGTCGCCGGAGAGTACGCTCACGCGGACGACATAATCACCCGGCAGGGCGCTTGCGCAGATGTATTCTTCGAAGCAATTGGCGATTTTGGGACCGTAGCCGTCATGCGTGTGTGCTCCGCCCCCTTGAGTGAAACGGTTGTCGAAGGAACAGACGCCGCCGTTGGGTTCTTCGACGCTCAAGTCCATATCGGCGTTGCCAGCCCACGTCAGTCGTAAGATCAGATCGCGCTGGTGAGCCGCCGCGATGGAGGCCTTCAGCGAGTCAGCCTCGGCGACGCGGCCTGTTTTGCGGAGCGACTCGTCGACTACCGCGGCGATGTTCTCTGCCTCGCGGTGATGAGCTTCATAGCCGGTCTGCCAGACGTTGGTCAGTACGCCGGCGGCTCCCCATTCGACGGCCGGGACGTCCTTGAGATCGCGAGCGACTCGCAGTCCCAGGATGTACGCTTCGGGACGAGCGGGTGCCAATCGCGCGGCCTGTCGATACAGAGCCAGCGCCTGACCCGCGCAGCCCAAACTCTTGAGGTACGCGGCGGACTCGAGGATGTCGGGAAAGTTCGCCGCTGTGAAGTCGACGCGTGAGAGCATCGCCCGTTCAACATCTTCCTTCGGTCGTTTGGCGAACTCCATCGACAAGCCGAGTACTTCGTACATCCAGGGCTGCGGCTCGGACTGAATCAACGCGGTCTCGATGCAGGCGATCACGTGTGCATGCTGTCGAGATTGATGTAACCGCCGGACAATTTCCGCGACTTCCTTGGGCTGCGGTAATTGCTCGGTGAAGAATTGTTGCCAAACGTCGCGCGGATCGCCGGAGTCCAGTTTGGGCATCCGCGGCGTCACACCCTTTCGCACCGAGCTTCTACGGTTGGCATCAACGGCAACAGGAGAGCCCGCCTTCGGCGACGAACTCTCCTGCTTTGTATCTCGTGCGTCCGATCGTTCAGAGACTTGAACGATCAGGGCTTGGGACTCGGCTTTTTTTTTGCGGACTCGAACTCGACTTGACGGTTGTTGAATGCACCTGCGTTGGCACCAGCGTTGGCCTTCTGCGGAGGCCAATTAACTGGGATTGAGAAACCGGCGCCTCCGCCGCCGAAGCCGCCGCCACCCTGACCGCCGCCACCGAAGCCACCGCCGCCCTGACCGCCGCCCTGTTGACCACCTCCTTGTTGACCACCTCCCCCACCCTGCGGGGGCTGCAGTTGGATGACAAGATCTCCCACTGGGTAGACGCGCGTCTGGAGCTTGTCCTTTTCCTTGGTGAGAGTCGTGATCTTCATGACTTCGTCTTCGATGACGTAGGCCAGCGCCAGCGGCTGCAGCATGATTTTCAAGGCACTTCGTAGCGTCACTCCCGAAAGCGAGCGAGTGACCGGCTGATCTGGCGCGATCCCTTCTTCATTCAACGCTTCCGTGTCGATGATGATCGGGATGTTGTGATAATCGGATAAGAAGGCCACCACGTCCGTGAGTGGGGAATCTGTGAAGCCGATTTCGGTCTGTTCGCTCAACGAGGCCGCGATGCGTCGCTCCGCCGGGCTGGATTTGTGCAGATCGACCGAGGCGTATTGTTTGCGGCGTTCGGAGAGGGACTTCCAAACTTCTGCCGGCGGGAACAAGACGGGCGGCTCGTCCGGGAACGGGACGTGCGAGTATTCGACCTGTTCCAAGGTGGCCAGGAATTTTTCCGCTCGCATGCCGCGTAGGCGGAACGCGATGTTGAGCTGATGCGCGGCCTCGACATTGAACCGCGCCGCGGCGGACACGCCGCTGTTCGGATTCATCTGCACCGCCGCTTGAGCCGCGGATTCGCCTTCCTCGAACGCCACGTCGTTGCCGCGAGCCCCGTCCTCCATCAACGCGCGCACGCGGTCAATCAGGCTTTCAAGCTTCTCGTCTTCAAGTTGCGACTTCTCGTGCAGCCGGCGCTCCGCTTCCTGCACCGAGACCTTTACTTGCAAAGCGATCTGCTTTTGTTCGGCGACTTCCTTCTGACTGCGGACGTCCGCGAGGACGCCTTGTAGTTGTCGACTCAATTGCTGTCGCAGATCGATGGGCGCGTCCAGCGTCGATTTGACTTGTCCAGAAGCCCGTTTGATCAGCGTCTCCGCCGCGAGTGGTTCGCTGGCGGAGAGCGCGCGGGCGTCTTGAATGGCTTTAGAGACTTCCAGCTTCAGCTTTTCACCGATGACTCGAATCCGAGTCTCTTCATCCAAAATCAAGCTGCGGTCGCTGGAAACGTCCTTCTGGAATTCGTCGCGATTCAGCAAGTTGTCCGTCGCCGGTTGTTCACTCGCTGGCGCCTGGGCCGCGTTGTCTTGTTTGGCGATCCTGAGGACGGGCTTCTTCGACACGACCTGATTCGCCGTCAACAGAACTTTTGCTTGAGCGTTTTGTGGGTCGACCTCTTGCAGAGCCTGCCCGAGACGCTCGGCGTCGTGGAACCGACGTTGTTCCACCGCGCGGTAACCTTCGGCCGCCAGCCATTCCATGCGCTGATCGAACTCGTTCCATGCCGTTTGCAACAGTTCGCGTCCGGCGTAGGGAACCAATCCGCCGTCGGCGGATGCTTGCTTCCAGGCGGCCGCCAGGAACGGTGTGCCAGTCTCTTGTTTGAGGTCGGCCGCTCGCCAGTTTTGCGACACCGTTTGCCCGTTGAGTTGCCCAGTCATGCCGATCGTCGTTTCGGGAGTCAAGCTGCCCTTGGCCAACACGATGGTTTCGCGATCGGTTCGCAACGGCAGCGGCTGCTCGGACGCCAAGCTTAGTTCCGCACCGGAGACCTCACACCGTTCGGGATAAAACACCGCGACATTCGCTGCTGTCGCCAATCGTTGTCCGGCCACATCGGCCTCGTTCGCTTTCGACTTCTCATCACGTCCTGGATCGGACATCACGATGCCGCCGGTGTGTTGAGCCATCACGCCGAGCAACCGCAAGTCCCGTTTCGGTCCGACTGCGTAGCTGGAAAACGGCACGTGCTGTTCGCGGAACGCGCTCAAGGACTGTTGCACCATCTGGGAGCTCAACAAATTCACGGAGCTGATGCCGTCGCCGATGTACAGCACGGTCGCCGGAGTCTCTTTCGGAAGCACTTCGATCGCGGCGTCGATGGCCCTCTGGAAATTCGTCGCGCCGAGCGGAACTCGCTTTCGCAGAGTCGCCAGCGCGTCGCGAACGGCGTCAGATTGCGGAGCCACAAACTCCGGAGTCAGTCGCACCGCCTGTACGTCGACAGCGAGCAAACTCACACGATCGTCACTGGGCAATCCGCGCAAAAACGCTTGTAGCAGCGCGAAGCCATGGCTGCGATGCTCGCCGAACTGGCTGGCTGACGTGTCCATCAACACCACGTGGTGTCGAGCGACGCTTGCGGTTGACATCTCCTTGGCACGCAATCCGATCGCCAGGTATGTGTCACCCGAGGCGGTTTCGTATTTCAAAACGCCACCTGTCGACGAAGCGGACGTCGCGACGGGAACGGCTCCCCAGACGAGTCCACTCGCCGAGACAACACTCAGGCAAGAACCGAGCATCACGCGAGCGAACAGTTGCGATGTGCGAGACATGTGCGACTCCTTGAAGACCGACGATGGCGGTCGCCGCCTACGAATAGATTTTCTCCGGCGCAGAGGCCGGCCGCATTCTATATCCAAAGTCGGACACCTTTACACAGATTTTTGCCAAGTTTCTCGGCCAACCCCAATTTGCCCCGAGTTGCCAGGTTGAGCCTCGCATCCCCCGAGCAACCGGTGTTGCACGCACCCCGCGACCCGGTTTGGCCGAACCGTTCACGACTGCTCCGCAAAGTCTCCGGATTCGCCTGAATTTACTGAGTTGCGCGACCCGATGAACCGGTGGGGCAGGCTTTCTGTCTGCCAATCACGGCACCCAGATCCTCGCGAACTCGGACATGAATCGTCAACGGTTTTGGAGTCTTGTCTCGATTCTGGCGGCCATCACAGTCGTCGTCGTGATCTTCGCGCTCCGAGCATCACGCTCGGAAACCTCGGTTGCCGAGTGGAGGCCGCTCGTTTGGTATCGGCTCGACAACGGTGACTCGCAGAAGACACTGAAACTTCCTCTGGCGGACGGTCAGCGATATCTGCTGGTCATCGGTTGCTTGGGTGATGCCAGCAAAAGTCACTCAGTTCGATTGAGTGGTTCAGAAGCGTCGCACAGCGAAAACTGCTGGTTCTTCGCCGATCGACCGCCGTATCGGATTGCATCGCCAGTGCGTCGAGTGTCCACGGCACGACTCTGCTTTGGTCCGACGAACGTTGTCGAGACCGCGACTCTTCAAACCGCGAAGGCCGAATCATCCGCAATTGTGCGCGAATTCTTTTTGCACGTCACCGACGGCGACTTGGACGACGCGCGACAATACGCGCGGATCAACGCGCGTCGCATCGGGCTTGGTGCTCGCGTGCAGGTATTCTTGGATCAGCAACTCCGCCACGATGCCGTGTCGCCGTCGAAGATCGAGGAACTGATCCGTCTGCTGGACGACGAAGTGTTGCCGCGTGTCGAGTCGCAATACGGTCGTGTGCGCGATGTCGACGGCGACGGTCGATTCGCGGTCGTGCTCAGCCCCTGGTTATCCCGTTTGCAGGGAGGCCGGACGTCCCTCGGTGGGTTCGTGCGGAGCAGTGATTTTCAGGGCGATGTCGAGCCGCCTTTCGGAAATCGTTGCGACATGCTGCTGCTCAACTCACAACTTCCGGGTGAATCCGCTTTGCGAGATTTGCTATCTCACGAAATCACCCATGCCGCGTGCATCAGTCAACGGTTGACTGCAAACGGCCGTAAGATTGCCGACGAACACGATTGGCTCAGCGAGGCTCTGGCCCATTTGGCCGAGCCGGGCTGGAGTAATCTCGACTATCGAATCGCCGCGTACCTCGACGATCCGTCGCAGTATCCGCTGGTCGTGCCTGACTATTACCGAGCCGGCTTATGGCGTAATCACGGCTGTCGTGGAGCGACCTTTTTGTTCGCGAAATGGTGTGCCGAGCAACACGGCCCCACGCTCTGCCGAACGCTCGCCAAATCGCAGGCGTGTGGCCTTCGCAACGTCGAACGAGCGACTTTGCAGTCCTTTGAGGATTTGTTCCGTCACTGGTCGCTCGCCATCGCCAGCAATCATCTGGGCGCTTCTTCAGGGAAGAGGGTCGGCGAGATTCAGTGCGAGCAGTCGACCACGATGCTCGACCTGCATGGCCTCGTCGGACGACGCGGCCTCGCCGGAGTCCGACGACAGTTGTGGAACGTCGACGAAGGCGAACTGAATCTGACCATTCGCGGGACCGCGTTCACCGTTGTCGAGTTGCGTTCAGCCTCTCCCGGCCTGCAACCGCTACGGTTCGACGGAAGCCCCGGTGCTCCGTGGCAGTTTTCGATGTGTCGCCTGCCCGATGATTGGCCGGACGTGGAATTCGACATTTCCGCAGACAGACAGCCTTCGATGAATGGCAACTCGGTGGCTTCGCTCGTTTCTTTCAACAGCCTGCGAGCCAGTGGAGCCGTTCATCTTCGCGAGCGATCCGGAAAAGCCATCGAACTGATGCAAGTGGTGTGCGATCGTCGGCAGGCGGAGGCGAAACAGTCGTTCTGCTGGAAGGCCGACGAGCTGGAGCAACTCACGGACGACGAGGCAAAGAAGTCAGGTCGGCTGTCATTCCAACTCCCGTTCGACCGACTGTCGTCACATCCTGGCGATTGGACGATCAGAGCCGTGGTCCGCGACTCCGCAGGTCGCATCGCCACGGCTTGGGTTAGTCTCAATGTTCCAACACGACACGAAAACGCCGTCGTGGCCAAAACCGCGACGGCGAAGTGAGAGTCAAAAAGGCGAACGGCAGGTGAAAGCGTACCCGTAGCCGAACTCGTGAGGGCTTGTTGATTTAATCGCCCCTGAGCTTGCCTCAGGGGTTCAAGCGTTTCTGCGCTACTCGAATTCATCGGGAAAAGCGTAGTGCAAAACGCGTGAACCGCCGAGGTGAACTCGGCGGCGGACCAATTCAACAAACCCGTGAGAGTTCGGTCCGAAGTCTCACGACTTCGGCTACCGGTGTTTTTTCTGCTGCCGTTCGTCAAACAGTTGTCGCGCTGGTGAGTTGGCGTTTACTTTTTGCCGCCGCCAACTGTGTATTTCAGCCGCTCTTGATAGATCGACTTCATCCGGTGTTTCGGATAGATGCGGACGACTTTGCCTTTGTAGGTCAAGCGACCTTGCTCGTCGTAGTCAAGGTGCTCTTTAACGTCCGGCTTGGCTTCGCCGGCGTAGAGCGCGGCGAATGTTTCCGGATCGACGCCGCGGCTTTCTTCCAGGTCGTTGATGGCGTGAAGTCCTCCGGCCGTGATCGCGAACACGTTTAAACCGTTCGTCGCCGACACGTAGAGGTTTTCTTGTTCCAGTGTCTCAGCCGCTCCCTTCAACGCCGCGAACGCTTCGACCAGCTTCTTGCGAGACTCCTCGGATGGACCACCTTCCGTATTCGCGGCCTGTGCTCGGAGGAACTTCGGCGCGAAGACGCCATTCGCTCCCAACACTGACCCCAAGCCAACGAGTCCCAACACCGTCAAGGTTTTCCAAACAGAACGCATGATTGCCTCCTTCCGCGCGGACATGATCAACATGGCACAAGCAGCTCACTTAAGCGAACGACAGGAGAAAGCGCACCCGTAGCCGAACTCGTGAGAGTTCGGTCCGAAGTCTCACGACTTCGGCGACCAGCAATTCTCCTGGTGCCGTTCGCCTTGTGTGCGACACCGGCCAAATCGTGGGCCAAATGGAGGGGATGTGCAAGGCGTCGGGCGAGCATTTTCCAGCGGCTACGTTGCCGATGGACGGTGCTCACCCGACAACAGTTGGTGTTCAGACCGTCAACGGACTACTGCTTCGTCAATCCTGAGTTGAAAGGTAGCCGGAATCGTGAGAGTTCGAATGTTCTGAAGTCTCACGACTTGAGCTACCCACCAATCCCGCTTTAAAGGTCCACTACGCGACTTTCCGATGCGAAGCGTCGACAGTTGACGCAGACCTCTCATCTCGAGTGCTCAGCGACAAAGTGCGGGACAACGTTTCGCGCACCAGGTCGCGACGGTGAGTGCGGCTGAGAAACACGCTGATGTACATGAGCGCCGCGGATGCGGCCAACGCGACAAAGCAGCCCATCAACGCAATTTGATCGTCCGTGGCATTCTGCAGAAAGTCCATGAGCACGACACCTTTTCAAAAGACCGAGGGAAAGCCAAGCCACTGTCGGGAAAACCACTGTCGTGAAAGCCAACTGTCGTGAAAACCACAGTTGCGCGGAGCGTTACCGTTAGGTTTCGGACGCCGTGCCAAGAGCCCTTCACGCGCGGTCGATCGGGCGAGCATCCTCGCCGAAATCCGTGGCGTTGGCCGCAATCAGCGAAGCTCTGCTGACCGTGACGACTCTGCCGTCAAACCGTCTTGACCGGAACATCGCGACTGGCCTATACGACCACGACTTTTCGAGTTGCACCGTTTTGTCGGCCCGGCGCGGTGGTGTCCATGCGGCTGTTGCAGCGTTACATCTTCGCGGAATTGCTGCGCGTCTTCGCGTTTGTCCTAAGCATCCTGACGGTGTTGTTGGTCTTCGTGGGAGTGTTCCGCGAAGTGAGCGACAAGGGTCTGGGGCCGCTCCAGGTCTTGCAAATTCTGCCTTACGTCGTCCCCAGTCTGCTGCCGTTCACGATTCCGGCGACGATGCTGTTGAGCGTTTGCGTTGTGTATGGCCGCATGGCAGGAGACCAAGAAATCACCGCGGCCAAAGCGGCCGGCATTTCCGTGATATCACTGCTGTGGCCGTCGTTCTTCTTCGGCGGAGTGCTCAGTGTTTGCACTCTCTTGCTGACAGACCAAGCCATTCCGTGGTCCGAGGCCAACATTCGTCGCGTTGTCACGGCCGCGATGGAGGACATCTTGCTGGACGTGCTGCGATCACAGCATCAAACCACCGACTGGTCTCAAGGCGTGACGATCTCGGTCAAAGATGTTCGCGGCAAGAAGCTGATCAAGCCGACGTTCCGATATGCTCCCGCAGGCAAGCCGCCGTTGACCGCGAACGCTCAAGAGGCCGAACTGCACTTCGACTTTGAGAAACAACACGTGCTGCTGAAACTGGTCCGCGCCCAAGTCGATGTTCCCGGGCAAGGCCCGGCGTGGTTTGAAGAGTTCGTGCAGCCGTTTCCCTTGCCGCTCGGTTCGAACACGACGATTCCGCGGCACATCAATGTCCAACGCATTCGGCAGAAGATCGACACACTGAAAACTCAGCACGCGGATTTCCTGCAACAACGATCCATCGCCGCCGCGTTCGCACTGGCGATCGGAGATTTCGATGCGCTCAACGGCAGCCGCATGCGGAATTACGACACGCTCGTCCACAACAACCGCCACGAATACCTGCGGCTCTGGACCGAGCTGCACAGCCGTTTCGCGCTCGCTTGCAGTTGCTTCTTATTCGTGTTGGTCGGCAGCCCGTTCGCCGTGCTGCAAGCCAAGCGACAGTTTCTGACGAACTTCTTTCTCTGCTTTGTACCCATCATTCTGCTGTACTACCCGGTCGTCTTGCTGGCGCTGAACCTGTCCAAAACCGGTACTGTCGACGCCTCGTGGGCCATGTGGGTCGGCAACGCCGTCATCGCCGTCGCCGGCGTGCTCGTCTTGCGGCGAGCGGCTCTGCACTGAGCAATCAACAGACGACTGAGCAATTAACACACGCACTCGCTGCCGCAGCACGAGAGGTCGTCCAGGAACATGCCCCAGAAGCGATATTTCTCCAACGCGGACGTGTTGACGCCTACGCGGCGACCGATCGCGTCGGCCACGACCCCGAAGCGTTGCCGAAACTTGTAAATGAAGCAGAAGACCAAACGCTCGTGACGGACGAGTGACCCGACCAAGAATAATCCCGGCACGGCCGTCGACTCATCGACGGAGTTCAACAGCGGGAAACCGTCCTCGCGCCAGTCGAACAACTCGCGGACCAGTGTCACGCTGCCGTCAAAGCCGGTCGCCAGAATCGGTCGTCGCTTCGTCAGCCACCTGTGACCGTCGGCACCGATCACCGCGAACCGGCCGCGCTGCTTTTCGACGCATTCGACTTCGACCTCGTCGATCAACTCGATGCGACCCGCCGGAGTCTCCATCAGCCGATCCCACGTGAACGGCGAGAGCGTGATGCTCGGATCGCTCGCTTCGCTGGACCACACGGAGTTTCGTTCGAGCACTCGCACGCGCTTGCCCGCGTTCGCCAGATGCACCGCCGCGTCGATGCCGCTTTCGTAGCCGCCGATCACGACGAATTCGTCTCCCGCGAGTCGCCGCCACGATCTGACGCGGCTGTTGTGAACGCAGTTCTCGGCCCCGAGGAATGACGCCCGCTTTGGATATTGAAACTCGCCGGCGGCCCAAATGATCGTTTGAGTCTTCATGCGCCCGGCCGATGTTTCCAGCTCGAACCCGCCACCGGATCGCGGAGTGACGGACAACACTTCCACGCCGGTCTGCACCGGCAAGGTAAAATAATCGACGACTGATTCAAGGTACTTCGCGTACTGTTCGCCGGTCGGATGTTCGCATTCCAGCGTGAATGCGGGCGACGTGCCGATCGCAATGCTGTTTAGATCGAGCGTGCCGAACGAGTTCGACGGAAACGACGGCGTGATGAACCGCATCTCGCGCGGCCAGCGACGAAATGAGCCGCCAATTTCGTGTCGTTCCAAAATCACGAATCGAACGCCGATCTCCTGCAATGCTCGAGCGACACCAAGGCCCGCTGCCCCGGCACCGATGACCACGCATGGCCACTCGACCAACAGCGCTTTGCGACGTTGAGCCATTCAAACCTCAAAGAAAACGTTGCGTTCCACCGCTAAGCCGGACGTCCGGCGTCGGGGCGGCTATTATGACGCGTCGGACGCTTACGAAAACCGATCTCGACTCAGGAAGTCATACCATGCAGGCCGCGT
>CAZPUJ010000003.1:0-2661 GCA_964589725.1 uncultured Planctomycetaceae bacterium
CGCATCAACGGTGAAAGTGACGGAGTACCCTTTCTCTTTCGCCACCTTGATCAATCCGATGTCTGCTTCGTCGACCGACGCTTCAATGTGCATTTCCTTCCGCATGTCGGGAGCGACGATGAACAGCTCCGGCGTTTGAAACTGAGCGGCCACGGTTTGTCCCGGATCAATTTTGCGTTCGATGACGATGCCATCCACTGGAGAGAGAATCTTGGTGTAGTCCAGATTCGCTTGCGAGTTCTCCAGCGTGGCCCGGGCTTGAGCAACGGCGGTCGTGGCGACTGCAAGCTGTGCCTCCAAGGACAAACGAGCGAACTTGAACTTGTCCATTTCCGCCTGTGCGATGAAGGTCTCGTCTTCCATTCGCAGCGCGATCGCTCGCTTTTCGTCGTTGATCGCCTGCTGCAACTGAGCCTTAACACGGAACACGTCCGCTTCGCGACTGGCGAGCGCGGCTTCATCGCGGGAAACATTCGCCCGATAGAGGGTCGGGTCGATCGTTGCCAGCAAGTCGCCGACCTTGATCTCTTGATTGTAGCCGCAGAAAAGTTCCTTGATCGGCCCCGACACGAACGACCCAATGACGACTCGCAGCTTCGGCTTGACGGTCCCAGTCGAGTTCACGACAGAGATAATGTCACCCTGTTCGACAGTCGCGGTTCGCCACAGGATTTTGTGGCGTTTGGCCCAATATTGGGTCGCTGGCTGGTAGGCGGCAGCGGCAATTCCCGCCAGAATCAGCAGGACGATGGTCAGCTTGACAAGAAATCGCATGGGGAGATCAACAGGTTCTTGGAGGGATCACTGAAACCGCCACGTCGCTGAGCGGTAATTACCCAGCAGGATGAATTCTCGTTTCAACGGAACCCGAAGTGTTAGCGAGGGCGGGCGCTCCAAGAAGTATTGAATTGGGAATCCAATTGAGTGCCCGCCCTCGCTAACACTTCGGGTTACTTTCGGATGGACGAACGCGACAGGGATCGTAATGGCTTTGATCGAGATTCGTGATGTATGCAAGGTCTACGATTTGGGCGAGGTCAAAGTCGAGGCTCTGAAGAATGCCTATCTGACCATCGAGCAAGGCGAGTACGTCGCATTGATCGGCCCCTCCGGCTCCGGCAAGAGCACGCTGATGAATATACTGGGCTGTTTGGATCGTCCGTCGAGCGGCACCTATAAACTGGCGGGTGAGGAAGTCGCCACGATGTCGGGTGACCAGCGTGCTCGCATTCGCAATCAGCGGATCGGCTTCGTCTTTCAGAACTTCAACTTGTTGGCGCGAACCTCGGCAATTGAAAACGTCGAGTTGCCGCTGCTGTACTCGCGAGGCATCTCGACCTCCGAACGGCACCGCCGCGCCATCGAGAAACTTAAGCTGGTCGGACTCGGTGATCGTCTCGATCATCATCCCACTCAGCTCTCCGGTGGACAACAACAACGCGTCGCGATCGCGCGAGCCCTGGTCAATGAGCCAGCGATCCTGATGGCGGACGAGCCGACCGGGAACCTCGATTCCAAAACCAGCCGCGAAGTCATCGCCTTGTTCCGCGAATTGAACGAGCAAGCCGGCATTACGGTCATCTTGGTAACCCACGATCAAAACGTGGCTCGCAACGCCAAACGAATCGTCGTGCTGCGTGACGGCGCCGTCGTCCGCGACACGACCGACTTTCACCAAGTTACCCAAGCGCTTCAGACAGAACTTCCGGAGTAACCCGCAAGCAGAGCTCAATCGTCAGACGATGAACGATCAGAATTCTCTTTGGACTGCGGTGACTTTTCACCGCTTTTGATTCGTCGCGAAGCGACTTTCTATTATTCGTTTGAAACTTCGAGAAAAAGCGGCTCCGCCGCGAAAATAAAGCGGCGACAAGTCGCCGCAGTCCAGAGTTTGGATTCCGGCATGGTTCGCAAGTCACTTGTCCTTCTGTTGCAGGTGTGCCTGGCGCTATCGGCAGATTCTGCGCAAGCACAGCGAGTCCTGCCGACGCTCTTCCCTGAGCAACGTTCGATCTCCGTTCGAGACCCCTCGCAGCTTCAGAAGGCACGTATCCCGGACTCGCCGCCGCCATCGAAAGTTTCTGATCCGCAGCCGGATTTACAGCCGTTCCAATTGTCGCTCGATGAGGCGATTCGCACGGCGCTGCAAAACACGGAGGTCGTTCGCGTGCTGGCCGGGATCACGGCCACGACCAGCGGGCAGACGATT
The DNA here is from genome assembly GCA_964589725.1 of uncultured Planctomycetaceae bacterium. Lineage (GTDB taxonomy): Bacteria > Planctomycetota > Planctomycetia > Planctomycetales > Planctomycetaceae > CAYSHJ01. Next base: position 2,210 of record CAZPUJ010000003.1, read on the forward strand.
TACGACCCAGCCATCACGAACACGGGCATTGATCAACAGAATTCACAGTTCGATCCGACCTTGGGGATCAACAACACTTGGAACCGAGTGGAAACTCCAACGGCCATTTTCGGTCCGGTCATTCCTGGTCCATCACTGATCACCGGTTTGCGAACCGACAACTTCGATTCGTCCACGAATCTCACCAAACAGAATGCGTTGGGCGGAATCTGGGACTTGGGCTTCAACATCTCGCCGCAACGGATGCGTCCCGGATTGTTTCCTCTGAACCCGCAAACTCGGTCGTCGACCAGCCTCAGCTACACGCAACCGTTGCTGAAAGGGGGCCGCATCGGGGCAAATCTCGCACCAATTGTGTTGGCTCGCATCGACACCGAGCGGTCGTACTTTCAATTCAAGGATTCCATGCAGGAGCAGGTTCGCGGAGTCATCGAAGCGTATTGGTCGCTCGT
>CAZPUJ010000004.1:0-3847 GCA_964589725.1 uncultured Planctomycetaceae bacterium
TTGTTGGTCGAGCGGTCTGCCATCGAAGACTCGTCGGTCGCTCGCCAGTTCCTGCGGATCGTCGATCGGGAACTGATCCGGCAAAATGTCATGTATGCGGGCAAGCGGAACGATCTCTACATCGACTCGCCACAACTGATGTGCCTCGCGCCGGGCACATGGTCGAACTACGTTGCAGCCGAGACCAGGCGAAGCGGTACCGGCGACTCTCAGTACAAACACCCGGCCCTGGTTCCGGACACGTCGTGGCTGGATCACTTCCAACCCTTGGACACGATCACGGTCAGTGACTCACAGTAGCGATGCGTCCTATTGACTGCCGCGTGGCAGCGGTGTTGCGAATTCGGTGCAAGCCAAATGCGGCTCCGGGACTGCCGAATGTGCGGAGGAGCGGGCGGGCGGATCACTCGTGATCGACGGCTGTTTCACCGTTCTGATCAGCAGCGTTCCCAGCCAACCTCCTAAAAGAGCTGGCAAGAATACGATGTCGCCAGCGACCGCAACGGCGATGATCGCCGCCATTAGCCAGCCGAAGCGGCTGACCAACACCAAATCGGCCGGATACAGCATCAACATTCCGATGGCGAGTACAGCGCTGGTTTCCCAAATCGCGGGACCGCTGTGTCCCACTGCCAGCGCAATCGAATCCTCACGAGTCTTGCCCTCCTTAATTCCTTTGCGGAACCAAGTCAGCTTGTGCAGAGTTCCGTCCACGCCGATTCCCATCGCGATCGACGCTGTCATCATGGTGCCGATGTCGACCGCCACGCCGAAGTACGAAATCAGACCGAAAATCTGTCCGATCGGATAAACGTTTGGCAGCATCGTGATGAAGCCTGCGGCAACGTTTCGTACCGAGAACATCATCACAATCATGATCGCCAAATAGGCGAGACCAAAGCTGCTAATCTGACTGTCGAGCAAAGCCTTTTGAGTTTGAAGAAACACTGGCACCAGACCAGTCACGATGTGATTCGTTCCGTCGTGCCTCTTCAACACAGACTGAGCAATGTCGTTGATTTCCTTAATCAACGCCCCGAAGTCGGCGTCAGACATGACGAGGCACTGTGCCGTGATGCGCCACAACTCGTCGCCAGCTTGGTTCAGTTGCGCGTCCCCAGTGCGATGCAGATCATGAGGCGTATCAGCCACAACGAAAAACGATTTCGTGCCGCTCAGTCCACCCTCTTTGACGCGTCGCTCAGTCTCGGTGGCTTTGCGGTTGTAGCTCATCTTCACCAAAGCACCGGCTTCCGGACCGGGCTTTTCCGTGACCGCGCGGAAGTCTGGCAAAGCGATCGCGCCGCTAATCTCACGATGCTGCCGCATGCGGTTTTCGACGTCCCGCACAACTTCCATGCGCTCCAAGAAATTCAGCTTCCCCTGGCAGTCGGAGTCGAACCGCACGATCAAATCGACCGGCACGATGCCGGCGAGGTTCTCTTCCACGAAGTTGTAGTCTTGCACCACGGGAGCGTCGGCGGGAAAAAACCGGATGACCTTCATCTCCGTCCGGAACCATTTCAATCCGAAGACGCAGACGATCGTTGCCAGTGTGTAGCCCCACACGATCCAGTGCCGCTCGCGACAGCACCAGCGACCGAAGTTTTCCCATTTGGTGGTATCGACTTCCGAGGGTTTGAACGGCTTGAACGGAACCAGTTGAATCAACGCCGGCAGCAGATAGAGGACCGCTCCGACACCGAGCACCGAGCCAACCGCCGAGTAGATTCCAAAATCCCGAGCCGGTGTCAGGTCGCTGCTCAGCAGCGACAGCAGGCCGATGGCGGTCGTCGCCGTTGCGAACAAGCAGGGCGCGCTCGCCATCTTCGAGGCTTCGACAACCGCGTTCCCTTTGTTGTGGTACGCGGCGTGACGCCAATAGTGTGCGACGTGAATCGCTCCCGACATGACCACGACCAGCAAGAACGTCGGCATGAGCACCATGACCATGTTCATGCTGCCGCCGGTCGCCGGAACCAGTGCGACCGTCACGAACACGGTGAAGTACGAGACAAACAGCACCAGTAGCGTCAGCTTGACACTGCGGAGCATGGTGAATGCCACCAACACACCGATCAATGCCGACATGCCAATGACTGACCTTCTCCAAAACTGGCTGCCTGGCGCTCCACGATTCCAGAGGGCAGACAGCACACCTTCATTCAGCGCCGTATTCGCGACGGGACGACCGCTCAAATGCAGTTGTGTCGGTGGAACACCCACCTCGACGGCAGCCTTGCGGATCAACTTCAATACCGTCGATATGTCTGCTTCGCCAGCTTCATTCAAGACGACTGATAGTGCCACGGGCGAACCTAATGCTTGAAAAATATCCTCGACCAGCGGCGGTCCGTCCGGAACCTCGATCGTCGGACTCCCCTTTAAACTGAGCGCCAGATCACGCAGCTCGGGCTGAGCGATGCCCGTCCACTTTCCCTTCCATCGGAGTTGGAAATCGTGAAACGGCAGCGGATCGAACTCGACCACCGGCTGATCGCTTGGCAGCGGCACGGCGGCCAGACCCGCGGCGGCTGGATCGGTCTCTGCGATCACGGGTTCCGTTTCAACGGTCGCTTCGAAATCCTGTGCGGCCGGGAGCACTTGCAGATCGATACCAAGTTGCGCTTTCGCTTTGGCCACCAACTCTCGCGTGACCTCTTTTTTCCGCTGCCGCCCCACTTCCGTCAAGCGAATCTTGAATGCGCCGCTGCCGACCAGCACTCCCTCCAACCGTCTGATCGCCTCGTCCCGATCGACTCCGAGATCAACCATGCGGGCGATCACGGCCGGCGGTGTCACGACGCGAGCCACCTGCTTCTGCCCGCCACGACGAGTCCCGTTCTCGTCGAGCTTTCCCGCCAACCTTTCGGCCAGTTGGTCGATGCGCGGATCTCTGAGACTGCTGTCATCCCAGGAGACCAAAATGCTGTCGCCAGTATCCAAGCCGAACTGCTTCATCGACCACTTCAGCGTGATGGCGTTTGGATCGTCCGACGGCAGCCAGTGATCAATATCGTTCTCCATGCGCAGTTGACGCACCGACCAAACACACGGCGGCACAATGAAGATGGCTCCCAGGAGCAGCCATAAGGAGACTCCGTTTCCCCACCGATCGCGTTTCTCAAAAAAATGGCTCATGGCATTTGCTGTCCGTGCTAGGCCGTCAATGACAAAGGAAATCACCGCGCAGCGCAACAACTCGCTGTATCGCAAAAAACGTCGTTTATCGTAAGATCAGGTTTGGGATGGGCTCTTGGATGGTTAACACTGAACGTGTTGGACTTTGGGCAAGACATCCGACGCACGAAATTCGAAATTCGAAATCCTAAACACAGCTGAATGAACAAAACTCAAAACACGGCAGTGTGACGATGCCGCATTCGTTTGTCTTTCGTCCTTGAGATTTCGTGCTTGTTTCGGAAATCGAGATGTAGTGTCCGCGATGAATACCGATGTGACTCGAATTCTGGAGCGGATGATTCAGGGACAAGCTCAAGCAGGTCGATGGAACGGCGGCCGAATTGGTCCAGTTGCGGTACTTCGCTGGGCTGACGTTGGCTGAGGCGGCGGAGATGCTCGACATTTCAACGCGATCCGCCGATCGCATCTGGGCGTATGCCAAAGCCTGGCTGCACCGCGAAATGACGTGACGCCCCGACGTAGCCACGTTTGCCAAAACGTGAGCGTTTGCAGCGTTCGCCCACACTCTGGCGAGTGCGACTACGATTCTTTTTCAAAATCTTTGGCGTATTCTCTCCGCCACGGCGCATTGTCTCTTGGAGGCTCTGTTTTCGACCCAATTCGCAGTCTGGGAGTCCATCGGCCATGAATGAGCGAGCGATCT
>CAZPUJ010000005.1:0-7277 GCA_964589725.1 uncultured Planctomycetaceae bacterium
AAACGATGCGCCCTGTCGCGGGGTGGAGCAGCCCGGTAGCTCGCGAGGCTCATAACCTCGAGGTCGTAGGTTCAAATCCTGCCCCCGCCACTTCCGAAACCGTCGGGTTCCCCACCCGGCGGTTTTTTTGTGCGCCGATGATAGCTGGTCGTTGAGGAGCACGCTCATTTCGTGAAGCGCCGGACATCACGAATTCGCCCGAACAGGATACGCCGCTCGCCACCTCTTCAGCACCTCCCCCTGCAACCCAATCGCGGCAATTCAATTTCGCGAGTTCGCGGGTATAGGATCGAACGGAACGGAATTTCGAGATCTGAGCCGCAGGTTGCCATGCTATACTTTTTGCAGCAGAAATCACCGCACTTTTGCGGTAGAAGCCTTCGTTGAGCACATGAAGCGTCTAGCTGTTCCATCAGTGATTCTCATCGCCGCCGCCATGCTTCCCGGCTGCGATGACGGCTTTCAGCATGGACAGTTTGCTGTAAGCGGCCATGCTTCGCGAACGGTAAACGAAATGGTCGGCGAGCTGATGATCCTTCGCGGCGACCCACTCCCCCTCACGGCTGCGAGTGACGGCTCACAGCCATTGATGTACATCTTGGTCATCGCACCGGGGGTCAATTCGGGTTTGGGCTCCGGCACCGCTGACGAGACTTACCTATCTGCCCTTCAATGGAATTTCACTACCGCGCAGGGACCGGATTCGATAAAGCTCAAGTGGGACCGCCGAACGGACCAAGTTTCCGCGAGCGGCATGACCTTCGATCGGAAACAGGGAATCGGATTCGTGTTGATTCGCGAGGCTTCGGGGAATGTTTCCGTAACCCAAGTGGCAGCGATCAACGCAGGGCTCGATGAATTTGTCGCTCTCAAGCAGATTCAAGCAGCGATACCAAGTATGTCGGCCGCAAAGAGCGTCACCCTCGTCCGGTGATTCGCCCTACCTCGTCAGGCATAAGTCCCAACTACACGAACTCAACCGGCTTGAATGATCCGCCCAATACGGGCTCGCTAGCAATGTCCAGCCAGCGGTCCATCAGGGTCGCGTACACCGAGCGGAAGTCGGTGTGGAACTTCAAGTCGCCGTCGTCCAGATCGGTTAGACTGGGATGTTGGCCAATGACGCCGGCTCGGCACTTCGGCGAGACGACGAACATTTGAGAAGCGGCACCGTGGTCCGTACCCAAACTGCCGTTCTCAGCCACGCGGCGTCCGAACTCGGAAAACGTCGCCAGCAAGACTTGATCGGCCAAGCCGTGACCTTTCAGGTCGCTCATGAACGCCCTCACGGCGGATGAGAGTTCGGTCAGCAACGCCTGATGAACATTCGCTTGCTGCGAGTGCGTGTCGAAGCCGTCCAGCGACACGAAGAAGATGCGCGTGCCGAGATCGCCGGAGATGATCTCCGCGACGGTCCGCAGCTTGTGACCAAGTCCGTTGCCCGGATACTCGACGGATGGACGATACTTGGCGGAGATCTCGCGCAGTCTCTCGGCGCTCGACCACGCCGTCCGAGCGGTGCGACGCAAGAAGTCCAAGTCACTGCCGGCCGAGGCCGATTGACCGGCCAGGCGTTCGAGCGTCTGCCGATGCGTCTTCAACGACGCTTCGTTTCCCGGCCCGAGTTGAAGTTGATAGCCCTTCACGTCGCGGACCGTCGGCACGTTGATCTTGCTCGCGACCAGCGACAGCGGCAGTTTCTCGCTGCCCAGCGCCATGGCCGGCACCTTGCCGACATGCTGATCCACGGTGAAGTCCAACGCTCGACCCAGCCAACCACTTGACGTGTCTTCTTTCTCCGGCTGGGCCGACTGCCAGATGTCCATGGACCGGAAGTGCGAGCGATCCGGATTTGGATAGCCGACGCCTTGCACGATCGCGAGACAACTTTCGTCGAACAGCTCGCGGAATCCGGTCATGGCCGGATGCAGCCCGAGCTCATCGTTGAGCTTCAAGACCGCTCCGCGGTCGATGGCAGTGCCGGGCCGAGCCTTGTAGTACTCGTCTCGCCCGTACGGCACGACGGTGTTCAACCCGTCGTTGCCTCCGGCCATTTGGACGAGAACCAGAATCCGTCCGTCGTTTGCGGCAGCCTCCGCCGCGAAGGCCGCTCGCGTTAAGAACGCCGGCGGCGCGGCTCCCAGCGACACCAGACCGGCGGCTCCGAACTGCTTTAGGAATTCACGTCGAGTGGTCATGGTTTATTCCTCGAAGAGGTTCGATCGGTCCCCTCTTCCTTGACGCGTTAGTATCTACACATCTCATGTTCGCCCCGAAGGGGCAGCCACATGTCAGCCTGGGGCAGAGCGCAGCCCCAGGACACGGTTACAAATGATGCCTTCAGCCCTGAAAGGGCGCAACAACTTCTCGCCACCTTGTTTCGCCCTTTCAGGGCTCCGAACACTGATTCGATCGCGTAACCAGGGCGACGCTTCACGGCTGCCGCCGTTCGGCTCTGCCCTGGGCTAGTATGTGGCTGCCCCTTCGGGGCGAACCGCATGGCTTCGCATCCTGAAATGTGTAGATACCAATGCCCTCTGGGAGCGGGAAATGAATCACATCAACTGATACTCCGGCATCTGCATCACAAGTTGCACCAGTGAACGGAGCCGCTGTTCGGCGTTGCCCGTTTGATCTTGCTGGAAGTTTCGCAGCTCACCCAGCGTCGCCGCGTCGAGGTCGCGAGCCAATAGCAACTCCGTGAAGTAGGCCACATCATCTTCGACTCGCACGCCAGCGAACGACACCGAGCCAAGCTGATTTGACTTGAGCAGTGCGGTTGCGAAGTTGGCACGTTGGATCAACGTCGTCGAGCTGATCCACAATCGGCCGCCGTCCCAACCTTTGACCGTCGGTGGCTCAAACACATCCTGGCCAAGCTCGGCCGCCAAACGAGCGACGGATTGCAGGTTCGGTTTCGCTCGCAACGGCCGCATCGCGCCCAGCAACAAATCGAGCGGGCTCTTGATCAACGCCTGATGCGACTCGGCGGCGAAGAATAGTCGCGACGCGAACAGCTCGTGCAGGATCGGCCGCCATTCAAAGTTGTGCTGCCGAATGCGAGCGGCCAGAGTGTCGATGTGCTCGCGTGACGGCTGCTGCTCGACGAATTGTCGCAGCAGTTTGAAGGCCAGGAATCGCGGGCAGGCCGGCTGTTCGAGACATAGCTCGACAACGTCTTTGCCGTCGAAGCGGCCCGACTTGCCGAAGATTTTCTTCTCGCCCTCGTCGTGCTGGATCGCGTTGAACCAGAATTCGCCATTTCGGACATGCCAGCCGGAGAAGGCTCGCGCGGCTTCCTGGATGTCGTGTTCCGAGTAGTTACCCACGCCCAGGCTAAAGAGTTCCATCAGCTCGCGAGCGAAGTTTTCATTCGGGTGTCGCTTGCGATTAGCGTTGCCGTCCAGCCACAACAGCATCGCCGCGTCGCCAGCCATATCGTGCAGCGTGCGGCGAAAGCTTCCCAACGCCTCGCGCCGCAACAGATCGTTCTGAGCGACCATCAGCGGCACTGAATCGATCTTCGCGTTCGAGGTCGCGAAGTGATTGTGCCACAGCAGCGTCAGCTTTTCGACCAATGGATTCGCAGACGCCAACATGCGGTGCAGCCACCAGGCTTTCAGGTCGGCGATGTTACCGCTGTCGTACGCTGCCTGCCGCAACAGCGTGTCCGCGCGAACGAACTCCTCGCTTTCTGGCTGAGCGATCAGCAGCCGATCGAGTGTCTTGTCCAAACCGTCGGCGACAGTTTGGTCGATGTCCGCCGCGGATGCTCCGAAGCCGGTGCGCCACAGCAAGTGAGTCGCCTCGCGCCGCGACCAAGCGATGTCGGTGCGTTGCAGAAGGTCCATAAGTTTGGTCTCCCGTGTTCCCGCCCCCATCCCCACCGACGCGGGGTCGATGTGGCGATGATGTCTATTTCCATTGCGCTAAAATCTCAGTCGCGGAGCGACTGAGCTACCGGAAGGGTCGGTGGGGCGAAGATGTCTATTTCCATAACGCTTCCAACTGCACTCGATACGTTTCACCGGACGCGCCACTGGTCAGACGCAGCGTGCGGACGGAGCGGACCAATTGCAGCAAGAAGCCCACATCCGCCTGAGCTTGATCCGAGGATTTGCCTTCTTGCACGGCGCGGGCTTCGAGCAGTCCGCGATTCACATCGAGGGCATTCGCCAGCGTCTCGCCGGTCAATTCGAAGAGGAAATCATCGCGAGTCGGTTTGCGCGTCGCAGTCGTGATGGTGGGAGTCGAATAGACGTCGATCAGGTGCTTGCACAAATCGACCGAGGACGCCGTAACGAACTTGTCGCGCACGCGTGCGGCCGCCGGCATGAAGTTGAACACGATCGGCAGAGGGTCGCCTTTCGGCTTCTGTCCGTACTTGCCGAAGGTGATTTGCACGTCTTTATAGCTTTCCGATTTGAGCACCCACGGCTGTCGGCCCTGTTTGCCGGCTTCGAGATTCGCGATCGTCGAGACCGTTTGGAAGAAGAGGTTCAACGTCTCTTCGGCTTCTTCCGGCTTGGCCAAATCCCAGACGAGAGCTAACCCAGGAAGCTGCAATCCCGGCTTGCCGTTCAAGTGGCTGTAGCTTTGAGGCGCGGCGACGAACGTCAGGTTGTGGCCGAACGACGGCAAGATGTCGGTGCCGTAGTCTTTACCGGGCAACAGATTGGCCAAGCCTGCCTCGAACTTGTCGAACTCCGGCAGCACTTGCGATTGCAACAGTTCTTCGCGGCGTTTGTACCAGCCGGCAAAATCGCGATGCAGAATCCAGCCGCCGATCAGTCCCGGCACGTTCGGCAACGATCCCGCATCCGGCTTGCCGGCCTCGGCGAAGAACGGCGCATACTTCTCGCCCAACGACTCGGGCGTTCCGGCCACCGCGTGCGTGAACAGCAGATGTTGGTCATCCAGATCCAACGTCGAGCCGAAGAACGGGCTGCGATTCGCCAGTTCGTAGATACCGCCGTTGATCAGCGAGAGCACGGGATTGTCCAACTTCTCCGGCCCCAGCCGTCCGCCCATGCTCTTGGCAATCAGTTCGAGGTTGATGTAGCTGCGAACCAGATGCTGCGAACCCATCTGCTTCATCATGGCCACATAGGGAGCGTCCGCACTCAGCGGCTGCGGCGCATCCGGATTCGCACCGGTCAGCCGTGCCACGGTCTGGCCTAGCAAGTCCGGTGTGCTGGCAACGGCCACCCAATTATCTTTGTCGGCGATGAAGACCTTGCCGGCGTAATTGCGCACCGTCGATCCGCCGGGACCTGCCGAGACCTGAGCTTGATCGCCAATCAGTACCAGCAGCGGATCGAGTCGCTCGCGAATGCGGTTCAACGCGGCGGCGTCCTTCACCTGCGCGATAATGACCGCGTCCGGCTCTTTGCGGCCCTCGTGCGGATAAAGGGCCACCGCCAGCCGGTCGCCAAAGATCGTCTTGCCGAGCGTCCACAGGTCCATGCCGAGTTGCGTTTCCATCACCTTTCGTGCGGCGTCCGCCTTGCGACCTGGCGGAGATTGAAGGAACGCTTGAACTTGCGGGTTTGTTTGCAGCGCGGGCACGACGGGCGAGTTTTGCAGCTTGTCGATCCACGGTTCCAACCCAGAGACTTCGGCGAAGAACACCGCCCCGCCCGGCACCGCCTCGGCGAGGTCGTCGACCGCGACGGCAGGCTGGCCGAGCGATCCGAGACACATCACGCCGAGCACCATGACAACGATCAATCGACGCCATTGCGGAACGGCGAGCAAACGTCGGAGCCAACTCATAGGTCATCTCCCAAACAAGAAGGGACACGGGGCGACACGGCATTTATACCGGCCAAACCGCGAACTGGTTTCAGTGGATTTGCATTACTCGGTCCCAGGCTCCTGTCGGTTTCAGAAGACCGGCCGGACCTTACCCGCGGATTATTTTTGCCGTTCGAGGATTGCCTCCCGAAACTCCGCGGGGCAGCGTTTCCAGGTTTCGCTGTAAGTCTCCTCCAACGGCAGGGGAACGTAGGTTTGCGAATCCAGGAACACCGGCATCTTCGGCAAACGGTCTCCAACCGCCAACGGCTCGATGAAGGCCGTCAGTGGAGAGCCGGAGCAGTACGATACCAACGTTAAACGTTTACCGCGTGGCAACGTGAAGTCCCCTTCGTCGATTTCGCTCCAGATCTGTCCGTGTATTCCCTGCGGATCGCGCGGCGACGGCGGAAACAGATCAACAATCAACAGATGAACGCCGTTCTGAATCAGGTCCACCGACTTATTCAAGAACTTTCGCACCGCGAGCCGGCTGTGTTTGTTTCCCGGTGAAACGAGTTCGATCACCGAAACCACGTCGCCCAACGAGTCGTGGACCACGATCTTGTTTGCCTTCGCCGCAAAGACGTCGGCGAGCGATGCTTGGTGGATCATGCTTGTCTTCGGTGGAGCCTCTGCCAGAGCGACGCCACGCTGGCGGTGGCTCGGCTTGCCTGACCCCGAGCGGCGTTGCAACGTCAAGACATCAGGGATGACGTTCGCGGCATGCTGCTCAATCAGCGCGTAAAAGCCGGAAGGCAACAAGCCACCATTCAAGCCGTCGCAAATCGCACAGGACCAATGCTGGTGAAAATGGTGAAACAGGCCCAGCGGAGCTGTCTTCCAATTGTGAACCGGCATGAGGCATCTCCTGGACGTGGATTGGCTCGCGCATCACTCGGTATGCGGAGTGTATTCGACGCAGCGACTCAAAAGCGTGCTCGTCTTTGCGACAGGTATTCGAGCAGCGCATTGCCGAACGGCATGCTGGTGTCCAAGCGGACGTAGTCGGCTCCCATCGACAGGCACTCGCGGCGGTAACGGCCGCAGAGGTCGTTGACGGCTTCCAAGTAGTCGGCCCGTATGCCGTCGGCATCGACGAGTTGATGAGCCTCGCTTTCCGGGTCTTGCAAATCAACCATGCCGTCGAACGGGAACGTCGCCTCGGCCTCGTCGAGCACGTGAAACAGGATCACGTCATGTCCGGCATGCCGCAACAATTGCAGGCTTTGAATGACCGGCTCGGGATCGACGAGCAAGTCGGAAAAGAGCATCAGCAGGCTACGGTGCCGAATCATCGCGGCGATCCGCCGCAGGTTCGTCGCGACGTCGGTGGGTCCACCGGGTCGCGCCTGAGCCAACATCGCCAGGATGTTACCCAACTGCGTCCGCTTGCTGTGAGCGGGAAGACTGTGCCGCAGCTTCTCATCGAACGTGATCAGCCCGATCGGATCTTGCTGGTGAATCATCAAATACGCCAG
>CAZPUJ010000006.1:0-9346 GCA_964589725.1 uncultured Planctomycetaceae bacterium
CACCTCGATACGTGTTTCTGTCCGCTCAGCCCGACCGAAGCGATTTACTTTCCGCCGGCATTCGACGAGTACGGCCGCGCGGCGTTGCGGCAACATGTCTCGACGTTGATCGAGGTGCGGCCCGACGAGGCTCGGCGGTTCGCGTGCAACGCGGTCGTGATCGACCGGCATGTCGCGTTGAACACGGGCTGCCCGGATTTGGAGAAGGGCTTAATCAAACGGGGTTTCATGCCGCACGCGACCGAATTGGGCGAGTTCATCAAAGCCGGCGGCAGCGCGAAGTGTCTGACGTTACGGCTGGATGGTGAGGACGCGGCGCTCTGGCCATAACGCGCGGTGGTCGAGTCTAACTTTCGAGTCCACGTGCCGAACAGCAACCTCACGAAGTGGAAAGCCTTGCCGGATTTGCTGCGCGGCCTGTGGCGCAAACTGGCTTGCCGAAAAAACTTGCTTGACATGATTTCCGGCAAAGAGCATCATCATCGGAGTTGTAGCGAGCGCGAATTCATTAGACCACTCGACAGGCAAACCGAAAGCAAATCATGAGCACTGGAACCCGCCGGTTGGACCTCGAAGAGATCGGGGATGTCACAGTTGCAAAGTTCATTGATAAGAAGATTCTCGATGAAGGCAACATCCAGATCATCGGGAATCAATTGTTTGCCCTGCTGGAGGAGGATGGCCGGCCAAAGATCGTCCTCGATTTTTCCAACGTCGAGTACTTATCCAGCGCCGCTTTGGGAAAATTGATCACAATGGACAAGAAGGTCAAGGCGGCGAAAGGCAAGCTGCGGTTGTGCAATATCCGTCCGGATATTTACGAAGTCTTTGCGATCACGAAGCTCAATAAGCTGTTTGACATGAAGGACAACCTGGAGGCGGCGTTACAGGGACTTTAGATCCAACCCTTCGCCTCTGACACTTGAGATTCCATTTCCAAACTTTTCCGATCTTTCCAGCCAAGTTCTTTGGCAAGGGTTTCCGTGGTATACCGCTTGACAACCGCAAGTCCGGTGTGACTATTTGACTGTCTGGTCTTTGATAGCCATGGCCTACACCGAACAATTTGAAGTCTGGATTCCCAACGATACAGCGGAAGGGCGTATGGTTCAGGAACGTATTGCCGGACTGTTGGAGCAGCATGGCTGGCCGATGCGCGACGTCTTTGGTGCTCGGCTGGCATTGGAAGAGGCGTTAGTCAACGCCATCAAACACGGCAATCGCATGGACTCGTCGAAACAAGTCTACATCTCTTGCCAACTCAATGCGGTAGAAGTCGCCGTCGTGATCGAAGACCAAGGCGAGGGCTTCAATCTGGAGGAAGTGCCCGACCCGACTGATGAGGAGAATCTCGACAAGCCCGGCGGTCGCGGGATCATGCTGATGCGGTCCTTCATGACGCAAGTCGGCTATAACGAGAAAGGCAATCGCCTGTCGATGACCAAACGCCGCGATGCCGAGGAAAATTAACGGCCGCCTGCACTGGCACATCTCGACACCGCCTGCACAGGCACATCTCGACAATAGCGGAGGTGGGACTCGAACCCACGACAACCGGCTTATGAAGCCGGTGCTCTAACCGACTGAGCTACTCCGCCACGCTCGCGATGCTCGGAGACCGCGAAGGTGCGGCATTATAGCCAGGCGGTAAACGGTGAGAAGCGACGCAAAGCGTCATCACTGGAAGCAAGCTTTTCGACGGTCGGTAGGCACGATGTCTGCCCCACAAAGCCACGGCTCAATCGGCGAACGCTCCGACGATCGCATTCGACAATCGTTGGAATGAGGCTCCATTCGGTTCGAGCGGCTGTGTCGTCAGGATTAACGCGAACGAGTCACGCTCCGGGTCGATCCACAGCATCGTCCCGGTCGCGCCCCAATGTCCGAACGCCCGTGGGCCGATGAGATCGCCAAACGTGTTCGAATGGTTGGCCCACTGCATCCGCCAGCCAAATCCCCAGGGACGGAAGCGGCGTTCTTCGTCCGGCACATCTTTCATCACGGCCAGTTGATTGCGAGTCGCTTCCATCACGGTGGCCGTTGACAGCAATTGCCGCTCACCAACGCGACCCAGCCGCAACATCAATTGAGCGAATTGACCGAGATCCCAGGGAGTCGTCAGCAACCCGCCCCACGGAACGCCAAGTTGTCGCCAGTAGCGACTGTTCCAATTCCAATCGGCCGCCTCGGCCTGTTCCGGCGAAACGCGAATCTCGGCGATGCGGTCGACCGTCGGTTTCGGCCCCGCAAACCAATCGTCCGGCGCACCAAGCCGCGTGTCTCGCATGCCCAGCGGTTGGAAGAATTCGCGACGCAGGAACTCGGCACAGGTCTGGCCGGTGATCTTCTCGATGATCGCGGCGAGCACCGCGATGCCCATGCTCTGATATTGCACCGCGCGGCCGGCGGGAAAGTCTGGAGCGATCTCGCATGTGCCGGTGACGAACTCCGACAACGGGGCATGAGCTTTTCGCAGCTCGATGTTGTTCGGCAGCATATCGGGCAGACCGGATGTGTGTGTCAGCAAGTGCCGCACGGTCGTCGCATATTTGCCGCGCGCACCGAACTCCGGCAGGAAGTCGGTCACCCGATCGTTGAGCGCAAGCTGACCGCGCTCGAGCAACATCAATGCTCCCATCGCGACGATCGGCTTCGTAATCGAAGCGATCAAAAAGATCGCGTCGTCGCGCAACGGCGGCGAATCCGCCGCAAGTCTCTGCTTGCCGAAAAACTGCGGTCCGGGCGAGTGTCCATTTCGCGCGACAAGGATCGCGGCCGACGGCACGACTTTGTGTTCGCACCAAACGTGTGCGATCGTCAACGCGGTGTTCCAACGATCCGAGTCCAGGCCGCATTGTTCCGCCGGGGCAATGGTTAACATCACGGCTTGATCTCGTGGATTTCGAAGAGCTGATTTAGCTTCGTCGTCTCCAGGACGTCACGCACGTCTTCCGACGGATTGAAAAGCTGAATCCCAATTCCCAGGTTTTTCAGCGAAGCCAATAGACCCAACAAGCCGCTGGGAATCAGCCGCACGCCGGTCAAATCGAAGGCCAACGTTTTTGCGTTGTTCTGCTGGACGAGTTCGGCGATCTGTTGGCGGCACGCGGCGATATTGACTTGGTCCAAGACCTCGCGACCACCGAAACCGACGACCGTGACCTCTCCCGTTTCATAAACTTCCAGTCTGGCAAAACCTTGTGACATGATGCGAATCTCGCGACGAAAAAAGTGAATGAGAAAAACGTCACGAACGTGGGAAGCATGATAACGTGGCGGGGTTTGGCTCGCAGCAGTTGCTGAAGTAGGTCAGCCTTTCCAGGCTGACTCGATTGGGAATTGACCCGGATTGAAGCGCTCATGTCAGGCTAGAAAGCCTGACCTACAAGCGACAAAAAAACCCGCCGGAGTTCGGCGGGTTCGGTGCGTGGCACAAGTCTGGGACCGGAGGCTTCCGGCTCTCTCCCTCACTCGCAGTGCCGCACTGGACGTTTCTAGTTTCTGGTTCCACGTGGCTGACTAGCCGCTAGCACGACAGCGCACCTTCCAACTCTTCGTAGCTGAATTCGTAAGAATTCCGTCCGTCGACCAGACTCGCGCGGCTGAATTCTTGCAAATTCATCTACAAAGTGCGGCGGCTGAATTCTTGCGAATTCAGCTACAAAGTGCGGTGTTGCTTCACCGCAGCCTGGCCTGAAAACTGACAACTCCGCCGGTGTGTCCGGCGAGCGGCTTGTCGAATTCGAATCGCAGAATGTGGCTCCCTTCGGCGTTGTCGTCGACGTTGATCGAGCCTTCCTGGTCCGACGTCACGGAATCGTCGATGTACACCAGTCGCGGCGTCAGGTTGTCGATGATGCGGATGTGTTGCAGTTCGCGGTCGCCGAGATTGTCAAAGCGAATCATGAACGTGATCACGTCGCCCGGCTTCGCTGATTCCTTGTCAGCCAGTTTGACGATCCGCAGCCGACCGGGTTTTTTATGTGATTCGTCAACGCCAACCAGTTCGGCGACCTTGAACGTCGCGTAGACCTCTTGGGCCGCAGAGAGGCTGGCCACCATGACCGGATTCAGATCGCGCGACCACGCGATCGCGGCTTGCATACCCGCTTGCAGCCGAGCCGATTCCGACTGGCGAAGCCGACCGTCATTAAAGAATTGCACGTCCTCGAACAGGTTCAGCAGCTTGCTGTTTTGAGCCGCTTTCAAGGAACTGGCCACGCTATCGCGAGTCGTCTTACCGAGCAGTCCACCGGCTCGCGATCGCATGCGCACGCCTTGCAGTCGTTCGCGTTGCAGACTGGTTTTGCTATTGGCTCGTTGTTGCAAGCCGGCCCCTTGGACTTGGTCGAAGTTGCTCGCCACTCGTTGCACGTTGAAGTCTTCTCGCATGCCGCTGACGGACCGTAGCCCAGCAAATCGCGGCGCGTAAATCGCCACACGATTCGAGGCTTTGACGTGTCGGCGGCCTTTGTCGTCGCGATACTCGGCGATGGTGTCTTCGGCATCAACGCCCAGCATGAAGTCACGGTCGTAATGCACCGGATAGCCACGGTCACCGCCATCGAAGAGGTACTCGTCGGGATATTCTTCCGCGAGTTTTGGTGACGCAGTGATCTTTGGCAGAGAGTCGCTGGCCTTGGCAGAGTCCTTGGGCGTCAATTCTTGAGCGGCCTCCTGCGAGGTCAGTTGCACGCGCGGTTCGGCCGGAGCGAACGTCACCGCCTGTTGCACGTGGCCGCGTTTCACCGTCGATCCTTTTGAACTGGGCAGCAACGGCGCGCCGGAGCCGAAGAACGGTCCGCTGGTCTCATTCCTCGCCGGCAATCGGCCGCCGAGACGGATCAACGCGAGTGGCCGGCCGGCTTTGTCGGCTTCTTCAATGAGGTTGATGCGAGAGTTGACGGTGCGGACAGCGATGTCGGCAGTCAGCTCGAACGGCGCGGCGAGTTGCGGCTGTTCGAGATACACGACCTTCGTAATCATCCGGCCTTCGATGACTGCTTCGAGTTCTTCGACAGCGAACGTCACCGGCACCGGAAAGCTTTCGGCATATCCTGGCGGTGGGTGCAGTCGATCGAGCATTTCGATGGACGGGTACAGCTCGATACCAGGAAACTCCGGCATCTCACTGAGCCGCACGCGATATGACTGCCCGACCGCGAGACCGACCTGCCCGCCGGAATGAACGTCGTCAAACGAGCCAACAAACCACGTGACTTGGCCTGTGGAGGGAAGTTCGACGCGAACGGACTGAAACTCGAAGCCCCGCACGCGACCTGCGGCTTGAATCCACTCACCCCAGACACCGGGCGGCACGCGATGATCCAGCAGCGAATTCGGCCCGCTGGCCGACATCCCTTGAGCGTGACAATGGTCGGTCATCAAGCCGGCCATGATGGCGATGCTGAACAACATCGCGAGCATCCGGCAACGTCGCAACCACCACAGGAAGGCAGTCCAACGCAGTCCGCGCGGCAGAAGGTTCAGATCGAGCAAGACAGGCTGCGGACTCATGATGGCACGACGCCGCAAGGCAGGAGGGAAGGCGGATCGTTGGCGATTAGTGAGGCACGTTCCAGTTCGGCTGCGAGACCTGGCCCGGGCCGTAGATCGGGTGTTTCTCGCTGTATTGGACGTGCTTGACCGGCTTCGGCAAGCGAATGCCCGGCTCATGCTTCACGTCCATCAACATGTGATCGACACCCTGGGGAATCTCTTGCTTGGTCAGGTTGCGAACCGTGTGCGACTGCAAGGTCGCGGGGCCTCCGAGCGGTAAGTGCGGCGGACCGGGCAAGCCGATCGGTGTGGCCGAGTTCGGCATGCCCCACATCGGCGTTCCACCGACACCCGAGATCGGGTTGTACGCGGGACGGCCCGGACCACCCGGCCCGCCGACCATCATCGGGCCGGGAACTCCGGCGAACGAATTCCCGGACTCTTGGATCGGCATCGGCGCGACGATCTCGCCCTTCTCGCCGTCGGCGTTGTAGCTGACTTGCTGCCAGCCGTCGTCGTCGTTGGCCATGGGGTCGGAACCACCAGCCGGTTGTTCGAGATTCTTGTTGCCGACTCGCAAGACCACCATGATCGTGCCACGGCGATCAGCCTCGGAGACGGGATCGACTCCCGGATCAAGCCGCGTCGAGGACAACGTCTCGACCCCGGCGATCGCCAGTTCTTGGAACTTCGGGTCCGGCAGGTAAATGACCTTCGACACGAAATTGTTGCTCTCGATCTGATCGAGGTCTTCGTCAGTCAGTTCGATCGGCACGCTGTTATGGCTGAGGTACGCGTCGGTCGTTGGATGCGCCGGATAGACCTGCAAAGTTGGATACAGCGTCAGTCCTTCGCGGCCGGTGATGCTGGCCAGCTTCAGCCGATAGGTCGCGGCCTGTGCGAACTCCCAGCGAGCTGGCGAGACCAATTGGTTCTCCGCGTAACCCGGACCGATCTTCCAACCGATTTTCATCCCAATCGGACCGACGAAGCGAATCTGTGTCGATATTGACTGGAATGTGCGAACCGGCGGTGGAGCCATCATCGGCAAGACGCCGGGGCCGGGGCCGTCGACCATTGGGCCGGGGCGACTTTGCAAAGCCGCCGGCGGAGCGACGTACTCCCCTTTGTCGATGAGCTGCTGCCCGTCCATCTGGCAACCAAAGCAGACAACCACTAACGTTCCGAGTGCCAGAAAATAAGATCTCATCACGAGTCCCCTCGACCTGAGACGACGGCGAAGCCCTCACTTGGGGTCGCCCTGCTGACAGGCTCGAACTAGAATTTCCGCCTTACATCCGTCGCCAAAGTAGACGCTTTATTCCGCGACGCGAATTTCGAGTCATGGCGTGCGACGTCACTCGTGCAACTTCCAACCCGACCCAACGTGGGCCGGCCGAGCGGATGAAAACCCGTTCGGAGTCTGGCATTTAACTTCGGTTCTGCCTGATCCGAATCTTTGGCAAATCCGTTACGTTCGGAACAAAATGAAAAGCTTGCCTATCTTCTGGCTTTCTGCAATCTGCGTGGTCGCCGTGGTTTACGGCCTCAATGAGCAACTTTTCGGCGAGCAAACTGGTTCGACAAAAGCAACCGCCGCCGAGACCGACAAGGCGGCTGCTTCCCAGAAAACCGCTGCCGATGCCGCCAAAGAACGCGTTGCGGAGGCTCCGTTGAAAGAGTCGCCGGAAGCCAGGGCCGTGTGGGAGCAAGCTCGACAGCGGTTGCGGTCGTACCAATCGATCAAGGCCAAACTGGTGGAGACGGTGGCGTTGGGGCAACGGCGCTTTACGGTGTCCGGAGCCTACCAGCAAGGTCACGGAGCCGACTTGAAGCTGCGATTGGAATTCCAAGTCCGCGTCGGCAAGACGGATGCTTCGCTCCTGGAAGTCTGCGACGGGCAAGTCCTTTGGACGCGACATCAGATCGGCGCCGAGACGCCACGCATCTCGCGCCGCGATGTTCGTCAAATCTTGCAAGCGGCGGCGGAAAGCGGCATGTCTGAAGATTTGCTCATTGTGGAATTAGGTTTCGGCGGCTTGCCCGGTTTGTTCGCGTCGATCGAAAAGTCGATGCTGTTCGTCAAGCAGTCCGAGGAAACGTACAATGGCCATAAGCTGGTCGTGATCGAAGGAGGCTGGAAGCCAGAGACTCTCAAGGCGTGGCAGGGGAACAATCCCAATTCGCCACTTCCGGATTACATGCCGAGTCGCGTGCGATTGTATTTCGACTCGAATACGCTGTTCCCGCGCCGGATTCTGTACCTTGGCCGCACGCCCGAGCAGTCGTTGCGGCCGATGGTCAGCCTCGACTTCACCGAGGTGCAGACGAACATTCCGCTGGCAGCCGACTTGTTCAAGTTCAAACAACCCGATGGGGTCTTCCCCGAAGACCTGACGGATCAATTTCTGGAACAGATCAAACGTCGACAACCCGGCAGCCCCGCCAGCGGACGAGCGACACCGTAGCAACATGCCGTCACTCCTTTATAGTCTCCAATCATGCGCGACACTTCCACTCCGGAATTGCGATTGGGTTCCGACGTTGATGACGGTCGATTTCGACTGGACGTGATCGTGCCGAGTTGGTGTGTGTCGATCGGCTCGCACGTGGTGATGTTCTTTGTGATGTCTCTGGTTCTGCGCGGTTGTGCGACGGCCGGAGCCGTCGGGCCAAAAGCGGGCGACGGGATGTTTCGGGAGGTCGGCCTGAATGCCTCAGCAGATGCTGACTCGGGAAGGCCGGCCGGTCCAGGGGATGCGATCGAAGGCGACGACCTGGCTAACGCGATGACGCCGGACGACAACCAGGCTCCGCCACAGCCACTGTCCCTGATCGACGATGCGGCCATCAACGACTTGCTCAATTTGCCCGACCGACCGACGTCGCCTTATGGGTTGCCGCGGCTCGGCCCTGGTCCTTCCTCGTCATTTCGGACTCCATCATCCGCCAGCGAGCTCATTCGACGTTCAGGGCCATACGGCAGCGGTGGCAGCGGTGGAAGCGGCGGAGGCGGCGGAGGCGGCGGACGAGGCGGTGCCGGAGGCGGAGACGGAACGGGCCTCGGCGAGACGACGTTCTTCGACATCGCCGCAAAAGGCAGCCGGTTTCTGTACGTGCTCGACCGCTCCGGCAGCATGTACGACCACAATGCGATCCGCGCCGCCAAGGAAGAGCTCATCGCCAGCCTGTCGGGCTTGGAACAGACGCAGCAGTTTCAAGTCATCTTCTACAATCAGAGTTTCATCGAATTGCGGCACAACGATGAACGGCCGGGGATGCAGTGGGCCACGGAAATCAATCGCACGCTGGCGAGGCAATTCATTTCCAGCATTCAGCCGGACGGCGGCACGGATCATGTTCCGGCGCTGAAGAAAGCCCTGCGTTATCAGCCCGAACACTTGTTCTTTCTGACCGATGCCGATCAGCCGCAGTTGTCGGCTCGCGAACTGCATGAAATCAAAACGCTCAACGGCGGCCGGACGCGAATTCATTGCGTCGAATTCGGCAAAGGCCCGGAACTCGCCGCCGACAATTTCTTGAAAAAAGTAGCTCGCGACAACGGTGGCACGTACCGTTATCGGGACGTAACACGCTTCGATCGGCGACTGCGTCAATAAATGCGTTACGAGTTGTCGAACTCGTTTTGACATGATTCGCGAGCGACGCTACTCTCCCGCCCCCTTCGCCGGTCCGTGAATGGCCGCGAAGGATCGTCGACCTGACGGAATTCGAGACGGCGAACGCCCACCAAGGAAGGCAGGCATCGTGGTTCGCAGCGGACAACGCATTCTGGTTGTGGATGGTCTGACGGAAACCACCGAGGTGCTCAAGGCCGTGTTCGAGC
>CAZPUJ010000007.1:0-8980 GCA_964589725.1 uncultured Planctomycetaceae bacterium
ATCGCGCAGATAAAAGACAGACTTCTCTCGCACCATGATCTGGCCTTTCAATGTTCAGTTCAAAGGGCACAGTCGCAACCGCTGCACTGCCAGCGCAGTAACTTCGGCGCGGTCCAGCGGCAGGACGTGGTACTCGCCGGAGTTCCAGGCGGGGAATTGGTCGGAGTAATGCGGAGAACCCGGATGGCCCGACTGGCTTTGAGCATCCACGGCCAACAAGCAGTTCGTCGCCAAATCGGCGATCAGGCGATAGCCGGCTCCGGAAGTGGCCAGCCAGTCGGGTCCGCTGCCGGTGTTGCAGACCGTGATCATGTCGCCTTTCACCGGTCCGCCACCATGATTCAAAAGTTGTCCCAAATCGCCGCGATTCGACAGCACGTGCTTTAGCGGCAGCCGATGCAAGCGGCCCCATTGCCAGGCCGACATATCGGTGCCGAAACGCTGCGTCAGGTAGGCCAACGTGTCGGTGAAGACGCGGCGGATGCAGGGGAGTCGCTGTCCGTCGGGAAACCAGCCGTGCGGATCGTCCGCGAGAAGACGGCTGGCAACACCCTCGACTTGTTTCGCGAGCAGTTCGGCGGTGACACCCTCAAAATGCACGTCCGCGACCGCCTTCGACCAGAAGGTGAAGAACACATTGAACAGCGTGGGAGCGACCAGCTCGGCTTCGATGTGTCCGTCCCAATTTTGCAAGTACTGCATCGCGATTTGGACTTGCGGGTCAGTCACCTCGGACAGAGCGGCCACGAGCGGCGGGAGGCAAGTCACGGCGCGCAGCGAGACCGTGTCCTGGTGCATGTCACGAAAGTCGTCGCAGGTGAAGCCGCGTTCGTAGCTGAATTCGTGAGAATTCAGTTCGGAACTCTCACGAGTTCCGCTACGCGCGGATGATTTCGCGATACCCACTTCGATCATCTGGCGAATGCGCGCTGCGCGATGCCCACTGATCCAGGTGCCGTACAGCGGGTACGGGTAATCATCGCCCGCCAGCCGGTTGTTGGCTGAAGCCAGCCAACCGCGAGATGGATCGATGGCATGCGGCATGGCGTCGAACGGCAGCAAGCCGATCCACTGCTGATCGGGATCCCAACCCGGGCGGTAGCCTCGTTCGGGTCGTTTTCGCAGCGGAATTCTTCCGGCGCATTGCACGGCGATCTGCCCTGCCACATCGGCGACGACCAGATTGAACGTCGGCACATGCCAGGGTCGCAACGCTTCACGGAATTCGGCGACGGACTGAACGCGGTTGATGTCCAAGAGCGAGGTGAGCCAACCACCGTGATAAGCCCCGAGCCACTTCAGCGTGACCGGGCCGGTCTGGTTTCCCGGCGGCGGCAGAATCTCGTCCACCACGGGACCGTTCCGCGAGAAGCAGATCGTGCGCGAGATTGGCTCGGATCCTTTGACGTGGATCGTCTCGACCAACTCGCGCGAGGGTTCCCACCGGCCGTCGAACTGGAAACAACTCGGATGCGCGGGATCGGTTCGCTCCTGATAAAGATCGCGCAGCGAACAAATGTTGTTGGTAATTCCCCAGGCAACACGCTCGTTGCGGCCGAACATGATTGCGGGCATGCCGACGTAGGCCATCCCCGCCACATTGAAGTCGCCACCGCAGAGATGAGTTTCGTACCAGCAGGAGACCGCTTCGATCGCGATGTGCGGGTCGCTGGCGACCATCGGCATTCCCGAGCGGCAGTGTCGTCCGGCAACTACCCAGTTGTTGCTCCCCGTCCCTTCGGGATGCAGGTCAGGCTTTCCAGCCTGACCGTCGCGCAGAGAGTCAGCCTGGAAAGGCTGACCTACGACTTCGCGCGGACGCTGTGGCAATCTGTCCCACGGATTTGCGCCGAGTTCGCGTTGCAAGTCGCGATACGATTCGGGCGGGACGACTGCTTCCGCATCCTCTTCGCCGAGCAAGAACTCGCGATAGAGCGGTCCGTCACCGAGCACCCGCTTGGCCAACTCCGGCATGACGACGACTGGAAAACGGCCGGTCAGATACCAACGGAATTCGTTCTCGATGGCCAAGCTGTCCAGCGGCGACCACGGCACCGGACGGTAATCGAGCAAATCGAATTCGATCGGCAGTTGTTCGCCACATTGTTCGATCCAGGCATTGACGCCCTCGGCAAATGATTGCAGCACGTCGCGCGTCTCATCGGGGAGACTGGTCCATTCCGCTTGAGCGATGCGGTTCAATCCCACGGTCCGAGCCACGAGATCCAGCGGCAGCCCTTCGGCACCCAGCACCTCGGCCAGCCGCCCGAGTCCTTTGCGACGCAGGTAATCCATCTGGAACATCCGGTCCTGCGCCATCGCGAAGCCCAAGCCAAAACACAAGTCGTGATGACTGTCCGCGAAGATGTGCGGAATGCCCCAACGATCTCGTTCGATCGTCACGTCGGTTCGCACATTAGCGACCACTTGCCCCTCGCAGCGCGGCGCCCGACTCGCCGCTTCACCATGCCACCGGGAATCGAACTCCGACCGCGTCCAGCCCGCCGTCCTGCAGACCGATTCGATTGCTTCGCCAGTACCGAGCCGCCGCAACACATCTCGCCCAAGGGAAAGCATGGCTCACCTAATTCTTCGGCAGGGAGGCAGAAGGAGTCTTCAAGCGATCCGGACAAGGATGTTGGAACGGAAGTTTGCCGCCGGGCCATGCGCCTTTGGCCTCATGTTTCAGCTCGGCGTATTGTTTCGCGAGATCAATCACCGCATCGTCACTCTTGTCGACGTGCAGTGAAAGCCAATCGCCCTCGACGCCCTTCTTCGCTACTCGCATGCCTGCCGCCAGCCGTCCGCGATGATCACCTCCGGCGCAGTCCGCAGCGATGAGTGCCGCCATCAATCGGTCGGCCAGACTTCCCGATGTGTCTTCATAGGCTCGCGACATGGCGACCACGACTTCCCGTCCGGTCAACGTATTGCCTTGACAGCAATAGAAACGGCCAGCCATCGCTCCCCAATAGCGGCTGCCTGCGGGGGCGTCTGTCGGATTGTGGACGGCCGCTCGTCCTTGCATGTCAATGATGGCCAACTGCCGCAGGCCGGAATCTTTGTCCTCTTTGAGCAGTTCAAGAATGACCGCCTCCGGACGTTTCCCCTGCTGAAGCAGATCGAGAGCCGGCTCGCCCCACTTCGGCACGTGATAATGTTGAGTGCAAAACGCACCGACATCGGCTCGAACGTACGGCACGACCTTGCCCACCGCCGGATACTTGCTGGCCACCGCGGCACCACACACATGATTCTCCGGATCAACGGCGACAATCGAAAACGTGGCGGTGATCTCCGGCTTCGTTTTGAGCGACTCCCCCGGCGGGGCGGCAGCAAGCGATTTACTGAGCAACGACGCCAGCACGACGAAGGTGACAAGGCACGCGCGAATCATGGTGGTTCTCCTGGGTGTGGGACTTTGTAAGCTGGTCAACATCATCAAGGCGAACGCTTCAGTTGGTCAACGTCGCGGCGATGAGATCGTCCCGAACTCGGCCGTAAAGTTTCGACCGACCGGTCGCCTGATGCCGATGCAGCTGGTATGCGCTGATCCCAAGCTAGCCGAAGAGACTGGCAGTTGCCTGATTTCGCCCGACCTTCCGGCTTTGGGGTTTTGTGACGCATCGTCCCAATTTCTTGGCTCGCTCAAGAGCTTCGACTGACCCACAAAGACGTGAGTAGTCGATTTTTCGAGCAGGAAGACTCGCCTCGCGAGCGGGGTCGCGGCTGCGCGGGATAGTTTGCCAATCGGCAAATCGAGCCAGTGGGGGCACTTCGCGGCAGCGGGAATGTCATTCTGTCTGAAACGGAAGTCAGATGATGAGCGATGCAGCGGAATCACGGTCGGAGTCCTCAACCGAAGTTGCGCGCCGGCCTCGCAGATTGTTGCGCTGGTTTTTGAGGTTAAGCCTGTTCGGCCTGCTTGTCTTGGCGGCCGGTGTGTGGTTCGCGCCGCAGATCGTTTCGCATTCGAGCCTACGGCCGAAGGTTATCGCTTGGGCACTTGACGGACAGCCGGTCAAGGTGGATTTCGACGCTTCGGATTGGGGGTGGTTCAAGCCTGTGACGGCACATGACGTCTCCGTGCTGGATGCCCAAGGAAAACCGTTGGTCAAAGCGAAGGAATTTCATAGCCAAGCGACGCTGTGGGAGCTGATTCGCGGTTGGCCAAAGCTCGGCACATTTCAGATTGTCGAGCCTGTCGGAAACGTCGTGCTGCGGGCAAATGGATCGAACATCGAAGATTTGATCGCGACGTTTCCTGCAAGTTCCTCGGATGGTCCGGCTCTGGAGTTCTTGATTGAATTTGTGAACTCACGCATCGAATTCGAGCATCCGGCGGCGAATCGAAAATCGACCCTCGACGGAATCGACGGGAAGATCGAATTCGGGCCGAGCGGCCTGACGCGAGCGCTCGCGGAAATGCCGTCGAAGTCAGGTGGCGGGAAGGATGATGCCGGGCAACTCGCGCTGTATTTCGGCGAGCTGCTCAATGACAACTCAAATACCGGCGGATCGAATTCGAGCGAAAGTGACCAACCGATGGACGGCGTGGACCTGTTGGAGTCGCCGTCGAACATTCAGCAGATTTCGGCGACAGTCGGCGGACGGCAGTTGAAGTTGCGTGTGAAAGAGTGGCGGCTCGATTGGCTCAATCCGATCCTGGCTCGTTGGCATCCGGGGGGTGAAATCGCGGGGTTGTTGAATGCGAATTTCAAGGCCGCTCTAACGGCGCATCCCGCCGAAAAGACTGAACGCACGAAGGTTGCGGGGCGCGGTGAGTTTTCGATCAGCAACTTGCTCGTCGCCGGACTGACCGGCATGAAGTCGGACAAGTTGCGTCTGGCGGAAGTCACCTTGCGAGGTCAGGTCAAGACAGACGGCCGACGCGTGCAACTCGACGACACAGAATTGAAATCCGACATCGGCGAGATGACGGCAACTGGCGACATGCCACTGTCCGGCTGGTCGTTCACATCGCCGGAGCAGGCGTTCGACAAACTCAGCGCGGAGACATTTCGCATTGATGGGCAAGTCGATCTCGCGAAGCTCGCGGCACTGTTGCCGCGAACACTCGCGGTTCGAGACGGAACGAAAATCACGGGTGGCTCGGTCAAAGCTGTGTTGCTCAGTCAGCCGAAGGACGGGGCCAGGCGACTCAGCGGCAAAATGGAGGTTGCCAGTTTGTCGGCCATTGCGGACGGGCAGAAAGTCGACTGGAACGTGCCGATCGAAGCGATCGTTTCCGTACGTCGCGACCAAAACGAATTCGTGTTTGATCGGCTGACGTGTCGATCGGATTTTCTGCAAGCGGATGCGACCGGCACATTGTCGAACGCCAACTTCACGGCGACAGCAGACCTCGACAAGCTGCATCAGAATCTCAACCGTTTCTTCGATTGGGGCATCGACGGACTGAGCGGCCAGCTGCAGGCGGGCGGCAAAATTCAACAGCGGCACGGTGGCGAAGTCGCGTTGTCGGCGAAAACACAATTGACCGCGTTTGAAGTGCGACAGCGCGGGCAATCGCCGTGGCGCGAGCAGTCGCTCGACATCGACCTCACATCAACCGGCCACCTGTCCGATCAGCAGCACGCGGAGCGAATTGATTCGGCCGAATTAACTGTGATGAGCGGCGGCGATCGCTTCCGAATCAAGCTGTTGGAGCCAGTCGATCTGACCGCAAAACCAGCGAACTGGCGAGGCGAGGCGGACCTCATTGGCGGTCTGCAATCGTGGCAATCGCGGTTGCAGCCGTTGATTTCGTTCGCCGGTTGGCAACTTGCCGGACAAATCGTGGCTCACGCCGAGGTCGATGCCGGACGGCAACGAATCAACGTGTCGAACTTCAAGGCGGCGATCGAGCAACTTGACGCGAAGAGTACGGACTACGCGATTCGCGAACCAAAGCTGTCGTTGCAGATGACCGGGCAATACGACGTGTCGGCCGAACGCTGGACGTCGCCAAGTTTCGACCTGGTCAGTCAAACGGCGACGATTCATGGTCGCGATATTGAGGCGACACTCAAATCGGACAATCTGGCGGCGAAGGGTGACACGGACTTCCGAGTCAGCCTCGGTAACGTCTCGCGCTGGATGTTGGCGGGACAGGTTCCGCCCAATTATTTCCTCGGCGGCGATGCGGCGGGCAAACTCACGTTCAGGCAACAAGCCGGAACGACGGTTGCCAAATTGGATTCGCAAATTCAAAAAGCGATCGTGGCGTCAAAGACCGGCAAGCCGCAACCCGCCTGGGAAACCGTGTGGCAGGAAGAATCCGTGCGACTCACAGGAGAAGCAGCCATTGATCCTGCGAAGCAATTACTCAAACTGACAGACGCAAAGATCACAGCCGATGGTCTAGAGGTCGCTTGCAGCGGAACGATCGACGAGTGGCAGGCCGCTCCGCGGCTCGATCTCTCCGGCGACTTGGCGTACGACTGGGATCGCCTGATGCTGCGGCTGGGCGAATCGGTGCGGCAGAACATCAAACTGACAGGCCGCGACCAGCGACCGTTCGCACTGCGAGGAAGTTTGCCAAGTGCGACAGTGGCAAGTTCCCGTGTCCCGGCAACCGCCGCCTCGCTCCATGCCGGACGATCAGCAACGTCTGCCTCGAATGATGCCGCGCTGTTGGCTCTCACAGGACAAGCTGGTCTCGGCTGGGAATCGGCCAGTCTCTATGGCCTGCCGCTGAGCACAGGCAATATCGGCTGCAAGCTGCAAGACGGTGTCGGGCAATTGGCGATGTCCGACGTCTCGGTCCTCGAAGGCAAAGTCCGGCTCGCGTCGCAACTGCGGCTCGATCAATCGCCTTTCCGGTTGGATTTGGACAATCAACAAGTTGTCGAACAAGTTCGCCTAACACCCGAACTGTGCGCCGGCTGGCTGAAGTTTGTCGCGCCGATCTTGGCCGATTCGACTCGCGTGGATGGCCGCTTTTCAATGAGTGTCACGGAAGGTTCGTTACCCGTGACCGATCCAGGTGCCGGAGCGGCTTCGGGACAATTCGGCATTCACAACTCTCAGCTCACGCCAGGTCCATTCGCGATGCAGATCATCACGCTGGTCGATCAAATCAAAGTGCTGACGAAGTCGGGTTCCGCCGGCGACCCAAACAAGCAACGAGTTTGGGTCACGCTGCCGGAACAACAAGTCCCGTTCCGCCTCGCCGACGGCCGCGTGCATCACCAAGGTCTGACGATGGTCACGAAAGAAGTGACGCTGAAAACTCGCGGCTCGGTCGGACTCGACGATTCGCTTGACCTGATCATCGACGTGCCTGTTCGCGACGAGTGGCTCAACTCGAACAAATACCTTGCCGGATTGCGAGGCAAAGCGTTGAGCATTCCGGTGCGAGGCACCCTGTCTCGCCCACAAATCGATAACCGCGTGTTCCAGCAACTCGCGCGAGAAGCGACGACCGGTGCTGTTGAAAATCTGCTCGACCAGCAATTGCAAAAAGGCTTGAACAAGCTGCTGCCGGGCAAAAAGTGATCCGGCCTACATGAACGGGTCGAGTACTCGTCCACCGTGCTGCGAACCGACGCCCTGGAAGAACGCATCGACCGCGATCGTTCGATGCCCTGCTTCGAGTGAGTCGCGCATCACGTCGAGCGTACTGTCGTGGTCGTAGCCGAGGAGATGCCCGATCTCGTGTGCGACGACCGACAGCAGATCCATGTGGCCATAAGCGGGGCTCGTTGCACTCGCGTCATGAGAGGTGCCGAATTCACGGTCGTCACGAAGTGTCCGGTCGATAAACCATCCGAAACCGGCAGCATCGCGATCGATCAAAATCGTATGCTCGAACGAAATCCCTAACGTCTGCCCGGGAAGGTCCGCAATGGCGAAGGTGACCGAGCCGGCCGCGGTGCGGATGGCATCGTGCATGTCGGCGGGAGCGATCGTCAGCCATCGCACCGTGGCTTCCCGGCCGATTCGCGCGAGTGCTGCGTCGGTGAGAGTTGAGCCGGTCTGCGCACTGCTCGTGACGGACGCCGTCGAAGCGGCCATGAGCGGATTTCCCGATTCATACGTGATGGTGACTGTCGCGATGTTGCTCTGCTTCGAACCATCGGAGATGCGGTACGTGAAGCTGTCGCTGGTCGCACTGTCGTTGTTGTGGGCGTACGTGAACGTCCCGTTGGGGTTCAGGCTGAAGCCCGAGGCATGCGTCGGCCCAGCCAGCAAGACCGCCGAGAGCGCGTTGGTCTCCGGATCCGTGTCGTTGACCAGCACGCTGTCGTCGTTCGTTCCTCCCACCGTCCCGGTCGTATCGTTGGCGTTTAGCGTCGTTCCCCGATTCACCGAGTACGCGTTGCTATTGGCCGTCGGCGCGTCGTTCAAAGCCGTCACTGTGATCGTGCGGCCGGAACTGGCACTTTGGGTTCCGTCGTTCACCCAGAAGGTCACCGTGCGGTTGGCCGTGCTGGGGTTCTCGCTGGTGTTGACGTACGTCACCGACCGTAGCGCTGCCTGGTAATTGGCCACACTGGACGTCCCCATGAGCGTTAGCACGCCCGTCGCCGCGTTGTAAGATCCCGTAATCCCATTCTGGTTCACGAAGCCCAGCAGATCCTGCCCCGAGGCGAACCCGCCGGTGATCGACACTGTGGCCCCCACGTAATGCACGTTGTCCAGATCGGACGTCGTCAGTCCGGGACGGATCGCCGTCGCCGGGTCATTCTCCGTGTACAAAAGCGCTGACGCCGACGGCGGAAGCGTTGGTGGGTCGTTGACTGCAATAACGCTGATTGTCCGGCCGCTACTGGCATCGAGCGCCCCATCGTTCACCGAGAAGGTGACCGTTCGGTTGACCCTGCTGGGGTTCTCACTGGTGTTGACGTACGTGACTGACCGCAGCGCCGCTTGGTAATTCGCCACGCTGGACGTTCCCGTGAGCGTCAGCACGCCCGTCGCCGCGTTGTAAGATCCAGTAATCCCATTCTGGTTCGCGAAGCCCAGCAGATCCTGC
>CAZPUJ010000008.1:0-11977 GCA_964589725.1 uncultured Planctomycetaceae bacterium
CTTTGCCGGAAGCGGTCTCGTTCGTGCGGCTGGAAGCGACCGCCATCGCCTCGCTGGCGGCGCGGTCACGTGACTTGTTCGGCTTCGAGTCTGACGGCGATGGTCATCGCGAAGTCGCCGGTTTGTTGGATCGGCTCAGCAGTCGTCTGGGCTCGCAGGCCGTTGTCTGTGCTCGCTTGTTGCCGGAAGCTCAGCCAGAATTGGCGGTGGCTTACGAGCCATGCGCGGTCGCGAGTGGTTTGATGTTGTCGCGCGCTGTAGGACGGATTGACAATCCGTCCGTTTTGCCGCGAGATCTGGCGGACGGATTGACAATCCGTCCTACGGCATCGCGACCGCTGCGGCTGTTCGCGCCGCCGCAGACGATTGAGGTTTCAATCGCCGGTCCGGAAGGCGCGCCGCTGCGGTTTCGTTGGGAGCGTCGCGAGCATCGCGTCCTGCGCAGTTGGGGGCCGGAGCGGATCGAGACCGGCTGGTGGCGGGAGGAGTCCATTCATCGCGACTACTTCCGTGTCGAGGTTCACACAGGCCAGCGGTTCTGGCTGTTCCACTGTCTGAAGGAACTCGCGTGGTTCATTCACGGAGCGTTCGACTGAATCATGCCCGATCAACCTCCCAGCAAACGCCGGCCGACGTGGGGTACGTTTTCAACGTGCCCGCAGCCGAGCACGCAGCCGCAAAGTAGGTTGGGACTCTGTCCCGACCAGGTCGGGACAGAGTCCCAACCTACAGCGTGCTCCACGCAGACGCAGCGGTACGCCGAGCTGCACTGCCGCACGAACTTCTCGTTTTTGGAAGGAGCCTCGCATTCCGATGAGTTGATCGCGCGCGCGGCCGAGTTGAGACTGACGGCTCTCGCGATAACGGATCGCAACAGCGTGGCAGGTGTCGTGCGCGCACACGTCGCCGCGAAGGAGGCCAAGTTTCAGTTGCTCATCGGCGCGGAGATCACTCCAGCCGATACTCCGCCGGTCGTGTTGTGGGCGATGAATCGTGCCGGGTATGGGCGACTCTGTCGCCTCATCACGCACGGCCGTTCGCGTGCTCCGAAAGGTGAGTGCCGGCTGACGTTCACCGATGTCGCCGAACATGCCGAAGGACTGCTCGCGGGAATTGTGCTCGGCGATCGAATCGCCCAACGTCACCATCTCGCGGAACGAGACGGCTACGTTGTCTCGCTTCGCGATGTCTTCGGCGACCGAGCTTACGCACTCGCCGAGTTGCATCGTGGTCCCGACGACGCGCGGCGACTGCGACGATGGATCGACGAAGCGAAAGCGGCCAACGTGCCGCTTGTGGCGGCGAACGACGTGCATTACCACGTCGCCCAGCGGCAGCGGTTACAGTCTGTGCTTACAGCAATTCGGCATGGCTGCACGGTCGCAGAACTCGGTGAGCGACGATTTCCCAATGCCGAACGGCATCTCAAGTCGCCGGCCGAGATGGCCACGCTCTTCGCCGAGTGTCCCGATGCGATCGCACGCAGCATCGAGATTGTTGGCCGTTGTTCGTTCTCGCTCGACGAGTTGAAGTACGAGTACCCGATCGAGCTGTGTCCTCGCGGACTTTCGCCTATTCAGCACCTCATCAATTTGACGTGGTGCGGAGCGAAGGACCGTTACCCGCGCGGCGTACCGGACAAAATCCGGCGATTGATCGAGCACGAGCTGAAACTGATCGGCGAGTTGAACTACGCGGCGTATTTTCTGACGGTGTGGGACTTGGTCCGCTTCGCGCGGAGTCGTGGCATCTTGTGTCAGGGACGCGGCTCGGCGGCGAACTCGGCCGTTTGCTTTTGCCTGGGTGTGACGTCGGTTGATCCCGAACGCATCGACGTGCTGTTCGAGCGGTTCATCAGCAAGGAGCGGAACGAGGCTCCCGACATCGACGTGGACTTCGAGCATGAACGGCGTGAGGAGGTCATCCAGTACCTCTACGAAAAATACGGCCGTGACCGCGCCGCGATGACAGCCGAGGTCATTTCGTACCGGCCGCGCTCGGCCATTCGGGACGTCGGCAAGGCGCTCGGCTTGTCGCTCGACAGGGTGGACCGGTTGGCGAAGCAAGTGGATCACGTGGCGTTCGGCGCGGGCGGTGTGACGAAAGGGACAAATGGGACCAATAGGACGGATAAGACTGATAGAACCAATTCGCCCAACGCGATTAACGCACCCGATGAGCCCCATTCGTCCTATCGGTCCTCTTCGTCCTATTTGGCCGACAGGCTTCGCGAATCCGGTTTGCCGCCGGAATCCCGTCTGGGCCAGCAGATGCTGTCGCTGGTTGAAGAGATTCTCGACTTCCCGCGTCACCTGTCGCAGCATGTTGGCGGCATGGTGCTCACGAACGGGCCGCTCTGCGAACTGGTCCCGATCGAGAACGCGGCGATGCCCGGCCGCACCGTCATCGAATGGGACAAGGACGATCTTGATGCGCTCGGCCTGCTGAAAGTCGATTGTCTGGCTCTCGGCATGTTGACGGCCATTCGCAAATGCTTCGAGCTGATCGACCGGCATCACGGCCACAAGCTGACGCTGGCCGCGGTGCCGGCCGAAGATCCGCGCGTGTACGACATGGTCAGCCAAGCGGACACGGTCGGCGTCTTTCAAATCGAGAGCCGGGCTCAAATGGCGATGCTGCCGAGGTTGCGACCGCGCTGCTTCTATGATCTGGTGATCGAGGTCGCGATCGTCAGGCCAGGACCGATTCAAGGAGATATGGTCCATCCGTATTTACGACGTCGCTGCGGCGAAGAGCCAGTCGAGTATCCCGACGACCGCATCCGCGCCGTGCTGGAGAAAACGCTCGGCGTCCCCATCTTCCAAGAACAAGCGATGCGACTGGCGATCGTCGCCGCCGGGTTTACGCCCGGTGAAGCCGATCAACTTCGCCGTGCGATGGGGGCTTGGCGCCGCCCTGGAGTCATCGACCAATTCCGCCAAAAACTGATCGACGGCATGACGGGCAACGGCTACTCCGCCGAGTTCGCTGACCGTGTCTTTCGCCAACTGCGCGGCTTCGGCGAGTACGGCTTCCCCGAAAGTCACGCCGCCAGCTTCGCGTTGTTGGTTTACGTGTCGGCATGGCTCAAGCGGTATTATCCGGCCGCGTTCACGGCCGCGATTCTCAACAGCCAACCGATGGGTTTTTATGCCCCGGCCCAATTGGTCGCGGACGCTCGCCAGCACGGCGTGACGGTCCGCTCGGTCGATGTGAACGCCAGCGATTGGGACTGCACACTGGAGACTGCTGATGGGGCGAGGGGGGGAGGGGGCGATGGGGAGAGGGGGAGACGAGGAGAGAGGGCGGAAGACTTCGTGAATTCCGTTTCTCCACTTCAGCCTGCTTTACGGCTTGGCTTGCGGATGCTCAGCGGCTTCAGCAGTGCCAATGCTCAATGCATCGTCGCCGCGCGGGCCTGTCGCCCGAGCCCTTGTGGCTCGGAGGATTCGACGAGTTTTACCGATCCTCCAGGCCACAAGGGCCTGGGCTACAGGAATTCGGCTCAGCCCTTCGCATCGATGGATGACTTCATCCGCCGGACCGGCTTGAGCAATGCCGTGCTGGCTCGGTTGTCACGAGCCGATGCGTTCCGCTCGTTGACCTTGAGCCGCCGCCCCGCTCTGTGGGACTCGCTGCCGGATCGATCTCCGTTGCCGCTGTTGGCGAACCACTCCGACCCGGAAGCGGCGGTGCCACTCCCCGCGTTGTCAGCCGCTGGCGAAGTCATCGCCGACTACCGCAGCATCGGCCTCTCGTTGCGAGCACATCCCGTCTCGTTCCTCCGCGAACAACTGGACCGCAAACACAGCGTGGCCGCGAAGGAATTGTTACGACTCCCCCACGGCCGTTTCGTCCGCGTGGCCGGACTCGTTCTGATGCGACAACGTCCCAGTTCGGCCAACGGAATCACGTTTGTCACGCTCGAAGACGAGACCGGCCTCGCAAACCTCATCGTGCATAGCAACGTCTGGCAGCGATTCCACCGCGCCGTTCGCACGGCCACGCTGTTGATGGCCTCCGGCCAACTGCAACGCGAGGGACGTGTGATTCACGTCTTGGCCGGCCACCTCGAAGACCTGTCCCTGGCGTTGAGCGACATCCAGACCAAGTCACGCGATTTTCGCTGACCTCATCTACGGATGCATTCGGAGAACGCCACCCATACTATCCAACCTGCCATGTGCGGACGATTCACCCTGCGAACACCGGCTCACGTCATCGCGGAGTTCTTTCAACTCCTACGCGACAAAAACAAAAAGGGCCGCCGCGAATTCCCGCTATCCGCGACGGCCCTGGACCCTGAGCGAGCTTGAGACAGTTGGCTTCAGGGTTACTTCGGAATACCCAGCAATTCTTCTTCTTCTTCGAGGATCACGATGCGGGGCGTGACCATCAGCATCAGGCTGGAGGTTTCACGACCGACGCCGGTGTTTTTGAACAGTCGGCTGAGGTACGGAATCTTGTTAAGGATCGGCACGCCGGCCATATTGCGGCTTTCGCTGAGTCGCTTGACGCCGCCGAGCAGCACGGTGCCGCCATCCGGCACACTGACCACTGTGAGCACGCTGGTGGTCGAGATGATCGGCTGTTGCACGGTGACGTCACCGGCACCGGCTGCTTGAAAACCTTGTTGACCTTGCTGGCCGCCCTGGCCTTGTTGGCCGCCTTGTTGGCCGCCTCCTTGGCCGCCGATGCCGCCGATGCCGCCGAAGCCCAGCAGTGCGGAATCCGTCATATCGTCTCGGGAACAGGTTGCTCGACCAAACAGCCCGTGGTTGTACATTCCGCCACTCTCCATGCCGGGACCACCACCGATGCCGCCAAATCCTTGCTGGCCACCACCTTGGCCACCCTGTCCTTGTTGGCCCTGTTGGCCCTGTTGGCCCTGTTGCCCTTGCTGGCCACCACCGCCGCTGGCGGACACGAAGGTGAACGAAGTGAACTCGCGGATCACCGTGAATTGCGGCGTCACCGCGAGCCGCACAAACCGACGGTCCGCGGAGATGACCGCCTGGACAGTCATCGTGACACCATCGGGAGCCTGGGCGATGATTGGCTGATAACCGACAGAGAAGGCTCCGACCACTGGGATTAAGCTTTGCACGTACGGTCGCGTTGTTTGATCAATCACCGTGCCCGTCTGACCGTTGAACAGTGTCACTTTGGGAGCGCTCATGATATTGCTGCGCCGGTCACCCTGAGCGGCATTGATAAAGAAGAACGTCTCGATATCGCTCAAGATGGCGAAGCCGATGCTCGCGCCGGCGTTCGCGTCGAACCGACCGAAGTCCGGCACACCGATCGAAAACGAGCCTTGTCGGAAGGCAATGTCTTGGTCCTGGGTAAACTGTTGGGGCGAGCCGAGACCGAGGATGCTGCCACCAGCCCGATATCGATCGCGATCGGTGAACTCACGCCCAGGCCCCGGCACGAAGAAGCTACTTCCGCCACCACCTTGTTGTGCTTGTTGCCCTTGTTGCCCTTGTTGTTGTTGCCCTTGTTGTTGTTGCCCTTGCTGACCTCCGATGACGGTGCCGAACGGTGGAATCGGCACCAAGCCGCTTTGACCCTGCTGGCCTTGCTGTCCGCCTTGCTGTCCCTGTTGACCGCCACCCGGTTCGTACAGGTCCGGACCACCCAGATTATCCTGAAGGTCGAAGTTGAAGCTAACGCCGATGCGTTCGAAGAAGTTGTCGGACACATTGATGAACCGGACTTCAATGGTCACTTGCAAGTCTTGCAGGCGACGGAGCTGTTCGAGCAGATCGCGGATTTCGTCATGCACCTTCTGCGTCTGGCGAATGACCAAGGCGAGCGTGGTCTCGTTCCCTTTAATTGTCCCCGCGCCGGCGACCTCCGCCCAGGAGTTGGGTTCGCAGGTTGCGGTGATGAGATCGATCAGCGAACTGAAATCATGGGAGTTGGGATTCTTCGACGCTTGCCACTGCGGAGTCGAGATCCACGGATTGGATCCCGCGCCGGCGGGTTGTCCCACCTGGAATTGGCCTCCTTGCAGTCCACCCGCGGACGGAACACTGTATTGTCCGGCGACGCTGGATCCGACGGGAATGCTGCCGTTGGGGAACAGCGTCATCGGATGACCCGGCTCAATCGGGACGACCAGGTCCGCGACGGAGTAGGTCACTGGTAGCAGTTGACCTTGCAGTCGCTGCTCGCTGGTGATTTGCAGCACCTCATGCTTGATCGTGTAACCGAGATGCAGCGGTTCGAGGAGCAGCATCAGCGCGCTTTTCAGTTTGATGCTATCGACGTTGATCGACAACGGCGTGCTGGCGTTAAGGCTTTCGTCTTCTAACCCCGAGTTGTCGAGGACGACGTTCACGTCGGCGATATCCCCAATGTGCTTGATGATCTCCTTGAGCGGAGCGTTCTCGAAGTGCAGCGAGATTTGTCGGCTGAGGCTTCGTTCGATGCGTTGTTCTTCCGGCGTGCGATTGCGACTGTCGGTGCCGTATTTGCCGTCGCGGCGGTTCTTGATCGCGTCCCAGTCCTTGCCAAAGCGAATTGGGTTACGATCGTCGAATGGAATCAGAGCTTCCTCGGCGGATTCCAAGGCCATTACGAAGCCTACTTCCTTGTCGCTCTTGATCCGTTCGATGTTGGCATTGCGGTACGCGAACTTCGACTTCCATTCCAGCGTGACGGAGATCGGATTGTCCGGGTCGAGTTCCTTGGCTTGCTTGGCGATGACGCCGGCCTCCGCGAAGCGCTTCTGATCCATCAGTTCGTTGAACTCGGTGACGAGTTTGGCGAATTCTTGTTCGACGCGGATCTTGGCCTTTTGATCTCGATGGATGGCCTGCATGACCTCTTCGTTGCGATTCTTCTGAGCCAGGTTCGGCTCCAGTTGCTTTTGGAGGACTTCGATGGGCGACCGTGTCTTCCTTATCGCGGTGGTCATCGACGCCGTCAGTTGCTTGTCGAGCTTGGAGTTCTCAATGTTGGTGAGTGCTTGGTCCAGAATCTCGATCGCCTTCGCCGGATCCTTTTCGCGCAAGCGATCCGCGCGGAACGTGGCGTTGAATGTTTCGTTCCGCAGGCGATCGAGCTGCACCTTTTGACGTTCCGATGCGATGTCGATCGGGTGTTGCGGATCGAGCGTACGCGGCACCGCAGCACCGTTCGGAGCGGAATCATTCTCCGCGGGTTCCAGCGGCGCGAGATTGTTATTCCCTTCCGCGCTCGTCAGTTGGATGGATCGGTTGCGACGCGGATTCAATTCACGCAGATAGTCCTGCAACTGCTGACCGCGATGCGCGTCGAGCTTTTGACCGGACTGATAGGCTCGCAAGAATGCCTGATAAGCCGCAGCCTTGTTTCCGGTGTGCAGGTGAATCTGTCCTTCCCGGAAGAGCTGTTCGGCCGACGCGCCTTCCGGATGAATGACCACGACGTTCGCAGCGTCGTTGTCCTCTTCCGCTAGCGGCACCGGCTGAAGATCCGGTTGAATGCTTGCCGAGTTGAGATCGGCGGACGTGCTGGGATCACGCGACGTCTTGCCGGTCGATTGCCGCGCGAGCTGCTTCGGCGCTGATTCAACGTCAACGTCTGGTTGCGGCGGCGTGCCGACGATGTTGTGAGACGCTCGCTGGATCGCATTCAGCACCAGTTGGGGACGATCGTCAAAAACTTCGTACGCGACTTTCATATCCTCCGCTTGAGTGGCCTTCAGCCGAGCGGCCTCCAGGCGGCCGGCGGCCAGGTCGGTGCGCGCTTGTTTCAATAAGTACATCGCGTGGGTCTTGGCTTGATCCGGTTCGACCTTTTTCGACGGAATTTCCTTCTGCATGTCGGCGAGGCGATCAATCTCTTCCAACAACGCCTCGGGACGTTGATCCCACAGGCCGAATGTGGCATTCAGCTTTTGAGCCGCGAGAGCTTTTTGCCGAGCGGCCTTCAAATGACCGGCCTGCATTTCCTGCCGAGCTTGTTGAATGGCCGTCAGCACTTGCTGGCGGACCTGCTCGGACGCTTTCTTCTCCGCGGCGTTTTGTGAGCCGATCGGCTCGGTGCTCTTCCGTGGCGCCGCATTGGCGGCGAAGCCAGCCTGCGGCTGGACATCCTGAACCGGTGTGTCCGCCGCGTTGTTGGCGTCATCAACAAACGTCGCGAACGGCGAGACCGGTGCCTCGTCCTTCTGAGGCAGTTCCTTGTTGATCGATCGGGCCTTCGAACCGTTCTTGGAGTTGGAGCCGTTCTTCGCGATCGTCACATTGTTTGTGGCTCGGTCGATCTGCGCCAGGAGATGCTCTGGCCGCTGATCAAACAGGCCGTAGGCCACATCGAGTTCACTGGCTTGCAGCGCCAGCGATCGCGCCAAATCCAATTCGTCTTTCGCCATGGCCGCTTGAGCCCGTTGCAGCAATTGCTGCGCAAGCTGTTTGTCGTTCATCGCCATGGATAGTTCGGCTGGTTCATTGTTCTGCTTGTCTGCCACCGCCGGCGCGTCGTCTTTGAACTGAATGTCGTCGAACTTGCGAGCCTGCTTGTTCGTCGCCACCGGCGTGTCGTCCTCGAACGGAACGTCGTCGAACTTGGGAGCCTGCTTGTTCGTCGCCACCGGTGCGGAGTCTTCGTCGGGCAACTGCATCTCCGCGGGCGTAATCACCCGTTGAGTCGAATCAGCCTCGTTGGGCAGCAGCAGCTTCTTTGTCGCCGGTTTCCGCGACTTGGCGATCTGCTCGGTGCGCGGCGCGGACTCGTGAGCGTTGCTTTCGTGTCGATCGATGTCGGCCAACAGTTGTTCCGGCCGTTCATCGAACAGAGTGTAAGCCACGTCGACGTCGCGGGCCTGCTCGGCCTTCGCCCGAGCAGCCACGAAGTCACCGGTGGCCATGTCGCGCCGCGCCTGCTGCATCAGCCCTTTCACGGTGGCCATCATCGCGGTCGGCGACTTCCCGACCGAAGGCTTGGCTGTGGCAGCGCGCGCTGGCGGCATTGCGTCGTCGCTGGGTTCCTCGTCGTCGGCTGGGGTGATGGCGGCTTTCGTCGGCTTTTGGCTCACCGGTTTTTCAAAGTTCGCGTCCACCGGCGCACTGGGGCGCTGGCTGCCTCCTGGCTGCGCGGCGATCGTGGTGGATTCCCGGCGTCGACTGCGGCGCGCGTCCAACTCGGCGAGCAACTCCTCCGGCGAGCGTTCGCTGGGACCCCACTCGACTCGAAACGTCAGCGCACGCTCGGCCAACTTTCGAGCGCCCGCGTCGTCCCCTTTCGCGGCCAAGGCTTGAGCGTCATTGAGCAACTGCGTCGCCATCGTTTTGTACGTCGCCGCTTTGCTCGGCGAACGCGAGAACGGATTGACGCGACTCAAGGCCGAACGGGTCGCATCCGTGGCGGGGATCGAATTGCGAGTGCGATCATCAGACGATGACTGATCCGCCGAAATCAGTTCCGTCGTGCCTCCGGGGAGGACCGACCACAAACCGGCGGCGGCCACCGTGGTCCAGGCGAGATATCCAAGTGCCCTACGCAAAGTAGTTCCTCCTTGAAACCAACCGGCGGGAGACGCTGCGAAATGATCCGTATCCGCGAGTTGCCTGAGTGTGACTCGATCGTCTCGCGAGGCTGTGCCCGCGATACATCAGGTCTGCCACTTGGCCGACAAGTGATGTGTTTCAGTTCGCCGCGTGAAGAGGTTCTGAGGACGGGAAGGAAGTGGGGAAGGTCGAGAGACGGGATTATTGGAACCGAAGAGGTGTGGGGCGGGAACGTATGCCAGGTGTGAGACGAGGGTCAACGGGACTTACTGAAGTTTTCATCACGATTTGTTCAGATTCGTGAGATTGTCATTCATCACGGCAAAACCTGCTGATCGGCGCACAAGTCCAGCGGAATTAGCAAGTGTCGCATTCCAGAAGCCGGGATTCTCGTGCGACTAGCGGGATGACCACAGCAGCCCGAGAATTCCCAGTCCGTAAAACGTGTACTCGACATCGGCTTGTTCGTCCCAACTCGCTCCACGAAAGCCGCCGGTGGGAAACTCCAACTGTTCAGTGACGAACGCCTGTAGCGGCGTTGCTTCGAGGAGTCCCGTCAATCCGAAATCCTGTGCGACGAGTAATCCCGTGAACGTCGACAAACCGTCGCAAAACGGAATGCGAGTGTTGGCCTGTAAGCCTCCCTCGGAGCCGCGAACGAGCTTCAAATAATCACGCAGATCGCTGGCGAGTTGAGCGTCGGCGAAGCCGAGTCGCTTCAACAACACGGCCGCCGCCACCGTCGGATTTGTGCCGCTGGTTTTCATCGGAGCAATCTCGACAAATCCGCCGTCGTCGCGCTGCCGGTCGAACAAAAACTGTCCCAGCTTGTTTGGTTTGGGGACTGTGCGACCGAGCAACTCGTAAGTCATCGTGACCAGAAACGACTGATAGGTGCTGCCCAGCGCTCCTTCTACCGACTTCGCATAGCCGCCATCTGGCGTACGCACACTTTCCAGTTTCGCGACGAGTTGATCGACCCAATCCGCTGTCTCGTTCGCAAACGGGTCAGGCCCGCCAAACGTCTGTGTCACCAAAGCCGCGTACAACCAACTGACGAGATCGACGACGTGCATCGCTCGCCAATCAAAGCTCTTGAGAAATCCACCGATTTGTTGAGCTTCGGTCACCGGCAAGCCGCCCAACACCGCGAGGCCACGCACCGCAAAGCTCGTGTAGTACAGATCCGAATCTCCCTCGCGACCTGGAAAGCCGCCATCCTTTTGTTGCCGCGAAAGGATGAACCGCCGATGACGCTCGCGCCGTTCCGGCTCCAACCGCGACAAGCCCGCGGCCAGCCGATTGCCGAGTTGCATGAGATATGGATCGGAGTCGGGCATGAATCGTTTGGTGTTCGCTGTCAGTTGCTCATTGTCTGTTGTAGAGCGTGCGACGCCAACGGGCTACTGACCGCGAACAACTGACAACACACCACTGCATATTCAACGCCTCGATTGCGTCACGTGATCGCAGCAGGTCAAATCTCGCGCCCCGCCCGCGATCCTTGCGAGTGAATGCTGATGCTTGAACCCGCTGCGCCACACGATATCTCCTGGATCAAGCCGGTCGCGCCGCGCGCCGGTACGTTGCGCGAGCTGCTGCAAGTCGCGTTGCCGCTGATCGTCAGTTCGGGTTCGGTCAGCTTGATGTACATCGCCAATCGAGTTTTCCTGACGTGGGACTCGAAGGAATCACTGGCCGCGGTTCTGCCGTCCGGCATCTTGCATTGGACGATCATCAGTTTGTTCTTTGGCACTGGTCAGTACGTCAATTCCTTTGTGGCGCAGTACGAAGGAGCGGGGCAGCGAGATCGGGTTGCGGCTTCGGTGTGGCAAGGCATCTATCTAGCCGTCGTCGGAGGAATGTTGGTGACGTTGCTCCGTGTCTGGGCGAAACCGATTTTTGACGCGGTCGGCCACGAGCCGGCCGTCGCCGCACGCGAAGTCGAATACTTCCAGATGTTAAGCTTCGCTTCGTTGCCGATGCTGCTGACCGCTGTGCTGACCTGTTTTTTCAGCGGACGCGGCCAAACTCTGGTCGTAATGACGGTGAATATTATCGGTGTCTTGGTCAACATCGTCGGCGACTACTTTTTGATCTTTGGCGCGGGACCAATTCCGCAACTGGGCATTCGCGGCGCGGCGATCGCGACGGTGCTGGCCCAAATCGTGGAATGTCTGCTGCTGGGTGGGCTGTTTTTTCGCCAGTCCAATCGCGAACGGTACGGCACTTGGAAAAATCGCCGCTTCGACCGGGAACTGTTCGCTCGATTTCTGAAGTTTGGAATGCCGCAGGGACTCCACTTTTTTCTGGACGTCGCCAGCTTTGCGGTCTTCATGCTGTTGATCGGACGTCTGGGTCGAGACGAATTGGCGGCCACAAATTTGGCCTTCAACCTCAACACGCTGGCGTTCGTCCCCATGCTTGGTTTGGGAACAGCGGTCTCGACGCTGGTGGGACGACGCATTGGCGAGGGA
>CAZPUJ010000009.1:0-5501 GCA_964589725.1 uncultured Planctomycetaceae bacterium
GCTGTGCCACATCCACAACAGTCCCCAGTTTTGCAACACGACCGCGTGATGTGTTTCGCGAAACGCGCGACTGAGGATTTGCGAGAAGTGCGAGGACCGCGCTGAGATGGGCTCGTGAGCCAAGAACGCTTCGAGATCGTCGGCCAGCGCGTCGGCCGATGCATATCGCAAGTCAGCCGGCTTTTGCAAACACTTGAGCGCGATCAGTTCCAGGTCGGGGTCGGCTTTCGGATTCAGCATGTGCGGCGGAACCGGGTCTTGCTCCAAAAGCATCAACACCGTGTCGACGGGTGAGGCGGCTTGGAACGGCGGGCGTCCCGTCAGCATCGCGAACAGGATCGCTCCAAGACTGTAAACATCAGTCGTTGGACCGACCTCGCCGCGTGGCCCGGCCGCTTGTTCGGGAGCCATGTAACTCGGCGTGCCGAGGACCGCGCCGGTCGCAGTTAAACTGACGTGCTCAGGAACGTCGGCATCTTGCTCCGGGAGATGGACCAATAGCGTCAGTGCAGTTGATGGGCTGTCCGACAGCCGGCCGTCGGAATTCAACGGGCATTCTAGTTCCGTTCGGACCGCCTTCGCGATCGATGGCCCTTCGGTGTCGACTGGCAGAGCGAGACGACGACGCTCACTGGACGTTATGTTTTGCGGTATTCGCTTGGCCAATCCAAAGTCGGTGACGTACGGCCGCCCCTGTTCGTCGATCAAAATGTTCGACGGCTTGAGGTCTCGATGCAGCACGCCGTGTCGATGCGCTTCGGCGATGGCGCGGCAGACAGGAATCAGCAATTGTGCCGCCTCGCGCGGCGGCATTGGACCCTGTGACAGTCGCCGCGCCAGCGTCGTCCCCTCGATGAGTTGCATACTGAAGAACGGCTGTCCGTCGAGTTCGCCGACTTCGTGGACTGGTACGACGTGTGGATGCTTGAGCTTCGCCGCCGATTCGGCCTCCGCGCGGAATCGAGCAACGTCGTTCGCTGACGTCAACCGTCCCGGCAGGATCATCTTCAAAGCCACGACTCGATTCAGACTGATTTGCCGAGCTCGATAAACGACTCCCATGCCGCCGCGGCCGATCTCGTCGAGCAACTCGAAGTCACCGACGTGCCGCGCGCTTGATCGTAGTTCGGTCCCTTGTGGATTTCGGATCGCGGATGGCGGATTGTCGGGGGCATCCACGAACGACAGGCTGCCGAAGTCTTCGGCGATCATTGCCGTAGCCCATAACTCACGCAGCTCGGCTTCGAGTTGCGGGTGCTCGCGCGTGACGGCCGCGAAGTCCGGCACGCGGCCGCCGCGCGACTCGGCCACCAAACGTTCGAGCAACACGAACAGCAACTCATCTCGCGAATCGGCGACGTGCGAGGCTTGCGGCAGAGGCGAATCCGTCATCGTGTGAGCCAGAGACCTGGAGGATTGCGTGCCACGGCTCCGCGAGCCGTGCGAAGAACATTCAACGTCGACCCACCGATCGCGCGGCCAGCACGGCCGTGACACATTCACGTGATTTGTTCCGAATGTGGCGACGCGGCAAGGTCATCGCCAGTCGTCTCGTTTCATGCGTCCGACGAAGACGTATCGATTCCCAGCACGGTTCTCAAGCGACGCAGCGCTCGCAAGTATCTCATGCCGGCCGCGGGTTGGCTCAAACCGAGGAGTTCGGCGACCTCGATATTCGACAATTGCTCGCAATGTCGCATCAGCAGGATTTCGCGGTCGGTGTCGTCGAGCTGTTCCAGAGCTTCCAAAAACCGACTTTCGATCTCGCGTCGCAGCGAGGCCGCCGCCGGCGTCAGTTCTGGATCGCAGAGTTGTGCGATGAGGTCGAATGCCGACGAGACGTCGGCCGCTGCCGGTGCCGCTTGCTCGCGCGCAACGTTGCGGCGTTGCGCGTGATGCCGACGATGCACGTCGATCATCCGGTCCTTGGCCAAATGCCGCAGCCACAGATGAAATGGCATCGATGCGGAGACGATGAATTCCGATAGCCGCCCATGAGCCTCCAGCAACACATCCTGCACGACATCGCTGGCATCGACTCGCCGAGCCACCGCGCGGTCCAAGCGAGCCTGCACCATCCGCCGCAGCGCGTCGCGATGTCGCTCCAGCAATTCGTTGATCGCCATGCGATCGCCACCGCGCGCCGCTTGCAACAACTGCTGAGTGGTTTCGGAGTCGGGAAGCACGGAGGAAGTTCCTAGTTTTCGGTTCCCAGTTCTCAGTGGACGCGGGCGCGAGGCGTTTTTGCCGAATTGCTTCTCCCCCGGAACGAGCAACCAGGAACGAGCAACCAGCAACTCAATTGCCGGCGTTCGCCGTCTTCTTCAGGTCGAGCAATTCGGGTAGCGCGGCTTTCACGTCGTCCATCGAGGCGGGGCGGCTATGAACGATACCGGTTTTGTCGACGAGAAACATCGTCGGCAGCGAGATGATTCCGAAAGCCAAACTCGGCGGGCTATCGAGGCCGCCCGGTTCGTAAATCTGTGGCCACGTCATGCCGTTCTGTTGCATGTACGGTTTCACGCCGTTGGGCTGATTATCGAGATTCACGCCGATCACCTCGAAGCCTTGATTGCGGTACTGCTGATACATGGCTCGCAGTTTCGGCAGGTCTTCGAAGCAAGGTTTGCACCACGTCGCCCAGTAGACGATGAGCACCGCCTTGCCGCGCGCACTGCGAATGTCGATCTGGCCGCCGTCCAAACCTTTGAACGACAGTGGCAACGGTTTGCCTTTCACGTCCAGACGCAGCATGGCACCGGCGGCTTTCTTGCCGGCCTGTGTC
The DNA here is from genome assembly GCA_964589725.1 of uncultured Planctomycetaceae bacterium. GTDB lineage: Bacteria > Planctomycetota > Planctomycetia > Planctomycetales > Planctomycetaceae > CAYSHJ01. Next base: position 2,786 of record CAZPUJ010000009.1, read on the forward strand.
TTTGGAAAACTCTTGGCGAGCTGATCGAACCACTTGCGCGAGTCGCCGACCTTGCCGCTGAATTCCAGGCTCGTCGCCAATTGCAGCATCACGTCGGGAGCATCCTCGACCTTCGGGTACGCCTCCACGAACGCTTGCAGTTCCTTGATCCAATCTTTTTGAACGTCGGCCTGTTCGGCACTGGTCTTGGCCGACTGCACCGCGATGGAATACTCGGCCAACATCCGGCGATAGGCGACGTACGGCAGCAGTGTGGAATTGTTCTTCGATTGCTGCCGCACTTGCGTTTCGAGCAGTTTGATTTCTCGCAGGCCCTCGTCGTAGTTTTGGCCGCCGGCTTGTACGGCGGAGGTCAGGCCATCGACGAGTTGTTTGAACCAGGTTTCTTGCTCGGTGGGATTCTTGGCCGTCGCCGAGACAAGTTGCTTGAGGATCGTCGCGCGGTCCGTGCTGAACTTGACGAATGCGACCGGCGCGGCCTCGGCGGTCGGAGCGGTCGCGTCGAGCTTTTGCAGACGCTGCACCAACTCCTGAACGCGCGGGTCGGCGGAATTGCTGGGAGTCGACGTCGCGGCGGGATCGGTCGTCTCCGTGTGGACCGGCTGCATCAACACACCCGCGGCGAGTTGAACTTGATTCCCCTCGATTGGCAGCGGGATTTGCGTCAGCTTCCAAACGTCGCCGACTTTCACAATCTCGCCGATCTGCACGAGCAGCGAATTCTTGGGCGGCGTTCCTTCGATCTCGACGATCGCCATCGCGTTCTCGTAAAGCATCAGATCGACGGCGGCCTTGCCGTCGTCGGCGGGAATGACGCTGGGCATCGCCGAGGCGACGTCGAATCGCATCCAGCGAGCGGTGGGCTTGAGCGATCGCGATTTGCTCAGGACATCACGCAGCTTGGCTGTCGGGTCGCTCACGTTCGCCAAAATGTCTTTCTTGAATTTTGCCGCGACTTTCAGACGCTCCAGGTCTTGCTGGTTCACCAAGACTATCCGCAGGGCGTCGGCGTCGTTTTCCAGCATCGCGTTCACGGCTACTCGTGACGCTTCCTCGGCGGAGAGAATCTTCCATTCGTCAATCTTTTTGTCCTCGTTGGAGTCGACACCCCAACGTGAGCCGCCGGTGTTGAGCCAGCGGTAATGATCAGGCTTTTGGTTGAAGTTGCTGTCAATCTCGCGATAGACCTCCAGGCCGTTGTTGTAGTACCGCCACTGATCGACTTCGTTGTCGTTGTTCGTGTCCAGGAAGCGACGCAACACTTGCCCGTTCGGCGCGCTGACGACCCAACCAACCGCCTTGCCCAACTGCTCCGCTTTGACGACGCACTTGGCGAATTCGGCGGGCTTGGGAGTCTCGATCTCGACGTCCCGCTGCCGCGGAACGAACTTCAACGCGGCTTCCGGAGACGGAGTGGGATCGGCGGCGGGAGCCACGGTCGCCAATACCAACAGACTCGAACTGACAAAGCTCCAAGACGGCATTCGACATCGCATCCTTGCGGCTCCGCAAAGCAAGACATTATCCGGGACTTCAGACGACTCTAGAGTCTAGTTGTGGCCGAAAAGCATGTCATCAGGGATTTGTGCGCCCCCGACGCAAGCTCATTGGGGATGAGGACTCGCTGGGCGGGTTTGTGGGTGTTATACCTCGTACGGCGATTCGTGAGACATTCTGGCGAGCGGGGCGCGTCAGCCCCCCGGTGTATTCGCCGCAGGACCGGGGGGCTGACGCCGCCCCGCTCGCCTGTCTCATTCCGCGCCGCGCGAGGTATATTCTGCCGGCTCAGGCGAAAGCACGTTTGCCGAGATCCAACATGCGATTTCAGACATTGGGATTGAAACCGAGCTTTGGGTTTGGAGATCGGTTGGGACTGGCGACTCCGGGACACGTTGCCGCGATGCGGCGAGTTCCGACGGGGATTGAACCGATCTTTCCGCAGCAGTCGATTCGAGAGATGACTCGCACACAGCGAACGCCGGAGCAGGTCATCGGCGATGCGTTGAGCGGTCTGCAAGCGGCTGGCTGGACGGGCGTTAGCGGAGCGGACGCGGATCACCTGAAGACGCCCGAAGATGTCGACCGAACGGCCTCTTGCGGCTTCGTGTTTTTCACGATCGACCCGTCCGGAGCAGTTGATCCACATGCCGACGGTTACGACGAGTCGACGCTGCGCGAACGCTTCCAGGCGATTCAGGGTGACGTGACGTGGCTGCCGCGTTACCAAGGGCGTCGTCTCACGTTGTCGACCGGGACGGCGATCGACTTCAGCGAGCGAGCTTGCTGGCAAGCGGCCGTGAAGTACGGACGAGCGATCAATCAGGCGGTGAAGCTGGCGGACTACATCCGCCACGTGCAGACATCGGCAGGCCGTGACTTCGAGATCGAACTGAGCGTCGATGAGACGGAGCATCCGACAACGCTCGCCGAGCACTACATCATCGCGGACCAATGTCTGTCGCAGGGCATGAAGCTGGTGAGCCTCGCGCCACGGTTTGTCGGCGACTTCGAAAAGGGGGTCGATTTCAAAGGGGACTTGACGGCGCTGGATCGCTCGCTGCATGAGCACGCGGCCATCGCGGCGATGCTCGGACCGTACAAGCTCAGTTTGCATTCCGGTTCCGACAAGCTGTCGATGTATGCGGCGTTGGCGCACGCGACGAAAGGACGATTTCACGTCAAGACAGCCGGCACGAGTTATCTGGAAGCGTTGCGA
>CAZPUJ010000010.1:0-7197 GCA_964589725.1 uncultured Planctomycetaceae bacterium
GTGATCACCGGCCCGGTGTCGATTTCGCTGACCTTCACGTTCAGACCGAATTCCTGAAACGTCTTTTCCAGCGTGACGGCCGCGATCTGCGCTTTTCTCGCCAACTCTTCGTACGGAAACTCTTCCGGATCTTCGAGGATGTCCAAACTCGGCAGCTCGAACGTCGTTCCGTCCGGTTGCTGACTCGTGGCCTCAAGCTGAGCGATGACTCGCTCGCGATCTGACGTCACCGTGACGGGCGGATTGACCTTGATCGGCAAGCGGTTATCCGCGTCCGCAACAGGCTCGTCGTCATCCGTAGCCTCGGCCCTCGTGGCCGACGCCGTCCCGTCCGCAGATGAGGTGTCGCACGCTTCGGCAAACCCCCACTCGGCCGGCACAAGGCCGGCGGCTATGTCAGTCGAGGCGGCTTCGGCTGCAGAACCAGCGAACGACTCGCGCTGAGCCAGCGGAGCTTCTCGCTTCTTCAGTCGCTCGCACACTGGACGCCGGCGCCGTCCAAAGGCCACCCAGTTCCACAGCCATAACGGCGCGCTGAGCAAATCCAGCGCGGCATCGACGAACAGTACGTCACCCGCAAGCAACGTCCCAGATGCTGCGAACGATCCGATCAAAATCATCAGCCCCGCCTGCGAGAACAACGGTTGCAGCAACGCGACTCCCCACGCGCCGATATACCCGCCGCTGCCCACGATCTGCCCGCCGCCGAGTCCGGGCATTAACATTTGCAGACTCAAACAGACGGCGACGAGCAACAACGCCCAGCCAAAAGCCACGAGATTCCAGCCGAATACCTTGCGTCGCGAGAAAAATCGCATGTCGATCGCCAGCAGTGACAGCCAAACGAAGTACGCACCCAGTCCACAACCGGCTCTCAAGCCATATGCCAGGTACGCTCCCGTGTGGCCGCCCCAGTTGTGAGCCACTTCACGCACAGGATACGTCTGTACGGCCGGTGGGTCCGCCGCGTCCCAGCTCACCAAGCTGAGTCCGAGATACGCCACCGCTGCAAACAAAGCGAGCGCGAAAACGTCATTTCGTAATCGTCGAAAGTCGAACATGGCAAGCACGCGCTTTGGGGTTCGAGGCTTCTTATTAGTTAGGCAAATGGCAACTCAAAACGTACCTGGCCCCTCGGTTCCTCCGGAGAGCGGGAGCGATAAAAACGAGAGCGCAACAATCCGCCTAAACATACCCGCAAAATGCCGAGTCTCCGCCGATGACAAGCCATCATGTTGCCAGAAATCAACAAACCCGAACCAACTGCCGCATCGCACCGATCGCTCCAACGCGCGAAAGCCTGACGATTGCGACAATCAGAATCGATCATGACGGCTGAGCGGCACTTTTCGCGGCGTAGCTGAATTCGCCAGAATTCGGCCACAACGTCCATCGACACTCTGAATTCTGGCGAATTTAGCTACAACTTGGTGTGCAAACCGGGGTAAGCCCAAAGGATTCGCATGCACATCGCGATCATCACCGCCGGCGGAGCCGGCATGTTTTGTGGGTCGTGCATGCACGACAACACTTGGGCTCGCGCGTTGATGGCTCGCGGTGTCGAGGTCTCACTGATCCCGACCTACTCGCCGATCCGCGTCGACGAAGCCAATGTCAGCACGTCGCGAGTTTTCTTCGGCGGCATCAACGTCTATTTGAACTCGAAGTGGCGCTGGTGGCGGTCGGTGCCCCACGTGTTGAAGCACGCTCTCGATTGGCCGTCCGTGATCAACCTCGCGACACGCCGAGCCGTCGGCAACGACGCCCGCGAGTTGGGCCAATTGACGCTCGACATGCTCGCGGGCGAAGCCGGGCCGCAACGCGACCACGTCGAAGAACTCGCGGATTTCCTCGGACGGCAGCTCAAGCCGGACATCGTGCTCTTCAGCAACGCCTTGCTCGCCGGTTTGGTGCGACGGCTCAAGGAAGTCTTCGCGGGCCAAGTGCTCTGTGTGCTGCAAGGTGACGATATCTTTCTCGATGCGCTGCCGGCGTCGCATCACGAGCAGGTGCTCACCGCGCTGCGAGACCGCGCGCGCGACTTTGACGGCTTCATCGTCCACAGCCATTATTACGCCGAGCACATGGCGTCCGAGTTGTCTTTGCCGCGCGACCGCTTTCATCGCCTGCCGCTCGGCATTTCGCTCGAAGGTCATGATGGTCAGCCTCAGGCCGCTCGCAATCCGTTCACGATCGGCTACTTTGCCCGAATCTGTCCGGAAAAGGGACTGCATCAACTGGTTGCCGCGTTTGCAAAGCTGCATGCCAAACATCCGCGCACGCGACTGCGCGTCGGCGGCTACTTGGGCGAGCGGGACCGGAAATACTTTGAAGACCTCCGCCGGCAAGCCGCCCCGCTTGGCGTGGCCTTCGAATACATGGGGAGTCCCGAAACGCACGCCGAAAAAGTGGAGTTCTTGAAGTCGCTGGATCTGCTCAGCATCCCGACGGTCTATCGTGAGCCGAAAGGCCTATCGGTGCTCGAAGCGTTGGCCAACGGCGTTCCGGTCGTCGAACCGGCTCACGGCGCGTTCCCGGAACTGCTGGAAGCCACGCAAGGGGGCCTGCTGTTCCCGCCCGGAGACATCGACGCGCTGACGTCTCGATGCGAGTCACTGCTGCTCGATTCCGACCAGCGTCTGCGTTTAGCCGCCACCGGCCAGAATCGCGTCCGAGAATCCTTCTCCGCCGCCGCGCTCGCCGACCAAAGCCTGCTGCTGTTCGAGTTTCTATGCGACCGACGCCAGGAACATTGAGCATCACGGCGCGGCGGAGCCACAACGAAACTAACCCGAAGCGCCAGCGAGGGCGAAGGCTCCAGAACGCTTCGCCGCAAATCAAGTCGTCTGAGCATTCGCCCTCGCTGGCCCTTCTTGATGTTGCGATTTTTAGCCCCGCGAGGGGCGGAAGATAATAGCCCAGGGCGAAAGCCCTGGGATTGGAGTCATACGAAACGACCAAAGCCCCGGAGGGGCGAAAGAATCGATGTCAAAAACTCTGTCGCCCCTCCGGGGCTTTGCGGTTTCGTGTGGTCGCAAACCCACGGCTTACGCCGTGGGCGATTACCTTTCGCCCCTGCCGGGGCTGACAAAATGGAAAGCCATGATGCCCCCGCTCACAGCTTGAATCGTGGCAGAAATCGCCCCACCCGCCGCATGTAATCCTGGTACTCGTCGCCAAACCGCTCAATCAGTTTCTCTTCCTCGATCCTCGTACGCGCCACCAGAAACCCCAAGGGGAGGACGCCCGCCAGCAGGATAAACCAGTTTGCCATCGCCAAGCTCCCGCCCAAGACGCCCAGCGCAAATGACAGATAGAACGGGTGCCGAACGTAGCGATACGGGCCGCTCGTCACGAGAGTATGGTCCTTCCGCGTCACGACCGTATCCGTCAAATTTTTGCCGAGGTTTCGAAACGTCCACAAAAGAAGGATGCCCGAGCATCCCACGACGGCAACTCCAAGCCAACGCAGCCATGTAGGAATCGCAATCGACGACCATGCCATCCATTGCGAGTCGATCGTCCAAGCGATTCCACCGACGAACAGGGGAAGTCCGCTAAGCCGCAGTCCAAAAAGAATGAACACGCCCTCCTGCCACCGATCGAGCTTCTCGTTGGTGATGGAGCGGACACGGTGGCAGACGGCGAACGGTGCGAATGCAGTGATGACGATAATAAGCACCAGACGGAAAGTGTTGTCGCCGGCCACCTCATCCTCCGTTGAGTCGTTCGGCTCCGAATCCTTGCATGCCCCACTCCCGTACTTTCATTCCGGCGCGAGCGTCTCATCTACCCAATGACTGGCGGCCATCCGGGCAACCTTGACCAAGCCCCACGTACGCCCGCCGGCCCCGATGATTACCTCGGCTGCCGCGACGCCCCCAAACAAGCCAGTGGTCTACGTCTTCGCCGTTCCGGCCGAACGATTTAGCTCAGGTCATGCCTCGGTCGCTCCAGAATCAACTCGAAGTACGTCGGTTGTCCAGCGGTGCCAATACTTGGCGCGAAGATCTAAACCAACCGCCATCCTTCATTCGCGTGCTGTTGCACGATTTCTCCGTAGCCGCCGAGCGTCGATTCGCTTGGCATTTTCCCGCTGAACCACGTGTTTTCCTGTTCGAGTCGCACAAACTTGTAGTCAAAAAGTTGCATGACAGGCATTCCTCCTAGGCGAACTCCGCCAACGCCGACCTTGTTTTTATCCAGACCCGGATAATCTTCGGCTCGGTCTGGATCACATGCAATCGCACGCAAGCCAAATGTCGTGCAACGCATTGGCAAATGATGGATTTCGTCCCGGAGAACGGGCTGACGAAGGCGCGTTAGACAAACCGGCCCGGTCGGGCGAGGCCCCGCTCGCAAGAATGTCTCACGGATGGCCGTGTGGTGTATAACGCGCGGAAGAATTCGGTGCCGAGGCCAGGAGAGGCGAACGGTTCAGAACGCTGCCGAAGGCCTCGGCTGCCACAAGCCACGGCATCACACGCTCGCGGCGGCAAGGTGTCAATGCTGGCGCGACGGTGTTGCTGATCGGCGAATGGTTTTTCGTTACGATGCGGCATCAGGTCGCAGCCTCCTTCTCCTCCGAAGCCGCCGCCAAAGCCGAATTGGTTTCGCAACCAAGCGTCCGATCGGGAAGTTCGTGAACAACCCAACGCGCGCGCATCCGAGCCGACTCCCGCGCAGGCGAACTCGGACGACACGGCGATTCGTTCTGAAGTCAGCCGGCCCAAGACAGCCAAGAAGCCGGCGAAGCGAATCGCCAACATTCCGCAGTTCTTTCTGACCTCTGAAGGCGGAAGTCTCTACGAGTTGTCCAGTCGTCGGGTTCATGGCCTGGCTGCGTCATGAACTCGACACGAATCGCGAAGGGCTGCTGACGAGTATCGGGTTGCACGGCTTGTTGTTGATTCTGTTCGGACTGTGGGTCTTGCCGGCAGGTGGGCAAGGGCGACCGACGATTCTGAATGCCGGTTGGACACCGCTACCGTCGAAGAGCGTCAAGGATGCGATGAGCCATCCAATCAAACTGGAGTCATTGCAGCTCAGTGCCGTCAAAACGACCACGGGCACCGGAAACGCACACTCGTGAGGCAATGAGCGCACGACGTCTTCCAGCGAGAGTTCCGGCGGCGAATGCAGAGGTGCTGAGCACCGCGATCAAGCCGTTGGGTGCGACGCCTTTCTGGGCGCGAATGTCCTGCACCAGCCGCTCCCTTGCTTCCGCGCGTTTCGAGGCACGACTACGATACGTCACGTTGGGAATCGCTTCTCCTCACTTTCGGCCAAGGAAGATCGCCATGATTACGTCAAACGACAACGTCACAGATCGAACATACTCGCTACCGCCATTGGGACGGAATCCGTCGTCGCAGGCTCAAGGGACTTCGCCGGGTAGTTTTTCGTTGCTGGCGAAGATTGCGAGTGGGCGCGCGGGGCGCTGGACGTTTGCGTCGCCGGATACACCGGGGATGCCGGCTCCGTCGGAAAAGACGGCTTGGGACTTCATGCCGCTCGATTGGACGATGAAGCCGGGTTTTGAAGACGACTACGAACGAGCCGAGGCTTGGGAACCGCCGGCCAGGTTCAATCCGGTCACGCAGTTGGAACACGCGCGATTGGGAATCATAACGCGCGAGATGCGGCGCGTGGCCGAACGTGAGCCGCATCTCACGGCGGAACAAGTGCGGGACGAGGTCGCGGCCGGGCGGATGATCATTCCGGCGAACAAGGTGCATCTGGGCTACAAGCTCGATCCGATGTGCATTGGCCGAGCGGGCAAGACGAAAATCAACGCCAATATGGGAGCGTCGCCAGTCTCGTCGGGCACCGAGGAAGAAATCGAGAAACTCCACTGGGCCGAGAAGTGGGGAGCCGACACGGTCATGGACCTCTCGACCGGAGGCAATATCGACGAGTGCCGCAAGGCCATCCTCCAGAACAGCACGGTCCCGATCGGCACCGTACCGATTTACTCGATGATCATCGCACGGCGATTGGAAGACCTCGACGATGCTTCGATCCTGCAAATGATCCACCACCAAGCCAGGCAGGGAGTCGATTACTTCACGATCCACGCCGGTGTGCTGATGGAGCACTTGCAATTCGTGAAGGACCGGCTGATCGGCATTGTCAGCCGAGGCGGCTCGCTGCTGGCGAAGTGGATGATTCTCAACAAGAAGCAGAACCCGATGTACGTCCTGTGGGAGCAAATCTGTGACATCATGCGGGAGTACGACGTCAGCTTCTCGATTGGCGACGGTCTGCGGCCGGGCGGATTGGCCGATGCCTCAGACCGCGCTCAGCTTGCCGAACTCTGCACGCTGGGCGAACTGACCGACCGCGCGTGGCGAAAGGGCGTGCAAGTCATGATCGAAGGACCGGGCCACGTCCCCTTCGATCAGATCGAATACAACATGAAATTGGAGCGGCAGCTTTGCCACGGCGCGCCGTTTTATGTGCTCGGCCCGCTGGTCACGGACATGTTTCCCGGCTACGACCATATCACCAGTTGTATCGGAGCGACCGCCGCCGGGTATCACGGCGCGAGCATGTTGTGCTACGTGACGCCGAAAGAGCATCTTGGCCTTCCAAAGAAGGACGACGTGAAGCAAGGCTGTATCGCTTACAAGATCGCCGCTCACGCCGCCGACGTGGCGTTAGGCATTCCCGGCACTCGTGACCGCGACGATGAACTGACCAAAGCCCGCGCCGCCTTGAATTGGGAGAAACACTTCGAACTGAGCTTCGATCCCGAATACGCGCGCGCGTTGCACGACGAAGACCTCGACGTGGATACCGACTTTTGCGCGATGTGCGGCCACGATTGGTGCAGCGTCCGCATCTCGAAAGAGATCGTCGAATTCGCCAGCGGCAAAGCCGAGGAGTTTGCCTGGGAGAATGCGAAGAAGACCGCGGCTCTCACGGCCGAGCAACTCGCTGTGCTGGAGAAACGCGGCGTTCTCAGCCCCGACGAAATTCACAAGCTCGCCAACAAGACGAAAAAAGCCGTCGGAGTCGAAGCCACCAAAGCCAGTTGCCACAGCGACTACGTGGACGACGAACAGGCCAAGCAAATCCAAGACGAGCGGGTTCAACTGGTCGAACTGACGGCGAGTTAAGGAATCGGCTCGGAATAATTTCTCGACGTAGCCGAACTCGTAAGAGTTCGGACCGAAGTCTCACGACTTCGGCTAC
>CAZPUJ010000011.1:0-11538 GCA_964589725.1 uncultured Planctomycetaceae bacterium
CCTCACCCCGACCCTCTCCCCCGATGCGGGGGAGAGGGAGTAAGATTGTGAGCGAAACTTCCATTGCTGAGAGGGGCGGGAGTGTCGCAAGTCCGCCCCCGTCACTCGCACCGTGCAAACTGCCGCACGATCTGCTTCGCACTCAGCAACCCATCGACCGCCGCGCTGATGATGCCGCCTGCGAAACCCGCTCCTTCTCCGACGGGGTACAAGCCAACACAAGCCGGCGACTGCCGAGTGGCAACATCTCGCTCGATGCGCACCGGCGAACTGCCGCGCATCTCTGGACCCAGCAACGTCGCGTTCAACAGAAAATCTCCGTGCCATTTGCGATCCATCACCGGCAAGCCCGCGCGAATCGCGGCCGTCACGACCGGCGGCAACACCGCTTCGAGATTCATCGCCGTCGTGCCACGCGCGTACGAACTTTCAAATCGAACATTCTTGTCAGACAAACGGCCGTCCAAAAAATCAGTCGCCGCCTGAATCGGAGAAAAATAATTGCGACCCGCAAGCTCGAAAGCCGCCCGCTCGAACTGTCGTTGCAACTCGACACCGGCCAGTACGTGCAAGCCGCCGAATTCGTGTGGTTCAAGCGTCACCATGATGCCGCTGTTCGCGAACGGCGTGTCGTGCCGCGAGTTGCTCATGCCGTTCGTCGCGAAACAGCCCGGTTCCGAGATACTCGGGATCGTGATGCCGCCGGCGCACATGCAGAACGAAAACACGTCTCGCTGGCCGCGAGCCGTTAGCGTGTAGTCCGCCGCGCCGAGGATCTCGAGATACTCAGGCTTGCCGTACTTGTGCCGGTTGACTTGCTCTTGAGGCTGCTCGATCCGCAAACCGAGTTGAAACGCCTTCTGCGCCATCGGGATGCCGGCATCGAGCAACATACGGTACGTGTCGCGAGCACTGTGCCCGATGCCGAGTACCGCCTGCGTCGTCGCGATGTCGCCACTGGATGTGTGCAGACCGCGCAAGCGACCGTCGGCGATGTGCAGCCCTTCCAGCCGGCAACCGAAACGGTACTCGCCGCCGAGTGCCTCGATCTTCCGTCGAAAGTTGCGGACGATTAACGGTAACCGATTGCTGCCCAAGTGCGGCCGCTGCTCGAAAATCAGTGACGGCTTGCCGCCGCAATCGACAAACCGTTGCAAGACCCAATCCACGTCCGGCCCGCTCAACCGACACGTCAACTTTCCGTCGCTGAACGTCCCGGCACCCCCTTCGCCGAAGAGATAATTGTTCTCCGGATCGTGCTCGCCGCCGGAATCGAACGCGCGAATCGCCGGCATTCGTTCCTTGACCGGTTGCCCGCGCTCAAGGATCAGCGGCCGATACCCTTTCACCGCGAGCAGATATCCCGCCAACACCCCCGCCGGTCCCGAACCGATGACCACCGGCCGTTGCGGCAACGGCTCGTGCCCCGGTTCGACATCTTCAAAGCTCGACGGCGCGAACAACTCGATATCCGTCGGCGGTTTCGCGAGCACTCGCGCGGCAACGTCATCCGGTAACTCGACGAGTGTCGTGTAAACAAACTTCAAATCCCACCGCGACCGCGCGTCGAGGCTCTTCCGCAAAATTCGCCAGCGCACAACGTCACTCTCACCGACACCCAGCTTCCGCGCCAGGCGGCGCGGCAACTCGGCTTCCGACTCGGTGACATCGATTCGCAGGTTGGCGATCCGCAACGAAGGCATAAGTCCCAGACTCGAAAAACTTTGACCGCTGATTTGCGCTGATCTTCGTTAATTCGACTGTACGAGTTGACCCCAGCCAGCTTGTCTGGCTGGTGAACGAGACTGGTGAGCTAGCAAGCAACCCTCCCCGACTCCCCCCAGTCTTCTCTTCCTCCGCTTGCCGCCAAAGGCGGCAAGCGGAGGAAGGGCGGGGAAGCGAGGAATGGGGGTGGTGTCCTAGCTCGTCAATCTTCGGCTCCAGCCAGGCAAGCTGGCAGGGGGCCAAGACAAACTCAATTCAGTCGAACTAATGAGCAAAAACGATTAGCGACCATTAGCGAGGATTAGCGGTTCTCCTGATGCAGCGCTGCGTGAGCGGCTTCGTCGTGCGGTCGTGTGTCGCGGCCTTTGCTCGACGTCAGCTCGATGCGATCGACGAACTTCACGTTCGCGCAGTCGTCGAGTTCGTCCGTATGGCACGCCGCCGGGTTGTTGATGAGAAAGCGAAACGGACCTCCCTTCGCTTCCGGCAACGGTGCTCCGTCAAGCTGATAGACGAGCACTCCTTCCTCCAAGATCGCTTGCAATGGGACGCTCGCCGCGAAGTTGTCCCGCGTCGCATGCAGCGTCAAATACGTCGCCGACGCCTTCGGCCGCACCCGACTCAACAACGCCGTCAATGCAATCCCGTCGCCCGGTCGCTTTGGATGAAACCGACTGACGTCGCGGACTTGCTCGGCTTCGGAGAACGCGAGGAGGTCGTCGAAAGAAAATTCAGCGGGGCATTCCACCTCGCCGTCGATTCGCAAAGGCGGTTGAGCCGTATTCATTGGAGGAGACCCCGTCAGATGGGTTCGTCTGTGATCGAAAATGCCAGCTTCACAGTTTGAAGTCTTGACCGCGCAAAAGAAAGCACGCCGTTCCCTCCGAGTTGGACTGAGGTGCCGGTGTCAGAACAAGCCGCTGCCGACGACTATCACGTCGCGTCCGTATGAAGATCGCTCGTTGCTTGCCCTGCGTTTCCAGGCTGGTTGACTGAGCAAGTATTGGTCGGCGTTTTCAGCGCGGTCGAGCACGCCACGTCGGCTCACGCAGCACGTCGCGCTCGTAGGCCGTCATGACATCCAGCGCGGCTTTCCGGTCGTCAGCAGGAGGGGACAAGTGATGTGGGCATGAGAACCTCCTTGGTCATGGCGGGAGAAATGGCACCTTCGGCTGCCTCGATGTCCGAATCACGGTTGCACTTCTGCCATGACGCCCGCGATGTTGAGCTTAAGGCCGGCTTGGAGTGAGGTCGCCTTTTGAGGCGGAACCTCTCTTGTCGAGCCGTCGGGACTGGTCGCGACCCACGGTGTGGAACTCAGGTTGCGAAGCCGCCAGATCGACGGATTCGTCGGGTGCTGAGTGACTTCACCGATGATCGTCTCAGCCACGTCGTCGGTCGCGAACGGATCGACGTGACGCTGGCGAAGTTTTGCCGTTCGCGACAACAACAGGGTGTGCGTGCGGCCGTGACGTGACAGGACGAGCTTGGGCGGTAGGCCGATCGGCTGGTGACAGTGCCAACATTCCAGAGACGGTTGGGTGGCGTCCCAGAGATTCACGGCTTGGCATCCGCCACAGTTCAGCACACCGTCTTTCAATTGGCGGAAGAGCGTTTGCCACTCCCCTTCGGTGACTCGGCTTGCTGGCTCTTTCAGGCCGGTCGTGAAGGCTTTGGTGAACAGGGCCTGCAACGATGGCGGACAGTGTTGCCAGCGGCGCGCGGCGGTGGTGTAGTCTGGATCGTTGGGCAATGGATTGCGTCGGTCTTGCGGGTCGAACACAAAAACGGGCGTCTCGCCGTAGACCTTGCGTTTGGCGGGCAAGTCCCAGCAGCGGCAGCGAAATTCCAGTTCGCCGTGCAGCGGGTGATGCCAGACCCACAACTGAAACAGCAGCACCGCCAGCGAATGCAGATCGGTTTCCGTCGAGGGGGTCGCGAAGTGTAGCCCGCTCTCGCCGAGAGCGGGGCTCGCTGCTTCGCGGATGAGTTCGGGAGCCATGTACTCCATCGTGCCCCAGACTTGGCTAGTGGAGTGGCGATTGACTCCGACGTTGTCGTTATCGCAGATCAAGACCTCGCCGGTGCGCGAGTCGAACATCAGGTTGCCTTTGGAGATGTCGCGATAGCACATCCCTCGCAGGTGCAGCACGCGGTAGCTGTTGGCCATTTGAAAAGAAATCTCGCACAGTTCCGCCAATCCGGGAGCGGGCTTGCGACGGGACCAGACTTCTCCCAGTTCGGCAAAGCGATGCGTGTCGATGACCGACATCAGATACCCGAACTGCCGAGACTGCGGAGCGGTCACGACGTCCAATGGCCAGACGAAGCGTTTGCCGGCCAGCCCTGTCGGCGGCCCGTCTTTCACGAGTTGGCGAATCGCTTGTCGCTGAGCGTCGGTCGCTTGTTCGGCGTTGTACCACTTCACCACCAAGTCCCCGCCGGGACCTCTCGCCAGATACGCCACTCCCTGGCCCCCTTCGCCGAGCTTCTTCTGGATCGTGAGTTGCCAGCCCAGAGTCTCCGCCGTGACTTGGGAACCGATGAGAAGTGCCATGGTGGCGTATGTCTCCGAGGACTAATTCTCAAACAAGCGACCCCGCCGACCTTGCGTCGGCGGTTTACGGGTTTCTGCGCTACTCAAGCACGGATTTCAGGTTAAGTTCCGTAGTGCAAAAACCCGCGAGCCACTGAGGCAAGCTCAGTGGGGTCGCTTGATTAAGGACTAATCGAGATTATGTGACGTTAGTTTGGCAGTCCTAAACGCAGTCGGAGTTTTTTGCGGATGCGTTCCGTCGCACGCAGAGCCGACTTGGACTGCCGAGTGGTGCTACTCATGTCGGGATAGCGGAAATCGACGGCATATTGACTGAGAGAAGTCAGACTTCGACGCAGTCCGCGTAACGTGGAATCCTGCGGCAACAACAGATCGAGCAGCTTTTCGAGGTCGTGGGTCCGCGGAACAGGCATGCCGAGTTCTTGCAACAATGCCTTGAGATATTTTTCAATGGCCTGCTGACAATGAAAGCAAATCACGTCATTCACTCGGTGCTATTCGGCGTCGAGTTGACGTGCTCCGAACCAGTCTGCTTCGGCCTTTTTGATCCACGCCAAGGTTTCTTTTTGCATACAGAACGACTCCAGTTTCTGTGATCTCGCGCAGGAACCAATTGCCTTCGGCGATCCGTTGTCGGAGTTGTTCTGGCGTGCGGACGATGAGGTCCATGGCAAACGGTGCTCGCACGGCCAATCGAATCCGGATGGCTTGACTCACGACGTTGCGCGCCGGCATGACCACCAGCAAGTCCACATCGCTCCCTTCACGCTGCTCGCCGCGTGCGTAGGATCCGAAAAGGATCACCTTTTCCGGCTGAAACTCCTCGACGATCTGTCGCACATACCGCCGAATCGCGGACATGGGGATGTCTGGCGACTGTTCTCTCCGGCTCGAATTCAAGGGTGAGGGTTTCGTGTTCATGGAGTCATTCTTGCCGCAGACGCGGCCGAGGAGCAACAGTCCACGAACAAGCGACTGCCACTTCACCACCAAGTCCCCGCCGGGACCGCTCGCCAGATACGCCACTCCCTGGCCCCCTTCGCCGAGCTTCTTCTGAATCGTGAGTTGCCAGCCCAGAGTCTCCGCCGTGACTTGGGAACCGATGAGAAGTGTGGAACACGGGAAAACAATTCGTCAGGCAATCGTCAGTTGAGCTTGGCTGAAGTCCCGCGTTGACTCCTGTTGATGTCGCAGGACGAAATGACGACGCTCTTCGTGAGGAAAATCCGCGTAATTGAGGAATCCCAGCAACTCCAGAGCCGAGCGGTTATCTGGCTGAAATTGAAGTGCTTGGAGACAAGCGTGCTTCGCTTTCTGGTCATCAACAAGATCGAGGTAACTGTTTGCCAAATGCAGCCACAATGCCAGTTGAGCTTCCGCTTGATCCGGTCGGGGCCCCCAACGATTGTCTGACAATAATGATTCGGCAAATTGACAAGCATCGCGCAGCATGGCTCGACGTTCGGCGTCCGGAAAATTTGACGCTGCGGCAAACAGGACTTCGAGCGCTGCTCGACGGATCATCAATTCCGACGACTTGCGCAGCAATTCGCGAGCATGCGGCACGGCGTCCGCTGCATGACCGGATTCAATAAGGCAGTACCAGTGCCAAATCACGGTCTCTGAACTCGGAGGTTCAAGTCGAATCGATTCCTCAATGAATTTGAGAGCAACCTCGGGTTGTTTGAGGCGAGCCCAGCAAGCTCCCCGGAGACTTGCCACCGATGCTGGCGACATTGACGCTTCCTGTCGTCGTATGAACTTGAGAGCGCCGGCCCAGTCTTCCCGTTGAACGGCTTCGACGAATTCCTCGGCATTCGGATGTTTCAAGCCGGTCGCCGAACGGTTGGTTCCCAGTGTGTATAAGTCGCTCGCCAATCCATTGGCCAACTCGATCTGCCGCCGATTGAGTTGAGACCAAGGCCAGTCCATCTGATTGCGGATCGAGTCCGCTTCATCAGAGTCTCCGTGTCCCTGCGCGATCAGTTCGTGAAGCCGCGCCAGATGCCGCACATATTCGGAGAAACAATCATCAGTCATCATGAGAGGATACGGACCATCCGATTTCATCGCTCGAACAATTCGGGGCATACTTCTTCCTCTCGGAAGCAGTTTGTTCGACTCGTGCGTGCTTGTCGAGACCTCACCCGAACTGCCGGGACTGCGGAGCGGTCACGACGTCCAATGGCCAAACAAACCGTTTGCCGGCCAGCCCTGTCGGCGGCCCGTCTGTCACGAGTTTGCGAATCGCTTGTCGCTGAGCGTCGGTCGCTTGTTCGGCGTTGTACCATTTCACCACCAAGTCCCCGCCGGGACCGCTCGCCAGATACGCGGCTCCCTGGCCCCCTTCGCCGAGCTTCTTCTGGATAGTAACTTGCCAGCCGAGAGTCTCCGCTGTGACTTGCGTGCCGATGGAAAGTGACATGGTGGCGATTGTCTCCGAGTCACGAAGTCGATCCGAACTTCCGAGATTGCGGAGGGGTCACGACCTCCAATTGCCAAACAAAAGTTCGAGCGAGTCGTTGGCAGGCGGAAACGATAGCACAGGAAAACCGATTTGTGCGAAGTGGGGACACGGAGTCAAAAATCAGTAACGTCTCAAGATTTCGAGGAGAGGACATCACGCCTTCTTTTCCCCATCAACCATACGCCGAACTTCGTCCTGCCACTCCTGCGTCATCCCTCCAATCTGCTCTCCGCACGCAGTGAATACGACAGCGGACGTGATCGTTTGGAGGTGGTCTTTCAGAGACTCGAAACTCGTTGGAGTACCGAGCGCGGTGAACGCCTCGCGCGGGGGAAGACGCGCGGGCAATTCGGCAAATGGATTAGTGATTGTCGGATTTTTCCAAAAGAGCCATCGGTTGTCACTGAGCTTCCAGCAAATCTTCTCGATTGTCACAGGGAACACGCTGAGGTTGATTACTTCGACGGCTGGTCGGGGGCTTGAATCCTCGCCTTCTCCAATAACACAAACCAGTCGAGGTTTCACGACGATGCGAACGGTGCTCTCATCCTCTTGCATTCCAATCGCTTTGGCAGCGAGGCCGTTGGCGGCACGACTCAGTTCGTTCGCTTCCTTGGCTGTTTGATTTGAATGACGCGACTGATGTAGTGCTATCAGAGCAGCACATAATCCGAGAATTGCGATGACCGTATTCGCCCAGTCGGCCATTGACTGATCCGCAGCAAGAATCCACGCCATCTAAAAACCTCCGAGTTGACCACTCACGGCTGCCCTCGAAACCAATTCGTGCCGGCAAGCGGAATCTTAGCCGTCATGCCTCAGCGGGCAGAACTGTGACCAAGCGGAAGCCAGTGGATATGTCCCGGTTACCAGGCGAGGTTCTGGCGCGGATCGCGGATCGGCAGCGCTCACCGCAATGATTCCAGCTCCCGCCGCGGTAGACCCGGAAAAATGCGATGGAAGAACCGGCCGGATCACACGGGACACGCAGAGCGTAGTAACTTTCGTCGTAAGAGTCTTGACACCATTCGGACACATTGCCGTGCATGTCGTACAAACTAAACGCGTTCGGTTTGTACGAACCGACTGTCGTAGTTCGCCATAAGCTTGGCCTCTGTTTTTTCGTGCCAAAAGGTTCTTCCCCGTTGATGTTCGCGTTGCCGCCGTCCAGTTGCTTCCCGGAATGGAACGGGGTTGTCGAGCCGGCTCGGCACGCATATTCCCATTCTGCTTCGGTCGGTAAACGATAACCATTTCCAGCGAGCAGCGCCACATCTGCTGACTTGATCGACTGCTCCGCGTCCCGCTTGATGTTCGTTAGCCGATAATAAGGAGACCGATTTTCCAGAGCACTTAACTTCACACAGAACTCAACGGCGTCGAACCACGACACGTCTTCGACAGGAAATCGGCTGGTGTCCATTTCTGTCACCGCGTAACTGCCGCGACCTGTTCTTGAGAAGTAGCTCGGATTGCGGCCGAGAACCTGTTGGTATTGCGATTGCGTGACTTCATGTGTAGCCATGCAAAACGGATTGGTGATCTTCACGCGATGCTGTGGCTGTTCGTCTTTGGTCCAGTTCGCATTGAATTCGCTGTCAACCATGAGGTAATTCTGCACGTCAGCATCACTGGTGCCCATCATGAACTCACCGGCTGGAATTCGCGCGAATCGAATATCAATCGAGTTCGTCCAAATTGGTTTGTCTACCGGAGGAAAGAACCACTGAGGAAGAAGCCAGCGTAGAGACGGCAGAGTCGAATGACCGACTTGTTCCTTGACCGCATGTCCGCGGCGGTCGCTCCAGGTTTCGTAATGCAGCGTCAGTTGGGCAAGTTGAACTTCGAGAACCTTGATTCTCTCGTAATTCGTTCGAAGGATGTCGACTTGGGTGTCGTCATAGAAGTCGCAGAGCATCTGATCGAAGTCCGGCTCATGCATTTCAGAAGCGGCAGACTTATGGTCGGCCGGTGATACGGGTTTCCCGGTGAGTGCTCCGACCAGCAGTGTGAGTTGGGCCACTTGTATTTCGAGAACTTTCGTTCTCTCGTAGTTTGTTCGAAGGATGTTGACTCGGGTCTCGTCATACCCGTCGAGGAGCATCTGCTCAAAGTCCGGCTCATCCGTTTCAGGAACCGCAGGCTTATCGTCGGCTGGCGATAATGGCTTCCCGGCGACTGCTCCAACCAGGAATCTCAAGTGGGTCACTTGTACTTTGACGGCTTTGTTTCGCTCGTAATTCGTTCGCATCATGTTGACCGAGAGCTCGTCATAGCCGTCGAGGAGCATCTGATCGAAATCCGGCTCGTCTATTTCGGGAACGAAAGAGTGGGTCACTTGCCGCGTAGCGGCCGACGCTTGAACGTCCGGAGCAGCTTGCTCTTCGGGCGGCACCGTGGCCAGCGTCTTGCTCGGCTTCGCCAACTCGTCATCCAACACCGTCTTCGTCGCCTCGTCCAGTCCCTCATCGGGGTAGGTCGTCCGAGCCAGATTCCATGCCTCAACCATGCGAGCCTGGATGAAGTCTGGAATCGCGCCGTCGAAGGCTTCTTTGAGCCGCTGCACGTACGCCCGGAACGTCAGCACCTTCGCCTTGATTAGCTTCGCGGTAACTTTTGCGAATTTGGACCACAGCACGGGATTGAAGGACAATTCTGTTGTCGTCAGCGCTGCGACTGGCGGCTCAGGCGGTCCCTTCTCTTCGGTCTTCGTCTCGGCTGTCGGCAAACGAGTCTTGCGCAGCGCAGCCACCCATGCTTGAACCGCCCACTGCGCGGCATCAGGAGCGATGGCGAAGTTCTCGATGAGTCGCTGTTGCGCTCGGATCGCAATTACCTCGACCTGTTCGCTCGGTCCCAAAGCGAGCAGTTCCTCGACAACCCGTTCCTGAACGGCATCCACCAACACGCGCCGCGCCCCCCGATGCTGTCCGGAGCAGGCGTCGTTGAGCATTCCCTCCAGACGCTTCGGCTCACGCAGCAACTCACGCCCGTGTCGCTCAATCAGGTCGCACAGGATTTGTTTGAGTTCGTCAGTCATGGTGATTCCGTGAAAGTGTCGCACGCCTCGGACCCCAACGGGGTCAAACAAATCAGCCCAGGGCAGAGCGGAGCGGCGTCAGCCGCGAAGCGCCGCCCTGGGTCGTCGATCGAATGAGTCTTCGTAGCCCTGAAAGGGCGAAACAATCGGTGCGGAGAGGCACGGTCTCATTGTTGCGCCCTTTCAGGGCTGAAGGCATCATATTGGACTTCATCCTGGGGCGGCGCTGCGCTCTGCCCCAGGCTGATGTGTTGCTGCCCTTTCAGGGCGAACCATTTGTCGAAGGTGTTTGGAACAACGAGGGCAACGCCCTGGCTCGGCAGACCCCAAGTTCATCGCCCTGACGGGCAAAACCATTCAATCCCAGACATACCGTTCGTCGAACGGCATTTCGTGTCGTTGGAATAAGAGTCGCAATTCCTCTTGGAAGGTCATCTTTCGGTGATGCTCTTCTTGGTTGGCGATGTAGTGTTTGACCTCTTCCACGTTCGACTGGCTCACGGAGAATGCTGCGTAGCCGTTTTGCCAGTGGAAGTCTTTCAGTCGAGGGTCTTGTAGCTTGATCCATTTGGAGCTTCCCTTTTTCACTTCCTCGACGATCTTTTTCAAAGCGTGGTTCTTGGAGAGCGAGAACAGCGCATGAACGTGGTCCTCGACGCCGCCGATGAGCAGCGCGGGACTATCCCATGCCTCGAAGATGCCGGACTGGTAGGCATAGAGGCCGTCGCGAATGTCCTTGGAAATCCACGGTTGGCGGTGTTTCGTGCTGTAAACGAGATGGAGCAGGTTTTTGACCAGGGATTGGGACATGTTGCCGCTCCGGTGTTGCGCCCTTTCAGGGCTGATGAATTCTTCAACGACCGTTACCCAGGGCGTTGCCCTGGGCTGGTTTGTTGCGCCCCTTCGGGGCAAGGATTCGAGACAACTTCGGGGAAAAGATTCGTGACATCTTTACCGCACAGATCGATCTGAGGTACGTCAATGATCGGCGGCACGTCAATGATGACCAGCGTCAGGTCGTCGCCGCTGCCTTGGTCAGAGTAATGATCCAACCACGCCGGAAGAGCATCGGCCACTCCACCAAAGCCGTGGTCATGGATGCGTTGACGGAGACTCCGTGCGAATTGATCGAACGCGGTGTCGTCGGCGAACGAGTTCGGCAGCCCATCCGTCGTCAACAACAACAGGCCGCCGGCACGCCGATCCAGCGTGGCCGTCTTCCAACGCACCTGAGCGTTCGGCGAACAGAGGGAATCGGTCTCCGTGCCGATGGCGAGTTCGATCGGAAACGGGCGCTCGCACTCGCCGTCCGGACGCAGCCACACGATGTCGCCATCTCCCAATTGGGCCACGCACAGCGTCTCCGGAGTCAACAACGCGGTGAGCAGCGTCGAGCCATAACGGCGGAAGAGTGGCGATTCATCGGCTGGCTCCGTCGCGGGTTCCTGGGACGCGGACGATGGAGCAATCACAGTGGGATAGCGTTCGCTGGCATCGGCTCGGACGGCCTCACGCCAGCGCCGAGAGATGATCCGCGGACAGTCGCTCTTGAAGTCGCGTCGCATCTGTGCGTCCGGCTGCTCCGCGTGTCCGACGTGAAACAAGCAAAGTTCGCTCACGGCCACTTGCACCGCCAGCGCCGCTCCGACATCGCTCAGGTCGTGCCGCGCGTCGCCATGCCCATCGGCCACCGCCGCCACCAATCGTGGGCCACCACGGATCGCGCCGTTCCACAAAGCAAACGCATCC
>CAZPUJ010000012.1:0-4920 GCA_964589725.1 uncultured Planctomycetaceae bacterium
AGCGCGTCGACTTCTTCCGCTGGAACGACGGCAAGTACGCGATCGTCGAACCGCTCGACACCACGCGAATGGCCGAGGAGTTGGAACAGCATCGCGCGGAGATCGCAGACTTGCCGGATGACGAGGATCAATAAGGCAACCCTCACAGCGGAATCCGCAGTCCGTCGTAGGCCAGTTCGACTCTCGCGGGCAGTCGCGCGTTGGTGGCGTCGTGATCGAGCGAATGGGACATGTGCGTGAAATAGGCTTGACGCGGCTTGAGTCGCTCGACCACTGCCAAACTTTGCGAGACGCTGAAGTGCGTCGGATGCGGCCGGTCTTGTAGCGCGTCGATGACGAGCACGTCCAACCCTTCGAGCAGCGGCCAGCTTTCCTCGGGAATGCCGCTGACGTCGGTGCAGAATGCGACGTCGTGAACTCGAAATCCCAAGATCGGCAAGCGCCCGTGCAGCAGGCGAATCGGTTGGACTTTGAGCCCCAACAGGTCGAATGGTTCGAGTCCGATGCGCACGAGTTCCAACTTCGGCACGGCGCCGGGATGCTGGTCTTGCGACGGAACTTCAAAGGCGTAACTGAATGCCGAGCGAATTTGTCGCTCGACCGGTTCCTCGCAGAACAACGGAATCGACCGCGCGAGCCGGTGCCCGCAGATGCGTAAGTCGTCGAGACCGAAGAGATGATCCGCGTGACTGTGCGTGTAAATGGCCGCCTCGACCATGCGGATTCGTTCGCGCAGCAGCTGCAGTCGCAACTCCGGCGGCGTGTCGATCAGAAAGACACCGCGCGGGGCCGTCACGGCGACGCCGGTTCGCGTGCGGTGATTCTTCGGGTTCGTCGATGTGCAAACCGAGCAGTCACAACCGATCATCGGCACCCCGACGCTGGTGCCGGTGCCGAGCAAAATCATTTCACCGCGAGACGAACCATCGAGCATGAGGGAGTCGAGTGGAAAGGAAGTCACGCATCACCGGGGGGCTGACGCCGCCCCGCTCGTTTTTTTTCGGGCGTGTCACATTTTCAATTGAGTTTCAGCGTCATGGCAGTTCGCTGACGCCGTCGGCGCTGACCAGCAGCAGTTTATCGGTCAGCGGGTGGTCCATTTGCGAGAAGTCTTCGCGGACTCGTTCGCGGATGTGCTGCAACATGTCGGGAGCGTCGGTGCTCAAGGCCACGAAGAAGTCCCGATTCGGCATGCCGATGGCGAACTCGCGTCCCAAGACTTCGCGCAGCTTGTCGTGGAATTCGTGGCTGAGCAATCGGGCCGTGTTGTAGGCGTCCGGCTTGTGCGGCATGAGCAGTTTGGGGCCATCTTCCTGACCGGTCAACAGCATCTCGGTGGGATGTTCATCGAAGTAGCGATCGAGATTCCTCATCGCCAATTCGTGCAGTTCCTCGGCGCTGAGATTCCATTTTTTTAGCAGGTCGTGACGGATGTACCAATAGGCCTGCGCCTCATCAACGACGTACAAGATCATCAGATTGCCGACCCACGGCTCGCCAACGAAGCTGGAGAAGTTGTCTCGCCAGACTTTCTCAGGATAGAGCATCGGCATGATGCGTTCACGGACCTGTTCAAACGGTGGCGTAGTTTGATCTTCGCCCCATTCCTGCACTTGCACGACGGTGGTCAGCGCCGGCAGTAGGATGTTTTCGAAGCGGTCGGGAGCCTGCACGTACGAGCGATAAAAATTGAACAGGTTGACGTTCGACTTCCCCAGCCTGAGTTGGAACTCACCGGCCGCTTCGCAGTCGAGCAGCGGAAACTTCAAGCGTGCCAATCTCAAGGCTCGGTCCGCGAAGACCTTCGGCGGGTCGGCGATGTGTTCCGGAGCCTGCAACGTGTTGAGCACCATGCGGACCAGTGTGTCGGTTTCGGGATCATGTGGCCGGTCGCCTCGCTCGACAAACGTGGCCAGCAACAGCAATTTGGGCCACGAGATCGCCCAGACTTTCCAACGATGCCAATGCCGTCGGCGGAACCAACGCTGCCACCACGGCCGCAGCGGATCGAGCACCGCTTCGCCTTCCCAGCCCGCCGAAGGCTGCGACAAATTCAGCGGGTGAATGCGTCGGCCTCTTCGCCGTTGCGGAAAGAGCAAACCCCAATCGACCGCGCTCTCCAAATGCGGCGTCTCACCCCAAACACAACGGAGCGACAGAATGCCGCTTTGATCCGGAAGCACCAAGTGCGTGGCATTGTCTCGCAGGTCGGCACGCCACGAAGGCGGAAACCCAATGCGATACCAACCGGATGGACCTGTGAGCGATTTCCAATGGTCTGGCGGTTTTAGTGACACGTGCGAATCCTTGGCGATCGAGCGGAGCACGTTGCGGTGTGCATCACTATGCCAAGTTTTTGCGGCGTGGTCGATGGACCGAGCAAAGAAGCTTGCGCGCGGATGCCAGTTTTCGGATTGTGGTCGGTGGCGCCAGTGACGGAGTTCTCAAAACTCACCGCGAGCCTTTCGTCATTGCGAACACTACCGGCGCCCGTCGCGAAAGCCTCGACATTCATCAGCGTTGCCGCGCGAGCTGGCAGCAAGCCGAAAGGTTCGATGCCGGCAATCACTTGGAAAAATCGACGATTTTCGCGAGATCGCTGGCGAATTGCTCGTTGGTACACCGTTTGCCAAGAGGAGCCTCGAAGCCGACGACGTCGCCGCTTGGGCACGGATGCTTGCGCGTTGCGCCTCGGCTTTCTCTTCGAATTACCCACGGGAGACTCAAACCCGATCGGCGATGAGAACGTCGGCTGGGGATGTAGCTGGGGCCATTCCGCGTGGGAGGGCTCTGGACGAGCGCCTACATTCCCCAGTCGACCTTCTTGTCGCGTGATTGATCTGGTGGGCCGGATCGCAAAGCCGTTCGGGCACCGCGATGCAACTCTGTGCCGACGCCGCTACGATTTTGTCCATGGCAACATCTGAATCTGAGCGGGATAACCTCGACGCTTCCTCGACCGACCGGCCATCACCGTGCTCCGCGACGCGCACACTCCGAGTGTGCAGCTTTGAAAGTCGCAAGCAAGCCGAAATGCGCTCTCTGATCGAGCGTCACGGCGGAGTCGCCACGGTTGCGCCGTCGATGCGCGAAGTGCCGCTGGAAAACAACCCGGCGGTCTTCGAGTTCCTGGATCGTCTGCAAGCCGGCCAGATCGACGTCGTCGTGTTCATGACGGGCGTCGGCGCGCGGGCGCTGCTGGAAGTCGTCGAGACCCGACTCGACCGCACCGCATTTTTTCAGATTCTCGAGCGGTGCTGCATCGTTGTGCGCGGCCCCAAGCCGACCGCTGTGCTTCGCGAGTGGGACGTGCATATCGACCAGCGTGCTCCCGAACCAAACACGTGGCACGAAGTGTTGTCAGTGATCGACGCCGAGTTGCACGGCCGCACGGTCGCGATTCAGGAATACGGCCAGCCCAGCAGCGAGTTTTATGCCGCCCTGGCAGCTCGCGGCGCGACGGTCTTGCCCGTCCCCGTCTATCGCTGGGACTTGCCCGAAGACCTCGCGCCGCTGGAAGCCGCGATTCGCGACACGATTCGTGGCCAATTCGACGTGTTGTTGTTCACAAGCGCTCAGCAAATTCGCCACGCGCTGCAGGTGGCCGAGCGGCTGGGTTGTGTCGAGGCGTTTCTGACGGCGGCCAATCGCGGTTACGTGGCGTCCATTGGCCCAACCTGTTCGGAGGCGCTTCGCGAAGCCGGCCTGCACGTTGACCGGGAGCCTTCGCATCCGCACATGGGACACCTCGTCCGCGAAACGCTGGAGCGGGTGGCTCAATTGCCAATTGCAAATTAACAATCGTCAATTTGCAATGGCCGCGATCGCGTCGACTCCCGTTGACCGAACGGCCTGTTTTCGAGTTCACTCTCGGCCAATGGCTCAAGGAGGATGCCGATGTCGACGAGCGTCAGTGGCCCGGAATGTGTGGTGGCGGAAGCGAACATCGTGTCCAACGTGAGCAACCCCTCGCCCGAAGAGTCGTCGCGCACGGTGGCCGCTCGCGACAGGCAGCGCGAGCCGACCGTCAAAGAGATCATCGCCGCCGCGCGATCGCAACCGGCGCCGGCTCGCGGAGCGTGGTTGCTCGTCACAATCTCGGCCGTGTTGCTGTGGGCTAGTTTCACGCCGCTCGATTGGTCTCCGCTGGCGTGGGTCGCGCTCACACCGTTGAGTTTGCTGGTCCGATTGGAGCGCGCGCCACGACTCACGTGGCTGGTCACGTACGTCGGTGGCCTGCTGTTCTGGTTGCCGACATTGCAATGGATGCGGCTGGGTGACACCTCGATGTACGTCGCGTGGTTCGCGCTGGCGGCGTATCAAGCGGTGTACTGGCCGGCGTTCGTCGGCCTTTCGCGAGTCGCCGTGCATCGCTTCCACTTGCCGCTGACGTTCGCCGCGCCGCTGGTGTGGACGGGTCTCGAATTCGTGCGAGCGCACTTGATGACCGGCTTCGCGTGGTATTTCTTGGGGCACTCGCAGTATCGCTGGACCGAGCTGATTCAACTTTCGGACGTCTTCGGCGCTTATGGTGTGAGCTTCGTCGTGGCCCTGAGCAGCGCGATGCTCGCGGGTTTGATGCCGCAGTCGTGGTTGCGTCGCTTACGATTGCTCGCGCCGCTGCAACTGCCGGACGAACTGCGTCATCTGCCTCCGCCTGACGAGACATCATTGACAACGTCAAAGACCATTTGGCGACGGCAGGTCGCGTCGCTTGCGGCATGTCTGCTCGTGCTGGCCACGGCGCTGGGATACGGCTTCGTGCGACGCGGGCAAGCAGAGTTCCAGCCCGGTCCGCGAGTCGCGTTGATCCAAGGAAACTTCACCTCGTCGATGAAACACGACCCGTCAGAGTACAGAAAGATTATTGAGACGCACGATGTGCTGACCGGCTACTCCGTGCCGTACAAGCCCGACATC
>CAZPUJ010000013.1:0-2849 GCA_964589725.1 uncultured Planctomycetaceae bacterium
ATCGGCGCGTTGTTGAAGGACTTGAAGCAGCGCGGGTTGCTCGATTCGACGCTGGTCGTGTGGGGGACGGAGTTCGGCCGCACGCCACTGACGGAAAACGCGAAGCCCGGCCCGGACGCCGGGCGCGATCATCATCCGCACGGGTTCAGCATGTGGCTGGCCGGTGGAGGCGTGAATGGCGGCCAAGTCATCGGCGCGACCGACGAATTGAGTTGGAATGCGGTGGAAGACCGAATGCACACGAACGATTTTCATGCGACGCTGCTGCACCTATTCGGTTTCGATCACAAGCGGCTGACGTACCGATTTAAGGGCCTCGACTTCCGGCTGACGGACGTGGCGGGAGCGGTGGTGCCCAAGGTGTTTTCGTAAAGACGCAGGAGTTGTCATCATGCCTGTGAGCCGCCGAGGGTTTCTGTCTGCCGGTTTGGGAACCGGATTACTGACGCGCATGGAGCACCAAGTGAACGCTTACGAACATTTCGACGCTATTGATCCCACGCATCTCACCAAGTCCAACGTGCCGACGCCGGCGTTGCTGCTCGACCTGGATTTGTTCGAGGCCAACTTGAAGACAATGGCCGAGCACTGCCAGCGGACCGGTCGCGGATTCCGGCCGCATGCGAAAACGCACAAGTGTCCAGAGATCGCCAAGCGGCAAATGGTGGCCGGCGCGCTCGGAATTTCCGTGGCGACGGTGCCCGAAGCCGAATCCATGATCGCGGCCGGAATCACAGGCGTGCTACTGACTTCGCCGATCGTCGAGCCGGCGAAGATCGCGCGAATGGTGGCTCTCATCCAA
Source organism: uncultured Planctomycetaceae bacterium (assembly GCA_964589725.1). Classification (GTDB taxonomy): domain Bacteria; phylum Planctomycetota; class Planctomycetia; order Planctomycetales; family Planctomycetaceae; genus CAYSHJ01. The sequence goes on from CAZPUJ010000013.1 coordinate 803, forward strand.
CAGGGCGGACAGGCGATGCTGTCGGTGGGTCATCCACGTGAGGTCGAATTGCTGGCCGAGGCCACTGCGGCAGCGGGAGTCAACGTGGATGTGCTCGTGGATGTGGACATCGGCGACCGTCGCACCGGAATCCTTCCCGGACAGCCTGCCGTGGAATTGGCTCAGTTCATTGCGAAACAGAAGCGGCTGCGAGTTCGCGGCGTGCAGTCCTACGCTGGACTGGCGTCACACGTCGTGGGCTTCGAGGCGCGTGACAAGGTCTCGCGCGAAGTGATGGCGAAGTCCGTGGAGACTCGCGACCTGCTGACCAAGGCCGGATTCGACGCCGGGATCCTCTCCGGCGGCAGCACCGGCACCTACAACATTGACAGCACAATTCGCGGCGTCACCGAGCTTCAAGTCGGCTCGTATGTGTTCATGGACGTGGACTACCGCCGCATCGGCGGGAAGACGAGCGGCGAGAACTACGCCGACTTCCAGCACAGCCTGACCGTCCTCGCGACGGTTGTGAATGCCACGCACTCCGACCGCGTGTCAGTGGATGCCGGAACCAAGGCGCTGGACACAACGACCACGCACCGTCCGGAGGCGCAAGGCTGGCCGGGCCTCACCTACAACCGAGGTGGTGACGAATTCGGCATCCTCACCATTGAACCGGGCGCGAAATTGCCCCGGATCGGCGACCGCATCGAATTCATCGTCCCGCATTGCGATCCAACCACAAGTCTCTACGACCGCATCTACGCCGTGCGCGGAGAACAAGTCGAAGCCGTCTGGCCCATCGCCGCTCGACGCGAGCTGATTAAGCGTCCCATCTGACGAACGGGTAGTGGATCAGTTTGGGTGGCACGCCCTGAGTCATCGAAGGGCGTGGAATTGTCCTTACGAGTCCGCCGCGGCGGACGCCCTTAGCAGGGCGTGCCACCCGGGACTTCTTCAAATTGACCCACTACCGACGAACGGGTTTCGCCGCTCTTGAGAAACCGCACGTCAGCCAATCACGATGACAACGATGACAAACCTTCTACGCGATGATCTCGCGGATCGGTTTGCCGAAGTCGATGTCGAGGCGTTTGCGGCCGGGGATCTCGAGGGTGCGCGAATCGACGCCGAGTTGATTCAGCAGCGTGGCGTGGATGTCGGTGACGTAGTGCCGCTGCTCGACGGCGTGGAAGCCGATCTCGTCGGTCGCGCCGTGGACCAGGCCGCCCTTCAGGCCGCCGCCGGCCAGCCAGACCGAGAAGCCGTAGATGTGATGGTCGCGGCCGTCGGCGCCTTGTGAGCCGGGCGTGCGGCCGAATTCCGAGGCGAACAACACCAGCGTGGAATCGAGCAGGCCGCGGCGTTTCAGGTCTTTCAGCAAGCCGGCGATTGGTCTGTCCACCGCGAGGCAGTTGTTGGAATGATTGGCCTTCAAGCCGCCGTGAGCATCCCAGGCTCCAGCCCCGCCCGCTCCGTGTTGGATTTGAATGAAACGGACGCCGCGCTCGACGAACCGCCGCGCGGCGAGCAGTTGCTGGCCGAAGGCGTTCGTGGCGGGATCGTTCAGTCCGTAAAGCTGCTGCGTCTCCTGAGTCTCCGTACTCAGCGACAGCGTCTCCGGCACCGACGTCTGCATGCGGAAGGCGAGCTCATACGCTTTGATGCGAGCGGTGAGCGCCGGATCGTTGGGGTACTCGATCGCCTTGAGCCGGTTCAATTTCCCGACGAGGTCGAAGCCGATTTGTTGCTCGTCGCGTGTGACGCCGCCTTCCGGCTGGCCATAATCGAGCGGGTTGTTGGGATCGACGCGAATCGGCACGGCGTCGTGTTCGGGGCCGAGATAGTGGCCGTCCTTGGCGTTCCAATACTCGCGATTGCCCATCGAGATGAACTGCGGCAAGTTGTCGTTGAGCGATCCCAGGCCGTAATGCACCCAGGCTCCCAGCGTCGGGTACTCGCCGTCGAGCATGTGCCGGCGGGAATGAAACTGCGTCTGCGCGCCGTGATTGTCGTCGGTCGTGTACATCGAGCGGACGAAAGCGACGTCATCCACGCACTCGCCGAA
>CAZPUJ010000014.1:0-3317 GCA_964589725.1 uncultured Planctomycetaceae bacterium
GGAAGGACGTCGTGCTCGTCGAGACGGTGGGCGCGGGTCAGGATGAGGTCGAAGTGGCGGCGATGGCCGATACGACGGTGGTGGTGGTGACGCCGGGCACGGGGGACGACGTGCAGGCGATGAAGGCGGGGATCATGGAGATCGCCGACATCCTCGTCGTCAACAAGAGCGACCTGCCGAACGCCGACCTGTTGGCGCGCCAGCTGGCGTCGATCGTCGATGCGACGCCGCAGGCGTCTGCTCGCCGGACGCCGATCCTGAAGACGGCGGGAGCGCTCAACGAAGGGATCGACGCGCTGGCCGACGCGATCGAGGAGCATCGCGCGTACATCGCGCTGGACGGCGTGCGCGAGGCGCACCGGCGCGACCAGGCGCGGCACCAGGTGCTCGCGCTGGCGCGGCAGCGACTGATCGACCGCGTGGTCGGCCAGCACGCGGCGGCCGGCCGGCTCGATGCGCTGGTGGAGCAGGTGGTGGCGCGGACGCTCGACCCGCACTCGGCGGCGGATGAGCTGATTGGTTGAACCACAGAGGCGCAGAGACACAGAGGTGTTGGCTGTGTTGGAGGAGGTGGATGCAGCCGTTCGGCGGACGCGGGCGACGCCGCTAAGATGATGGGCGAAACACGCTTGGAGTTGATGCCATGGCCGTGAAGCTTAGCCCCATAACTGTCGAGACGCTCGAAGCGTATGTGTTTGATCGCCTTGACATCCGCCAACTCGCGGCGTGGCTGGCTCAGGCCGCGTACGACGATGAACTAGGCGCGGACGACCTTGTGGTAACGGAAGTCCGTGAAGATATGCGGCCAGAGACAGAGGCGAAGCAGGCCGTCGGCGAGGCGTTGTCATCGAGCGTCGCGCCACGCACGCGTACAGCATGAGCGCGCTGCTTCGCCGCCGCCGCCGATGATCCCCGCTCGCACGACGGTGATCACACTTGGCGCTCACAACATGCCGGCGATGCGGGCGTTCTACCGCGGCGTCGGCTGGCGCGAGAAGCCGGACAGCAGCGATCATTTCGCATCGTTCCTCACCCATGGCGCCGTCCTCGCGCTGTTCCCGTTCAAGCACCTTGCGAAGGACGCACGCGTCGAGGCGAGCGACATCGGGACGAGCTTCCGCGGCGTCACCATCGCCATCAACGTGGAGTCGCGCGCGCTGGTCGATACCACGATCGCCGAACTGCGTTCGTGCGGAGCGAGCATCACGAAGGAGCCCGAAGACGCGTCGTGGGGCGGACGCAGCGCCTATTTCGCCGACCCGGAAGGCAACGCCTGGGAGGTGGTCTGGGCGCCCGGCACGTCGTTCGATGCGGACGGTAACTTCGTCTGGGGGTAGTCGCGATGAACGGGGCGGAGTATCAGCGGTCGATGATCAGCGACGAGGTGTCGGGCGCGGGGCGCGGCTTCGGCGCGGCGCCGGCGGCGGGGTAGCCGATGACGATGAACGCCTGGGCTACGTAGCCGTCCGGCAGCTCGAGCGCGCGGGCGCACGCCTCCGGCGCAAAGAGCGGCGCGGAGATCCAGTACGACGCCAGCCCCATGGCGTGCGCGCCCAGCATGATGTTCTGCATGCCGGCGCCGATCGACTGCTGCGCCATGGCGAACTCGTTGCCCGCGCGGCGCTCGTCGGGCCAGTCGCGCAAGCCCTCGCGTGTGAGGCAGGCGAGGATCAGCGCCGGCGCGGCGGTGATCTCTCGCGCCGACTTCCGGAGCAACTTCTGAATCAGCGGCTCGGGGTGACCGTCCCGTTGGAGATCGATCCGCCACGCGGCGCCCATGGCCTCGGCCAGCGGCGCCCGCCGCGCGGGCGACACGACAACGTATCGCCATGGCCGCGTGTGGTGCGGCGCGGGGGCCACGCACGCAAGCGCCAGCACATCGTCGATGATCTCGCGCGGGACCGCCTGTGGCGCGAGCTGACGCAACGACCGGCGGGTGCGCATCGCCTCGATGGCGTCCATCAGAATTGACCCCGCAGGCGCGAAGGATGGGGCTCACCACAGAGACACAGAGGCACAGAGGATCGGATGGTTGATGCGGGAGGGTGCGTTGCTGGCGCCACGACGGGCGAAACAGGCTGCACGAACAACTCCGACGCGGGCGCAGCAGGCTGCGCTCCTACGAGCAACGTCCGCCCTTCCGACCTCCAACCAAGCCTCTTTGCCTCTGTGGCTCTGTGGTTCAACCGATCTCCTTGCGTGCATGGTGGGCGCGGCCGACGAGCCAGCCGGCGGTCGCCGCGCCGACGGACAGCCCGCTCATCGCGGCGAGGTCTTCCGGCGCATCGACGTCGAAGGCCAGGCGCTCGTTGCTGATTTCGACGACGGTGACGCCGGCGGCCTCGGCGGCGCTCCGGTGCGCGTCAGCGCTGTCGGGGCCGTAGTGCATGGCGATCGCTTCGGGCGGGCGCAGGGCCAGCGCGTTGGTGCCGTTGTCGCGCGAGCGCACGAGCACGATGCGCGGGCCAGGGTCGGCGGCGAGCGCCTGGACCACGCTGCGGATGTCGTCGGCGCGGACGAGCGGGATGTCGGCCGGGAGGATCACCAGCTCGTCGACGGCGACGCGCCGCCCGAGATAGCGCTGGCCGAACGTCAGCCCGTCGTTGAGGCCGGAGAGCGTGGCCGGTTCGGCGAGCGGCTTCGCGCCAAGTTCGCGCGCCTGCCAGAAGACCTCGCTGTCGTCGCTGAGCACGGAGACGAGGTCGAAGCAGCCGCTCTCGTTGCACGCGGCGATCACGTCGACCAGCATCGCCAGCGCCAGTTCGGCGCGCTCGTGCCGGTTCAGCACGTCCGCGAGGCGCATCTTCGCCTGCGCCAGCGCCTTCATCGGGATCAGTGCTGCTCTCATCTCGCTTCCGGGTTCCGGGTTCTAAGGTCTTGGTTCTAGGTTCTGGCGGCCCCGCCGCGCGGTCATTGAACCGCGCGCAGCACCACTTCGGCCAGCGCGCGCTTCTCGGGCATACCATGCATGATCGTCTGCGCCACCACGGCGCGCACGCCCTTCGCCTCGACAGCGGGAGCCAGATCGCGGTCCTTCTCGTCGATCACCAGCACGTCGAGGAAGTCGCGATACGCCTCCGCGACACCCTCGGCGGTGGGAGTCATGCCTAGCGACGCCATCATCCGGTCGGCAGGCCCCTTGATCGTCTTGCCGGCGATGATCGGGCTGACGGCGACTACCTTCGCGCTGGTGCTGCGCAGGGCGTCGCGGACGCCGCGCACGGCCAGCAGCGGCGCGATGCTGACGACGGGGTTGCTGGGGGCGATGGCGACGATATCGGCGCGGAGGATCGCATCGAGGACGCCGGCTGCGGGCG
>CAZPUJ010000015.1:0-8340 GCA_964589725.1 uncultured Planctomycetaceae bacterium
ACGCCGCCCGCTTCGCGTCTTTACCCAGACGGTCAACGTTCCGTCGAACCGATTAATGATCCAATACTCGCGAATGCCGACCGAGAGATATTCGTCTCGCTTGGTCTCGTAATCCCGCACCCAATTGCGCCGGCCGCGCGAAACGAATTCGACCACGATCGTCGGCGTTTCACCACGTCGCGGCAGCCGGCCCAGGCCGCACCAAATTGCACGGTCGGCCCGGCGGCGGTCGTCGCCGACGATGATTTCCTGCTCATGCAAAGTCAGGTCGAGGTCATGGCCTGATTCATGATTGGCCTGGTACGACCGCAGCCAGTAACCAAGCTCTTCATTCGGATCACGTTCATTCTCAAGCGGCGGCGGCGACACGATCAAGACTCCGTTGATCAGTTCGTAACGCCAACCCGGTTCAAAGTCGGCGCGGTCATACTGACGAGGACTCACGCGCAGCCCGTTCGCTTCCGGACCCAGTCGGATGACTGCCTTCGATCGTCGCCGCAACGTGGCGGGCATCGTCGTGTCCTTGAAAGTTGAACCGAGATCGGAAAGAAAAAACCGCTCAAAGCATACCGCTGGAAATCGCGACGAGCCAACAGGCGGTAGGAATTCCCACGGCTGGCTAATTCGTCGTGTTAGGCAAACTGTAGCCCGACCCCTCGTGGGTCGGATGATTCGATGTTTCCGAGCAAGTGTCGCCGATTCAAAACCATCCGACCCACAAGGGGTCGGGCTACAGATATCGCAGAGGCACGCCGCGAAGGGTTTCAAACCCCAGTCATCATGGCCGCATCAAAGCTGCTCGCGTGCTCACGCAGCCGCGCTCATTCGAACAATGTCATGCCGGTGCGCTTGCGCGGCTCAGGGGCCGGGCAGTTGCGCAAGTAGCCGAGCACGTCGGAGAGTTGTGCAGTCGCCAGCGCGATGCAGGTATCCGCACCACCGTAATAGACACGCAGCTCACCAGTCGCCTTGTCGAGAATCCAGCCACAGGGAAACACGACGCCGTTGACGTCTCCCTGGCGCTCGTAGGGCATCTCAGGGGTGAAGCTCCATTCGTCGCTCCGGCGCAGAACGCGACGGGGGTCATCCAGGTCCAGCAAGGCCAGTCCCAGTCGATAGAGACATCCTCCCGGTGTGTGCCGTACACCGTGGTACAGAATCAACCAACCCTCGGGAGTTTCCATCGGGGGAGGGCTTAAGCCGATCTTATTGGCATCCCACCAAGCGCCCCGCCGCGCGTGCAACAGAACGTGGTGGTCCCCCCAATGCGTCAGGTCGGGTGAGAAGGAAAGCCAGATGTGTGCACCGGAACTCCCTCCGGAAACCGGGCGATGAATCATCGCGTACCGATTCTTGAAACGACGGGGAAAGACGGCCGCGTCTTTGTCCTCGGGAGGCATGACCGGTCCCAGCCGGGTGAAGGTGACAAAGTCTTTCGTCGTGGCCAACGACACCAACGGCCCGCTGGACGAGTAGGCTGTGTAGGCGATGATCCATTCACCGCGCTCTTCGACCCAGGTCAGCCGCGGGTCTTCGACGCCCCAGGCTTCTTCCGCATAGTTCGTCGGATCCGGAGCAAAACTGGGCTTGGAGTCGATCTGCCAGTTCGATACGCCGTCGTTGCTGCGGGCGACGGTGAGATGCGAATGGCCGCGACGGTCTTCGACGCGAACCAGCAGAACGGTTTCATCGCGCACTTGGCACGCCCCGGCATTGAACACCGTATGCGCCGGATAGGGCCAATCTTGGGCGGTGAGGATCGGGTTCTCGGCGTGGCGGTGAAACAGTTCAGCGTGCAAACTGGGGGGATTCGATTCTCGCAGCATTCGAGTTTCCTGAGGAGAAGAGTTTCGGCAGCGAATTTGTGGGGTCGCGTGGAGCTTATTCGGTGGCAGCGGTTGTCATTGGAATGTCGCAGTGCGCGTTCTGGACGTCCGAGTCGAGCAATTCCGTCCACAAAAAAGCGAGCGTTGATTCGGCGCCCTGATTGCGATTCACGCCGGAGGAAAGCAGGCCGTCACAGCAACCGCCGCACTCGACGTCGGCTAATTTCTCTCCCAGGCTGTTGTGGCCGTGGAACCAGCGGTGTGCCCGGCGGAAGATCTCCAGGTATTTCTCGTCGTTGCGCAGACTGAACGCGGTGAGCGCGGCATCGGCCATCGTGGAAGCTTCCACCGGTTGCTGGTCGTAGAGCGACTTGGCCTCCCCGTGCGGATACCAGTCTGAGTTTCCGATGGGCCAGAAAACGTCGTCGGTGGTCGTGACGCGGTCGAGGAAGGCGAACGAATCTTCCGCCACACCCAGAAACGGCTCGTCCGGCCAGCACTGGGCGGCGACAAACAGGGCTTGCGGCAGCACCGCGTTGGCATAGGTCAGCCGCGATTCAAACCAGGGCCAATCAGGTCGCTGGGAACGGTGGTAGCATTCCACCAGCCGCCGCGCGGCCTGCCCGGCCACGTTCTCGAACAGTTCGATGTCGGTAATGCCTGCCGCCCGCAGATGGCCCCAGGCGAGAATCACGTAGGCTTCGGCCCGCAGGCTCCGCAGATCAGCCACGGTCGGCAACACCATGTCGATGAGTTCGCGGGCCAGCGCCCGGTAGCCTTCAGGTAGACTGCTGCCGAGCACCTCGGCAAGCGCGAGAACTGCTTGGCCTTGGCAATCACCAGTGCCAGCCGCATCCAGCCAGTCGCGTTGGTAACTCAAGAAATTGTGGAACCCGCGGACGGGGCAGCGGGCATGCTCCAGAAAGCTGAGGTACACCGTGACGCGGTTCAACATGCGATCGTCCGGGTGACGGCGCCACATCCGAGCGCACAGTCGCAAAGCCCGAGCGTTGTCGTCGGTCGTATAGCCGCTCTCGCGCCGTGGGACATTGTAGATGGCATGCTGGATCAATCCGGTCGAGTCGGTCATCCGATCCAGGTGGTCCAACGTGATCCAGTCACGAATGTGCATTACAGGCCTCTTTGCAAGAGTTCGCTGGACTGCGCCGAGTTGTCCGGCATCGCGAAATTCGGGCGGTACCGCCATCGCAGACTTGCCCGACTCGCAGCCGCCACTCGGCTGAAAAGGTTCAAGTACTGCCGGCCCACTTGGGGCCAAAACATGGGCCGAGCGTATTCGTACGCCCGGCGCTGAGTTTCCTGCCGGAACACCGGATCACTCAGGAATTGCAGTGTCGCCTCGGCCAGAGCGGCACTCTGGTTAAACGGCACGAGCAGGCCCCGCCCTTCGGCCAGGACTTCCTCGGCGTACAGGTAGGGCGTACTGACCACCGCCCGTCCCGCTGCCAGAGCATACGCCAAAGTGCCACTGGAGATCTGGTCTTTTCCCGGATAAGGAGTGACGTACACGTCGCACGCCTGCAAGTGCGCCAGGAGTTCGTGCAGACTCAGAAAGCGGTTCACGAAGCGCACATGTGAGCCGACCCCCAGTGCCTCGGCCTTTGCGGCCAGACTTTCACGATAGACCTCCCCCTCGTGACGTTTCACTTGAGGATGCGTTGCCCCCACGATCAGGTAGACAATGTCCGGAAAAGCGGCCACGATTGGGGGCATGGCCTCGATCATGTATTCCAGCCCCTTCCCGCGGCTGATCAGCCCAAATGTACACAGCACTCGCCGGCCTACGAGTCCCAGCGGTTCCTTCTGCGAGTCGTCGCGTTCGAAAGAGACCACCGGCACTCCATGCGGAATCACATGCACGTGCGGACCGGACACATGGTAAACATCCGCCAAAAGTCGCGCGGCGACCTTCGTCATCACCACAATCCCTCGGCTGCGGGCTGCCAACGTCTGGATCAAGCGCCGCGGCAAATCGGCCGGCTCGGTCAGCAGTGTGTGGAACGTCGTGACGAGGGGCTTGCGAAGGTCGCGCACAAAATCCAATATGCGCGAGCCCCATTCGCCGGGGTACAGACCGAACTCGTGCTGCAAGCTGACCACGTCACACGGGCCGTCGTTGGCCACTTCGGCCGCCAGGCGGTAAGCATGCTGGCGGGTGTGGTCAATGACGTGGACCACACGCGGGTCGTCGTAGGAGAGCGTATTGGTTTTTTGGATGGCGGCGATTGACGAGACCGAATTGCCCGCCGCCAGATCGACGGCGTCGGCGGAATCCCGGGTGAACGTTGCCAGCCCGCACTCTTCAGGCGGAAAGGTCGAGATAAACAGCGGTTGAACGGTTTGCATTCGGCACCTCCTGAGGTTCTTTCCTGGTTCCGAAACAACCATGCCGCGTGTAGCCCGCACGATTGCCTCAATCAACACAAATCCGCACGACTTCACAATCCCTTCGTCCCTGGTGAGCGGCACCAGGCCCAGATTTTGGCTGGCATCTGCCAAACAACAAGGACGATGGCAATCAACCAGGAGTTGATTTTCGTTTCACGAGGGACCAACCTTTCCCAGTTTTTTGTTGTCCCGAGACAGCTCACGAAATAACTGCGGACCGAGCACTGTCGCCCGCGGGATCGCGCTACTGGGCCGGACGCCCGCGCGAATCCGTTCCGACACCTCCGATCGCAGGATGGGAACGTCGGCAGCGGCATCGAAGCCCAGCTTCACTGTCCCGGCTCGAATCTCGAGCACGGTCACTTTGAGCTTACGCGGCCAGCCGTCGGCTCCGCCGATTTCAACCGATTCCCGACTCTTCCTTGATAACACCAACATGATAGAACCTCCGTGTTTGACGAATGATTGCGTAGACCACTCCCGTTCCCAGCCAGGTTAGAGAACTTCAATCTCGTTGGCCACGACGGAAACACCGGACAGCTCCATCGCCATCTGTTGCGCGACTTGTTTGCCGTAAAAGGTGTTGACGCGACCATGCAATATCAGCCCGTCCTCATGAACAGATATGCGGAGGTCGCGCACTCGAATGCCGAGCCGACGATGCAGGCCCGCCGCGATTCGATGAACCAACCCGTCGTCCTGGGCCAATGCGGACGCGGTGGACTGAATGTGCATGTTGATCCCTCCCTAGATCCTGGCGGCGAAAAAAAAGCCGACGCGGCGGAACACCTGGAGGTGTTTCCACCACGTCGGCTTACTCTTTAACTGGCCCACCGGCACGAGCCGGGTTGCATTTTATCCAGTCGTCCGACGACATCGGGGGACGGACTTTGATCTCACGTCGCCTCCCTAATGCAGCGGATTGTACCGCTCGCGAGCGGGAAAGATAGCAGCTTGTTGGTATTTTTCCCGCGATCGGTATCATCGGGCCTGCATTGCCCAAGCGGACCTGCTGGTTTCTCTTCTGTCGTCAGGACAGGCTTTCGCCCGCGCTGGCTTCCCGCCGCGTGCTCGGACATGATCGAGGTCGCCATGAAAACGCCGGGAGAAATCGAAGCCGCCATCTGCGAAGGCATCAACCGGTTCGAACAGGAATACATGGGCCGGGGCCCTAAGGAAATCAATACGCACCTGCTCGGCGATCTTCTCGTGGTCCGTCTCAAGGGTGTGTTGACCGCGGCCGAACAGCAACTGGTCAAAGCGCTGCCGGCCGAGAAAGGGAGAGACCTGCTCAAGCAAGTCCGAACCCATCTCATCGAAACGGCGCGGCCGATGATGGAAAAAATGGTCCGGGAGGTCACCGGCGTCGAGGTGCTGAGCCTGCACCATGATATCAGCACCGAAACCGGCGAAGAGATCGTGCTCTTCACTCTGGCCGGCTCGCCTCTGGTCCGTGAACCGAAAAGACGAGTTTGACTCGACGCCGAGCGCGTGTGAAAGAATTGACTCTCAGGCGAGCGGGGCGGCGTCAGCCGCCGGTTTTCAGCGGCCATCGTGACCACCGGGGGGCTGACGCCGCCCCGCTCGCCAATTTCTTCACAGCCTCGGAATGTCGGTGGCTGGCGTTCCCATACTCAGCGTGGAAACGAGCGGACACGCTCGGCGAGGCAGTGTCATTTCGGCGCTTCCTCGTCCTTAAACAGTTTGTACTCGACGCTATCGACCAGCGCGAGCCAACTGGCTTCGATGATGTTTTCGCTGACGCCGACGGTGCTCCAGACTTCGTGGGTGTCGCGGCTTTCGATGACCACACGCACGCGAGCGGCGGTGCCGGCAGTACTGTTGATGACGCGGACTTTGTAGTCCACCAATTGCATCTCGGCGAGGCTGGGGTACGCGGGGATCAACGCCTTTCGCAGCGCGGTGTCGAGCGCGTTGACCGGTCCGTCGCCCTCGGCCACGACGTGTTCGGTGTGGCCGCTGACTCGCAGCTTGATCGTCGCCTCGGTGGCCGGGCCAGCGGAGTCGGAACCGAGCACGCACGCATTCTCGTCGCGCAGGCCGCCGTCAGATTCAACATTCACGCGGTAGTGCAGCTTCTCGAACTTCGGCTGATATTGGCCGACGATCTTGCGGACCAGCAGGTCGAACGACGCCTCGGCGGCCTCGAACTGATAACCCTCGTTCTCCAAGTCTTGCACGCGGTCGAGGATTTGTTGCATCGCGGCCGTGTCGTTTTGGATCGCGTACTTGGTCGTCTTGGCCACGATGTTCGACTTACCGGACAATTCACTAATCAGCACACGCCGCACGTTGCCGACGGTCTCCGGCGGGATGTGTTCGTAGCTCTTCGCAACGCGGTTGACCGCATGCACGTGCATGCCCCCCTTGTGAGCGAAAGCGCTCGGCCCGACGAACGGCTGGCCACTGCGGTAGTTCATGTTCGCCAGTTCGTAGACGTAGCGCGACAGCTCGGCGAGATGCTTCAGGCCGCCGTCGGTCAGCACCTCGTAGCCGGTCTTTTTCAGCGCGAGGTTCGCGACGACGCTGCACAAGTCCACGTTGCCGCACCGCTCGCCGATGCCGTTGATTGTCCCCTGCACTTGGAACGCTCCCACATCGACGGCGATCAGCGAATTCGCGACTGCCAGATCGCAATCGTTGTGGCAATGAATGCCCACGGGGATTGAGATCGTTTGCCTCGCAGCGGTGACGGCCTCGGCGATTTGCTCTGGTAACCGTCCACCGTTCGTGTCGCACAAGACGACGATCTCGGCTCCAGATTCTTCGGCGGCATGGATCGTTTTCAGAGCGAACTCCGGGTTGTGGCGATAGCCGTCGAAGAAGTGCTCGGCATCGTAGAACACTCGCCGCCCTCCGGCCTTGAGGAACCCGACCGAGTCCCGAATCATCGCCAGATTTTCCGCTTCATCGACACGCAAAACTTCGAAGACGTGCAAGTCCCACGTCTTGCCAACGACCGTGCAAATCTTCGCACCGGAATCTCGCAGAGCGACCATCCCGGTATCGTCCTCGGCAGCCACGCCACGTCGCCGCGTCATGCCGAACGCCACGATCATCGCATGTTTCAGATCGAGGTCTCGCGCCCGCTGAAAATACTCCGAGTCCTTCGGATTCGAGAGTGGATAACCTCCCTCGATGAAGTCGAAGCCCAATTCATCCAGCTTCTGCGTGATCAGCAGCTTGTCCTGCAACGAGAAGTTCACACCCTCGCCCTGGCTGCCGTCGCGCAGGGTCGTGTCGTAGATTTGGATGCGAGTCATTATTTGATTCCTCAACCCCACTGGGCTTGCCCCAGTGGCTCGCGGGATTCTGCGCTACTCCACTGAAGTGCATCGCCGGCAGTAGCGCAAAATCCCGCGCGCCACCGAAACAAGCTCGGTGGGGTTTGTGTTCCGTTGAAAACAAAAAACCCTCAGGCGATCGACCTGAGGGTGACGACGTTGTGACGAAAAGAAACAAACCCCAAGCTCAATGCCGCTGACGATGGTCGCTGGCGGGAATTTCAATCCCGGCAGCGACCGTACTAATGGAGATCGTGATTTGGCAAATGGAGCGCATGGCAATCACCCGTAGCCGACGTGGCAACGAATATACGGCACGAATCACAAGCGGTCAAAGCGACAGGTGAGCGGGTTGCTCGACTTTCCTCAGCTCGCCATACTTCGGCCTTGATTTTCGGACGCAAGAGATGGTCGGCGAGCGCTGTCAGCCGATCACAAGAGGGTTCCGCAACGAACTCGCTGACTGAGAGAGACGAGACGATGACGCACGCAGCGACCGGTTCGGCCGCGCCGTTGGTTGGGGAGTTGGATGAATGGTTCGACTCGCTGGATGACATCCTGCATCGACATGGCGACCAAGGCGTTCAGCAGTTGCTTGCCGCCTTGCAGGAAAGGGCTTACGTCCGAGGCGTGACCCTGCCGTTCAAGGCCACGACCCCGTACATCAACACGATCCCCGTCGATGAACAACCGCCGTTCCCCGGCAATCGCGAGATCGAACGCCGCATCAAATCGATCATCCGCTGGAACGCGATGGCGATGGTTGTCCGAGCCAACCGCGATCACAAAGGGATCGGCGG
>CAZPUJ010000016.1:0-14795 GCA_964589725.1 uncultured Planctomycetaceae bacterium
ATCAACGTCGAGACATGTTGCCGCAACGCCGCGCGGCCGTACTCGTCGAATGCCGGCGGAAAGTAAATCGCTTCGGTCGGGCTGAGCGGACAGAAACACGTATCGAGGTGGTAGTAGTAGTCGCTGACGAGTTGCAACGGAATGACGCGACAGCCGAGTTCCTTCGCTAACCATTGTTCGCCACCAACGTCGCTGCGAATGAGGTATCCGGCGAAGAGCGTGTCACCACAAAAGAGCGCGTCCCCGGCCCCTTCAAAATCCCAGCCGCGCGGAAGTTCGACCGTCTCAAACCCGGCGGCCTTGAACCAAACATCATCGATCGCCGTCTCCGGCTGACGAGCCGCATGCCGAAACCGAGGCAAATAGACCCGATCCCGCCAAGCCAGTCCGGCGTTGGCGGTAAAGACCAAATCCGGCAGTCCCTTCACAGCCTCCATCGTGCGGATGTCGGCACCGAGCGTCGCCAACAAATCACGCAACTGCCGCCACTGGCTCTCGGCCAATGACCGATCGCTTTGCCGACTGCGATTCATCCAGGGATTGATCTCGTACTCGATCCCGTAAAAGTCCGGCGGGCACATCAAGATCGTGGGCCGATCAAATTTGGGCAAGATGTTGCTCCGTCAAAGTAGCCCTCACGCTCCGCGTGAGGACTGCCGTTTTCGAATTGGACTTTCGTGCTCGCCAAGACGTCATCTTGCGCGATCAGCGTTTGCAGACGTTCGGCTTTCCTCACGCGGAGCGTGAGGGCTACGTTGCGCCACTCGACAGGGCGCGAGCGGATCGGTACCACACAGGCCCAAGTTCCTCCAGAGCAACCTCAGCCCCGGGAGCGATCATGCCGCATTCTTCCAACACGACGGTTTCCCGCCGCCACTTGCTCGCCTCGGCCGCAATGGCCACTGGCCTTGCAATGCTCAGCGACGCCGTCGCTCAAGAAAACAATCCCGCCGCGAATGTCGTCGATCGCGGAGCCGACTTGAAGATCAAGTCGCTGCGGGGCTTCCGAGTCGGCACGAAGGCCTACCTCAAGATCGAGACCCATCACGGCATCACCGGCTGGGGCGAGGTGACGGGACTCGAACCGAACGTCGCGATCGCATTGGCTCAGTCGCTGTTTGAGTTGCTCGACGGCGAGAACCCGACGCGGATCGAACATCTCTGGCAGAAACTGTACCGCTCGCATCGCGACATGCGTGGCGGGCCGTTCATGACGCACGTGATCTCGGCCATCGACATGGCCTTGTGGGACATCACCGGCAAGACCTGGGGCGTGCCGGTCTATCGGCTGCTCGGCGGGCCGACGCGCGACAAGGTCCGCATGTATCCGCACGCCAAGGCTCACAAGGCCGGCACCGGCGGGCCGCATCCCTACTCGGCCGATCCGCCAGAGATCGAACGACTCGTCAAGATGGTCAAGGACTCGCGCGAGCGAGTCGGCAAAGACGGCACCGTGATGTTCGACGCGCACTGCGCGATCCCGCCCGCGATGCTGATTCAATTCGCGAACGCCATCGAGCCGTATGACATCCTGTTCCTGGAAGAAGTCGCCGTCCCCGGCAACATCGAAGTCTTCAAGCGTCTGAAGCAGCACATCAAAATTCCGATGGCCACCGGCGAGCGCGACCGCACGATCTGGGAGATGTTGCCGTACCTCCACGAGCGTTGCATCGACATCCTGCAACCCGACTGCGGCCACACCGGTGGCATCACGCAGATGAAAAAGATCGCAACGCTCGCCGAGGCGTACTTCGTCCCGCTGGCCCCGCACTGCACGTGCTCGGAACTGGGCCTCTCCGCCAGCATCCACGCGGCGTTCGCGGTCCCGTTCCTGCTGATCCACGAAGGCTACCTCGACGGCCACCTCATGCCGCCGGGAGTCGCGCGCAAAAGCTGGGAACAAGACAACGACGGCTACGCGAGCCTGCCTCAAGGCCCCGGCCTCGGCGTGACCATCGACGAGTTGATGTTCGAGAAGGTCAACGCCGACCCCAAACGCGTCTTCAAATGGCCAAAGCCTACACTGCCGGACGGTGCAGTGCGGGATTATTGATTTGATTCGGTGCATTTCATTAAACGTACCCAGGCACGGCTAGGGCTGATCTTGTTTGCGCCGCCGTTCCTGTCGACTCGCATAGTCTACGATTCGCAAACACGATGGCTCTCGTCCCTCAACGACTACGCTACCACTGCGCGCCTGCTACCAGAAAAACTCCCGATTTGAACCAGGCCGAAATTTGCTTCGCTGAACATCTTGCTCGATACAGCAATGAGCGTCCAACGATCCTGACGTCTTGCGACGTATTCGATCGGCCGCCACAATTCCGATCCCGTCCCGCTTGGGCCAACGCCGTGTCCAGACCATCAACGCGAGCCATGGTGATCGTGGCGGCCTGGGTAGCCGGGTTCAATGCCGGTCGGCAGGATGGCGGAAAGCATCCGTCTCCGTATGCCTTCAAAGACTTGCCGAAATGAGGTCTGGATGTCTCTCGCCATCGAGAACCTAAAGAAAAGCTACCGCGAGCCGGCAGGCGGCCGGATTCCGGTGTTGAATGTCCTGCGATTTGAATTGCGAAAGGCGGAGCAAGTCGCTCTCGTCGGCGAAAGCGGCGGCGGCAAGACGACGTTGCTCAACGTGATCGCCGGCATCACCGCGCCCGACAGCGGCCGAGTCGTGATCGATGGCACCGACGTGACGGCACTGAACGAACCGAGTCGCGATCGCTTTCGAGCCATCAAGATCGGCATCGTGTTTCAGACCTTCCATCTGTTGCCCGCGTTCACCGCGCTGGAGAACGTGTTGCTGGGTATGAGCTTCTCCGGTCGCGGCGTGGATCGTGGCCACGCGATCGAACTGCTCAATCGAGTTGGTCTCGGTCAGCGACTGCATCACCGACCGTCTCAGTTGTCCGTAGGCGAACAGCAGCGAGTCTCTGTTGCGCGGGCACTGGCAAATCGGCCCTCGTTGTTGTTGGCCGACGAGCCAACCGCCAGCGTCGACGTTGCCAATCAAGAGACGATCTTGCAGCTTATCCGCGACACTTGCCAAGAGAATCAAGTGTCGCTGCTGCTGGTCACTCATTCGCCCGACATCGCGTCGCGGTTCGCCCGCGTGGAGAAACTCAGCGACTTCAATCGCCCTGCGGCGACCTGACCGGTCCCCTCTCCCTTTGGGAGAGGGCTAGGGTGAGGGAGCCGGAGATCAGTTGACGTTATTGCCAAACAGTTTCCTTTTGCATGGATCATTTCGAGGTCGGTGAGTCTCAAACCTCGACACCCTCACCCGGCCTTCGGCCACCCTCTCCCCGAAGGAGAGGGCGATTGAATTCGCATTCCTCTCGAAACGAGTTTTCCAATGAGCCTTCTCGCCATCGCCTTCAAGAGCATTAAGCAGCGGTTTCTGTCCTCCAGCCTGACGGCGCTCAGTGTGGCGTTGGGTGTGATGCTGATGGTCGCCGTCTTGGTCATCAACGGCGTGGTCGGCGGACTCTTCAATCAGCAGAGCTTCGGCTATCACTTGATCGTCGGGCCGAAGGGGAGCGACATCAGTCTCGCGCTGAGTGCGGTGTATCGGTTAGGGCGGCCGAGCGAACCATTGCCGTATCTGTATTACAAAGAGATCAAGGAGAACCCGCTCGTCGAGGCCGCCGTGCCAATGGCGATTGGGGATGTCACCGAAGAAGGGGGCTTTAAGATCGTCGGAACGGTCGCCGAGTTCTTTGCAATGGACTACGGCTACAAGAAGGGATTTCGCGTCAGCGGCGATTTCCTGCGCACGCCGTTTGACGCCGTGATCGGCTCGCATGTGGCGCGCACAAACGGCTGGGGTATCGGCAGCGAGTTCAAACTCATTCATGGCAACGCGGACGGCCACAAGCATGATGAGAAGTTTCGTGTCGTCGGCGTCCTGGCACCGACCGGAACACCGAACGACCGCACGGCGTTCGTCAGCCTTGCGGGCTTTTGGGCGATCTCCGGCCACGAGAAGCCGCTGGGCGAGGCGCTCGATCGGCTCGCGAAGTTCGGCTATCCGATATCTGACGAATTGCGGCAAAAGGCGACGAAACCAGACGCTCACCACGATCACGCGGGGCACGAACATCATCACGAGCACGAATTGCTTGACGAGCAGAAGGAAGTCACTGCGATCTTCGTCCGCACCAAAGGCCCGTCGCAGGCGATCGGTCTGACCGGACAAATCAACGAAGATGTCAAAGCTCAGGCCGTGAACCCCATCTTCCCGATGCGTCAATTGATGGAGGACGTTGTGGGCAACGTTCGCCTGATGCTCCTGGTACTCACGGGCTTAATCATTGTCGTTTCTGGAGTGAGCATCTTCGTGAGCATCTACAATTCGATGGCCGATCGCCGTCGCGAGATCGGCATCATGCGGGCGCTGGGTGCTCGTCGAGAGACGGTCTTCTCGATCATCTTGGCCGAATCCACGTTGCTGTGCCTCGGCGGAGGCCTGTTGGGATTACTGCTTGGTCACGGCCTGGTGATTGTTGCCAGTCCGATCATTGAAGCTCGCAGCGGCATCATCGTAAACCCGTTCGCTTTCGACCCATGGGAGTTGGTGCTGTTCCCGATATTGCTCGTCATCGGCTCGCTGATCGGGATTCTTCCGGGCCTGACGGCTTATCGCACGGACGTGGCCGCAGCCCTGAGCGAATAGACTTTGCGGCAGCACGTGCGGCGTGTCTTGCATGCCGCGAACGAAGCGGCGGCCACAAGTTTCCTAGCGGAAACTCTCGATTTCTGCGACATTCCACGGGTGTGTCGAGCGGTACTCGACCATCACAACTTCGACCCGACACCGTCGCTGACCGAATTGCTGCGGCGGAAGCGATGGGCTCGCGAGGAGATCTACCGGTGGACCTGATCGCCGCGTTCGATATCGGAAAACTGGCCTCCACGGCCGTGAGTTGGCTGTGGGTCGCACTGGGCTTGGGCTTGGTGATTTTTTTTCACGAGCTGGGTCACTTCGCTGTGGCGAAGTGGTGCGGCGTGTTCGTGGAACGCTTCAGCATCGGGTTCGGGCCGATCTTGTGGAGTTTCAAGAAAGGGGACACAGAATATGCGCTCTCCGCCGTTCCGTTCGGCGGCTACGTCAAGATGCTGGGACAAGACGACATTGACCCCAGTCAGCTCAGCAGTGAAGAGATTGCTCAAGACCCGCGGTCGTACTCGGCCAAGCCGGTGTGGCAGCGTATGGGGATCATCTCTGCCGGTGTGATCATGAACATCGTCACGGGACTACTGTTTTTTGCGATCGCCTTTCACGGCGGCGTGGAAACACGGCCATCACGGCTGGGGCCAATCGTGGTGGGCAAGCCGGCGTGGAAAGCTGGGCTGCAAACTGGCGACCTGATCACGGAGATCAACGGCCGCGCGGCGTCGGACTTTGGCGACATCATGCGTGGCGTGGCGTTGACGTCTGACGATGTCGCGATCAAAGGCGTCTTACGCGACGGCAAATCGACGTTCGATAAAACGCTCACGCCAGATAAGTCCGACACACGGCGCATGATCGGCGTGGCTCCCAGCCTGGATTTGCGGCTGACGGCGTTGGGTGAAGAGAACGGCCCCGCTGCGTTTCCGGGAACTCCGGCCGCCGCCGCAAAACAGTTTCGGGCGCGTGATCGCATCGTCGAAGTGGGTGGGCAACCGGTCAACAACTTCACCGAGCTACAAGACATCTTGATCGAACTTCGCGGCCAAGAACTGGACTTCGTCGTCGAACGCGGCCTCGGCAAACGTGGCTCGAATGAGAAACCCGAACGTGTGACGATCAAAGTCGCGCCGAATCGATTCCGCACGCTGGGCCTGTCGATGGACATTGAAAAGATCGTCGCCGTGCAGTCCGGCTCGCCGGCGGATGGCGTCGGTCTGCGGCCGGGTGACAAGATTACTTTCGTTGACGGTCAGGAAGTCGGCAAGACGCTCAATCCGGTCGAGTTACCGGACTATTTGCAGAGCCGGCACGGACAGTCGGTGAAGATCGGCTACACGCGCGAGATCGGAGGCACGAAGCGGGAGTTCACGCAAGAACTGACGCCCTTGAATCGCTCGGGCTGGATTGATCGGTTCGACCTCAAAGGTTCGTCGCCGTTGTCAGTGCCGTCGATTGGCGTCGCGTTTCACATCACGTCAAAGGTACTCGTTGTGGAACCGGGCAGTCCCGCGGACGGCAAGATCGCTCCGGACGACAGCATCAAGTCCCTGGAATTGTTTCTGCCCGAGGGCGCTCCGGACGACGGTTACGGCGCGGCGCACATCCCACTGAAGTTTGACGTCGGCGAAAACGAAGCCAACATTTGGTCGCAGGCGTATTGGATGATGCAATTGGCAGCCTCGCGGCATGCCCGATTGACGGTCAGCAGCGAAGGCAAGCTTCGCATCCTCGAACTGGAACCAATTCGCGATCCGAAATCGTCGTGGTGCTTTCCGGACCGGGGTTTCGTGTTCGAGGACGAGTCGATCATGCAACAGGCGAAATCGTTCGGCGAGGCTCTCGGCATGGCTGCCGACCACACTCGCAGTACGGGGGTCGAGATCTATCTCACGCTACGCAGCCTGATTCGCCGAGACTTGTCGGTCAAAGAACTGCACGGGCCCATCGGAATCGCCAAAGTCGCACACCAATTCGCGACGCAGGGACTGACACCATTGTTGTTGTTCTTGGGATTTCTCAGCGTCAACCTGGCGGTGTTGAACTTCCTGCCAATCCCGGTTCTCGACGGCGGCCACATGGTCTTCTTGTGCTGGGAAGCGGTGACTCGCAAGCGGCCGAGCGAACGAGTGCTGATTGGTGCCACGTATTGCGGAATGGCCTTTGTGCTCGGTCTGATGTTGCTGGTGATTTACCTGGACTTGTTCGTCCACACGGGCGGAGCACCGAAGTGACGGCGTCAGTGGTCATTGGTACGTTGTTCGTTGCGACCAATTTCGACCAAGTTGCGAGAATTCGCGTGGCAGCGGACCTCTGAAAACGGACAACTGATCATGTCCGGAAAGCACCGAGGCGGCGGCCGCGAAGCAGTCTCTTGGCTGGCGGCCGTTTTCGTGGTCTTATTAGGAATCAACTGTTGCGGTCTTGTGATCTTCCTGTTCGCCAACAATCCTCAGCAGCCGGTGCTGGTGATTTCGGGAGTATTTCTGGGGTTGGCGATACTTTTTTGGGTACTCCGCGAGAACCCGAAACAGACTGTCGCCGACGAAGAGGCCAAATGGTTCGGCATCTTCGCTAAACCGAAGCAAACGCTGGCTTACAAGTTGACGCGCCACAAGAAGCCGAAGATCGTGCAATTCGGCACTAACCAGCCGCCGACCGCCGAGCAGATTCGCGAGATCAAAGAACTGACCGACGGTATGAAGAACTGGGTGCCGCCCACCAGTGACCCGGACCCGCACCAGGAACAGAAGTAAACGAGTCACGGACGGATGTGTGAGCTTTGGCCTTGGAGCGATTCATCGGCGGACGAGCCGATCTGAAACTCGCCCGCTTGAAAAAAGACCGTGAGCTTCTGTAAGCCGTCCACCAGTTCACGGAGGAAGCTGTCGGGGACTTGGCTCATTTCATGCAGCACAAGATCGCCGGCGATGAATTCCAGCGCGTCCGCGAGGTTTGCCGCGTCGTCCGCGGTGACGCTCAGCCGATGCAGGCTGTCGTCGTACAGCTCGCGCGGGTATTCCGGATCCCAGCCGTTGTCTTGAGCCCAGTCGAGCAGATCGACCCAGAGATCCGGTGCGATCGTGTAGCAGTCTGCAGTTCCCTGCAGGCGGATGCATGTCACAGCACACCTCCTGTTGCTGAGTGTCCCGCCTTGCGTTCGTGAACAAGAACTCGAACGCGATACGGGAATAGTCTCAAACAAGCCAGCGTGCGCCAACCGTCCCGGGTGTTGCCACTCGGGACGGCGGCACGAAATCAGGCAGCACAAGAATCGCTTCTTCGCCATTCACACGTCGGCACGGCATTGATCACTAGAACGAGTTGAGCGCTTTCGTCGTCTCGACGAGTGATTTGATCGCAGGATCGATGTTGGCGCGGATTTCACCAGTCGAGCTGCTGTAAGCCCAGCCGTGCGTGCCCGACCCATCGTAGTCCCCCGCCACCAAGGCACCGGTCGTGACGGTTACCTCGCGCGAGGACTTGTAGGCATTTGGCGGCAGTTGACCCAAGATGTACGGGCCGAACGAACCATTCACGGCGTCGACAACACCCGCGAGAGTGGTCTTTTCCGAGAGTTGGCTCACGAACGTGGCGGGAGTCGTTGTCCCTTCGGCTGGCAGCACACCGTCGTGCTGAGTTTTGTAGAACTGAATTTGATGCCGCATCATCTGCAGGTTCTGGATTGTCGACGTCTCTTTGGCGTCTCGCGTGGACTTCGCGAATTGCGGCAGAACCGTCGCGGTGAGAATACCCAGAATCACGACCACGATCATGACTTCGACGAGCGTGAAACCGGCCCGACGGGAACGATTGGAGGGACTCATGCGCTCTGCTCCTAATATAGTGACGAACCGACTTGCAAACCCAAATCCGATTGGCGAATTACCTCATTAGTCGGCGAGTTAACCTAGGTTAAAGCAGTGGCCTGTCAAAAAACGGACCGGGCATTTCGTCGATTCCCAACCTCGCCGCATCCTGTTAGGACAACCGAATTGATCAGAGGGACGATGCCGTTCGTGACGACGGCTGACGCACTGACAGGTTTGCTTTGTGACCCGCCGACTTTGAGTCATTCGGTTGAGCATGTTCCTCAATCGCCGTAGAACAACATCCTTCGAAACTGATCCCGCCCTCGAATTGGAGACGTCTCATGCTGCGACGTACGCTCTGCTGCGGTGGTTCTCTCGTCGGCCTCATTCTCGGTTCTGCTGTTTGGTCCACGGATCCCGCTCAAAATGAAGTCCGCGCGATCGCCGCCGACTCAGGCGCAAAATCGCTTCCGCTGAATCTGCGTTTCCGCAAAGAGACCGCCTCGGGCAGCGGTCGTTGGCACACGCTGACCGCGCCGGCGGAATGGAATCCGAAGAAGACCGCCATCGTCATCTGTGACATGTGGGACAAGCACTGGTGCAAAATGGCGACCGAGCGTGTCGGACAGATGGCGCCGCGCATGAACGCACTGGTGAATGCGGCTCGGCAGAGAGGCGTGTTCATCATTCACTGTCCCAGCGACACGATGGATTTTTACAAGGACACGCCACAGCGGAAACTCGCTCAAACCGCGCCGGTCGTGGCTCCCAAAACCGAGCTGCAACGCTGGTGTCGCATTGACCTGACCAAAGAGGCTCCACTGCCGATCGACGATTCCGACGGCGGTTGTGACAGCCTGCCACAAGACCCGAACTCCAAAGCCTGGTCCCGACAGATCGCCACCATCGAAGTCGCGAACGGCGATGCGATCACCGACAGCTCCGAGGCCTATTACCTGATGCGGCAGCGCGGGATCGAGAACGTCATCGTCATGGGCGTTCACACGAACATGTGCGTGCTCGGTCGGCCGTTCTCGATCCGGCAAATGGTCCAGCAAGGGCTGAACGTCGTTCTCTGCCGAGACCTCACCGACACAATGTATAATCCGCGCAATTCGCCGTTCGTCAGCCACTTCACCGGCACGGACCTCGTCGTCGAGCACATCGAGAAATACTGGTGCCCGACGATCACCAGTGGCGACCTACTCGATGGCAGGGAATTCCGCTTCCCCGCCGACAAGCGACCTCACGTGGCGATTATCGTCTCTGAAGAGGAATACGAAACAAACCAGACTCTGCCAAAGTTCGCCGCGAAGTATCTCGGCAAAGATTTTCGAGTCACCTTCGTCTTCGGCGGCGCGGACGCGACAGATAACAGGAATCAGGGATCAGGCGACAGGGGACAGAAATCAGAGGTGAGCGGCCAAAAATCAGAAGCCAGCGAGACCAGCCACCCGCAACCCAACGGCGTGCTGCTCACGAACCTGACTGCTCCGATCGAAAATCAAGAATCAAAAATCGAAAATTCCAAAAACGATCTTCCCGGCCTCGATGTTCTCGATCACGCGGACGTCGCGCTCATTAGTTGTCGCCGCCGAACGCTCACGCCGGAGCAACTTGATCGCATCAAAAGATTCGTCTCCGCCGGCAAACCGATGGTCGGTATCCGCACGTCTAGCCATCCGTTTCATCTGCGCGATACCGCGCCGCCCGAAGGCCGAGCGGACTGGAAAACCTTCGACTCGGATGTGTGGGGCGGGCACTACACGAATCATTACGGCAACGCGAAGGATGGCCCAAACGCGATCGCATCGATCGTGCCGGGCGCGGAACTGCATCCAATCCTGACCGGATTCCCGTCCGGCGATTATTCCAGCGGAGGCACGTTGTACATGACGTCGCCGCTCGCCGACGGCACGAAACTATTGGTGACAGGCCGTTTCGGCGACAAGCCGCACGAACCGGTCGCGTGGACGTTCACTCGCAAGGACGGTGGTCGTTCGTTCTACACTTCGCTCGGACACAAGTCCGATTTCGCGCAGCCGGAGTTTTGTCGGCTGCTCATGAACAGTCTGCTGTGGGCCGCCGACTTGCCGGTTCCGAAGGAATTCGAGGCCGTTAAATCGGTCGAAGATTTCCAGACCAGTTGGAACAAACTGACCGTGCCTGGCACCTGGGACGATCAATCGAAGGGCGTGCTGAGCAGCTTCGATGGCATCGCCTGGTATCGAGCCGAAGTGAAAATCCCCGCCGAATGGAATACGGCTCAAGTCACGCTCGCGACAGAGCAGATCGACAACGCTCACGAAGCGTACTTCAACGGCGCGAAGCTGGGCGGCGCGGGAGCCTTCCCGCCGAGCTACGCCAGCGGTCTGACGGAACTGAAGCGCTTCGCCATTCCGTCCGAGCACATTCGCTTCGGCGAAGCGAACGTTGTCGCAATCCGCATTTACGACCACGACGGCAAGGGAGGCTTCAAAGGAGCCGCTCCGTCTGTTAGCGCCGGTGGTCAGACGATCCGCATGGAAGGGCCTTGGGATTTCAAAGTCGCTGCGCTCAAATCCGAAATCCGATATCCGAAATCCGATATTGCCAATGAAGAACTCACTCTGTTCGCCGCGCGTGTCGACGATACAAATCGCGTGAAGCTGCCAGCGAACTCAGCCAACTTCAGCAAAGTACTGGCCTCCCCGCACAGCGCGCCGGCGGGCAAGGCTCCAACTGATTACACGCCAATCCTCAATCAAGCCGATGCGTTGAAGACACTGGTGGTGCCGGACGACCTCAAAGTCGAATCTCTGCTGGCCGAGCCGCTCGTCAAGCAGCCGTTGTATATGACGTGGGACGAGCGCGGTCGGCTGTGGGTCGTGCAGTACATCCAATACCCTTACCCGGCCGGGCTGAAGATGCTCAGCCGCGACGCCTTCTTGAGAGCCGTCTACGACAAGGTTCCGCCGCCGCCGCCGCAGGGCGAGCCGGGCCTCGACAAGATCACGATCCACGAAGACACCGACGGCGACGGCGTATACGACAAACACAAAACGTTTCTCGAAGGATCGAACATCACGACATCGTGTGCTCTCGATCGCGATGGTGTATGGGTCATGAACCCGCCGTACTTGTTGTTCTATCCCGACAAGAATCACGACGACGTGCCCGATGGACGCCCTGAAGTTCACCTGCAAGGCTTCGGACTGGAGGACACGCACTCCGTCGCCAACAGCCTGCGCTGGGGACCAGACGGCTGGCTGTATGCCTGCCAAGGGAGCACGACCAGCAGCGCTGTCGTGCGACCGGGACTCGACAAGCAACCCGTCCATTCGATGGGCCAGTTGATTTGGCGTTATCATCCGCCGACGCGCCGGTTTGAAATCTTCGCCGAGGGAGGCGGCAACTCATTCGGCTGCGAGATCAACGCCGAAGGCCGAGTCTTCTCCGGCCACAATGGGGGCGACACGCGCGGCTTTCATTACGTACAGGGAGGCTATTTCCAAAAGGGATTCAACAAGCATGGCCCGCTGTCGAACCCGTTCGCCTACGGCTATTTCGCGTGGATGACGCATCACAGCGTGCCGCGATTCACGCACAACTTCATCATCGATGCCGGAGCCTCGCTGCCCGATAAGTATCGCGGCCATTTGTTCGGCGTCGAACCGTTGCAAGGCCGTGTCGTGGAAGCGGACTTCAAGGACGATCGCTCGTCGTTCCAAACGAAAGACCTCGGCCACGTCATCACATCGACTGACAAACGCTTTCGTCCGGTCGACATCAAAGCCGGCCCCGACGGAGCGATCTACGTCGCCGACATGTACGAGCCGCAGATCGCGCACCATCAACATTTCCAAGGTCTGATCGACAAAGACAACGGCCGCATCTATCGCCTCTCAGCCAAAGACGCTCCGAAGGACGTCCACAAGCCGTTCGATTATGGCAAGAAGTCGTCGGTCGAACTGATCGAGATCCTCAAGCACCCGAACAAGTGGCACCGCCAAACAGCCCTGCGTCTGCTCGGTCAACGCCGCGACACGTCGGTCATCCCGCTGCTCAGGAAGAACCTTGAAGCCAACAAGGGGCAGTTCGCTCTCGAATGCTTGTGGGCTTTGTATCAAGTCGGCGGACTGGACGAGTCCTTTGTGCCGACCTGCCTCAGCCACACCGAACCGCTTGTTCGCGAATGGACCGTCCGCCTCCTGGGCGACATGAGTCTCTCCGTCGCGATCCAGCCCGAAATCGACAAGGGCCGACATGGGGCGGGGGCGGAAGTCGGGAATCACGAGCCAGAGGCCAAACGGCAAATCGGCAATCCGAAATCCGAAATCCGAAATCTCGCCGACGCGCACCTCGTTGGCCACCGCTCGTCCGAGACGCGAATCGCCGACGCGCACGCGCACAAACTCATCGATGTCGCCAAGTCCGAAACCTACGTCCGAGTTCGCAGCCAACTCGCCGCGACGGCCAAGCGACTGCCGGCCGATCAAGCGTTGCCGGTCATCAATGCCTTACTGACTCACAACGAGGATGCCGACGACATTCACATTCCGCTGCTGTTGTGGTGGGCGCTCGAGTCTAAAGCCTCGAAAAACGCCCACGAGATCGTCGGCCTGTTCAAGAACGCCGACGTTTGGAAACGACCGCTTGCCGAAAAGTATCTCGTCTCGCGAGTCATGCAGCGGTTCGCCCAAAGCAGTACGCGCAACGATCTGATGATCTGCGCCCAGTTGCTTGCGCAAGCTCCAACCGCCGAGCACAAGAAAGAATTGCTCAAAGGCTTCGAAACTGCGTTCAAGGGCCGTCCGCTCAGCGGCCTGCCCGATGAATTGGTCGCTCAAATCACCAGTGCCGGCGGCGGATCGCTCGCTCTGCGAGTCCGCCAGAAGGATGCCGCTGCCATCGACGAAGCGTTAAGAACAGTCGTCATGGAACCGACGGGGACTCCGACCAAACCCGACGAAAAGGCCGCTGCCGCCGAGGCGAGAGCTCGTCGCGTCGAACTGATTCAAACGTTGGGTGAAGTCCAACCGTCCGGCTCGCTGTCTGTGCTGATCGGTTTGTTGAAGTCACCCGCCGATGACGAGATTCGCTCGGCAATTCTGACGTCGCTGCTCAGCTTCAAAGACGAATCCATCGGAGCTGACGTCGTTGCCGCGTTCGATTCCTTTTCCGCCGACGTGCAGTCGGTCGCACTGACGCTGCTCTCCAGCCGAGCCGCGTGGGCGCGCCAGCTCCTCGAGGCCGTCGAGGCCGGCCGCATCAAGAACGAAATCGTCCCGATGGACGTCGCTCGCAAGTTGACGTTCTTCCGAGACGCTCGCGTTGCCGAACTCTTGAAAAAGCACTGGCCGAAGTTGGAAGGCACTTCGACGGTCGAAATGCAGCAGCAGCTCGAGAAATTTAGCCCCCTCGCAAAAGCCGAAGGCGGCGTGCCGTTCGAGGGCAAGAAAATCTACATGCAGTCCTGCGGCAAGTGTCACTTGCTGTTCGGCGAGGGAGGCCGCATCGGTCCCGACCTGACGACCTTCAAACGCGACGACGTGATGCCGATCCTGCTCAACGTCGTGAATCCCAGCGCCGAAATCCGCGAAGGCTTCGAGTCGATCACCGTCGTGACCAGCGATGGCCGCACCGTCACCGGCTTCCTGGCCGATCAAGACAATCGAGTCGTCGTCGTTCGTGGGATCGACGGCCAGAACATCACCATCAACCGCGACGACATCGACGAGACGGTGCCGCAGAAAAAATCACTGATGCCCGAAGGACTGCTCAACAATCTGACCGAGGAACAAGTGCGGAATCTGTTTGCCTACTTGAGAATTTCCCAGCCGTTGAATCAGTAGCTGAACTCGCCAGAGTTCAGGTGTTCGGCCGTCGGAAGTAGCTGAATTCTGGCGAATTCAGCTACGCCCGTTGGCCATCTAGCGCTGTCGGCTTAAGAGGCGCTGACTATTCTGAGGACACTCACGGTGCTGCTTTGGCCAATCCGAGATCATCGCTGGAGACAGTGACGTCCAGGCCCTCTTTCGGCACATCGCGCTTCAATGTCCACAGGACAGCTTGCGCCACCAGACGGCGATACGACTCGTGTCTCCAGTTGTCGTGGAAGTGCAGGCCGGTGAATCCGAAGGCGCGTCCGCCGTCCGGGCGTTCCCAGCACCAAGAGACCGTGGACTGCTCGCCATCGATCGGAATCTTCATCAGCGGAGTGATCGCCGAATCGTTTTCATTGCGAGTGACGGCTCCGTCCTTCGCGGCGAGTTTGAGCGCGAAATAGAACTCCTCGTGGACGGCGGCCGGTTGCACGCCGCGAAGGATTG
>CAZPUJ010000017.1:0-17108 GCA_964589725.1 uncultured Planctomycetaceae bacterium
CTTGATGGCCCGCGCCACGGGTGTCTTCTGGTACAACGGCGGTCCGCCGCCCTCGCTTTCTGTCCCAAATCCCTACTACGACTTCGGTCCGAACATGACCGTCGATTTCATCACGGAAGGCGATGGACAATCCCAAACTTACCTGTTCAGCGAAAACGCACAAGCGAACAGATGGGTGACTACCGCGGGGGTGGGGAACAACAGCATCGGCGACATGGCGTTTGGAATCATTGCAACCAGCGGAACGAACAGTGTGCCGAATCCAACCATGTTTTTTCCGCCGCCGAACAACGGGCCGCTTCACCTTCTCGCTGCTCCCGTGCTTGGCCCAACACCAACGGGAGCACCGAATGGAACTAGCTTTCCGGGTGCCGTGCCGACGGCCGGTACCGGTGCCGCTCCACGCCCCTACTCCTACCACACTGGTATCTTCAACATGGCCTTCTGTGATGGGCGTGCCGACCAAATCAACGTGAGCATCAATGCGAGAATCTATGCCAGCCAGATGACGCCCAATGGTCAACGCTACGGACAGTCGGCTTCGGATAACTTCTAGTCATTATTCGCCGTGGTGCTGGCCGACTGCTGGATCCTTGTCGGTCTCTGCGAACGAAGGTCCGACGCCTGATGGTTCACTCGAACTGTCAGGCGTTTTTTTGTTGGTCTCTTGTTGCGGCCGTGGGACAGGTGTGCTGGTTCCCTCTCCCTCGCATCCGGAGGACAGGGCTGGGCGCCGCCCCACTCGCCTGTCTCATTCGAGGCCGCGCGAGGTGTAATCAGGGCTCGTCGCCGAAGTCTCAGGGGTCTGTTGAATTCCTCGCCCCTGAGCTTGCCTCAGGGGTTTACACGTTTTTGCACTACTCAAATCTGCTGAGAAAATCGTAGTGCAGAAACGCTTGAACCCCTGAGGCAAGCTCAGGGGCGATTAAATCAACAAGCCCTCACGACTTCGGCTACGGGAAAATGCGTCCCTCGTGCGGGGACTCGGGAACCGTGTCTTTCAACAGCCGCAGTGCGTTGAACACGACCAGCAGCGACATGCCCGTGTCGGCGGCGATCGCGGTCCACAGTGAGGCCAGGCCGAAGACAGTCAACACGGCGAATGCGGCTTTGACACCCAGCGCGGCGATCACGTTTTGGCGAATGATGCGTCGCGTCCAGCGAGCGTGATGAATGAGCCAGGCCACGCGAGTCAGATCGTCGCCCATCAAGGCGATGTCGGCGGTTTCCAGAGCCGCGTCGGTGCCGGCGACTCCCATGGCGATTCCCACGGTTGCGCGCGCCAGCGCGGGAGCGTCGTTCACTCCGTCACCGATCATGGCGACCTGGCCGAAGCGGTGAACCAATTCCTCGACCCGTTCGGCCTTCGCCTGAGGCAGCAATTCCGCGCGGACTTCGTCGACTCCCACTTGCTGAGCCAAAACTTCAGCGGTGCGACGATGATCTCCGGTCAGCATGACGATGTGTTCGATGCCAGCGGCTCGCAGAGCACGCACGGCGGATGCCGCCTCCGGTCGAAGAGCGTCGGTGAAAGCGATCAAGCCACGAATCTGTTCGGCATCACAGACGGCGATGACTCCGTCGCCATGTGCCGTCAATTCTTCGACGGCGGGACAAACGTTGGTGGTCGAACGCCCCAAGTCTTCCAGGAAACGCAGTGAACCGACCCAAACACGTCGTCCGGCAATCAACCCCTCCGCCCCGCGACCGGGGAGCGATTGAAAGTCCTCGACCGGCGCGAAGGCCACGCCCGCACCGTGCGCTTTCCGCACGATCGCCTGCGCGAGCGGATGTTGCGAGCGTGCTTCGATGGCGGCGGCCATCGCGAGAACATCGGCCTCGCGCGAGTCGCCAAATGGAATCACCTCCCGCACATCCGGTTGTCCAAGCGTCAGCGTTCCGGTCTTGTCGATCGCGACGGCGCGCAGTTGCGCGGCCAGTTCCAGAACTTGGCCGCCTTTGACGAGCACTCCAGCATTCGCCGCGGAGGTCAACGCCGCCACGATGCACACCGGAGTCGAGATGACCAACGCACACGGGCACGCGATCACCAGCAATACCAAGCCTTCGTAAAAACTGCTG
This sequence comes from uncultured Planctomycetaceae bacterium, assembly GCA_964589725.1. GTDB lineage: Bacteria > Planctomycetota > Planctomycetia > Planctomycetales > Planctomycetaceae > CAYSHJ01. The sequence continues at coordinate 2,083 of CAZPUJ010000017.1, forward strand.
GACCAATCGTGACTCAAAAACAGCGGCGGCAGCAGCATCACCAAGCCGGCCAACGCCATCACGGCGGGCGTGTAAACGCGCGCGAACTTCTCGACCCACTGCTCGCCGCGCGAGCGATGCCGTTGAGCGTCTCCGACGATTCGCAGAATGTGAGCCAGCGTCGTGTCGGACGCGACTTTTGTCGTGAGGATCTCGACCGCTCCGTCGGCGTTTATCGTGCCGGCGAACACGTCGCTGCCGAGCGTCTTCACGACTGGCAGCGATTCACCGGTGATCGGAGCTTCGTCAACGGTCGTCGCTCCCTTCACGACTTTGCCGTCGAGCGGAAATCTCTCGCCCGGCCGAACGATCAACGTGTCGCCGACGATCACGGTGTCCGCGGGAACTTTCGCTTCGGTGCCGTCGGATTGAAGCAGGCAGGCCGTGTCGGGAGCCAACGTCATCAGCGCGTGAATGGCGCGCCGCGCGCGTCCGACGCTCCAAGCTTCCAAGCTCAGCGAGACGGCGAACAAAAAGACAACGGTCGCGGCTTCCGACAGTTCGCCCAGCCCAATCGCCCCCGCGACTGCCACTGTCATCAGCAGGTGCATGTCCGGCCGAAAACTCCGCGCGGCGAGAAATGCTTTCGGCAGCACGAAGATTCCACCCACTCCCGTCGCCACGAGAAATAGCACTCGCGGCAGCAACGGCATTTCGACGTCTGCCAAACCCAATGCGGCTCGCCAACCGCTTTGTAACGCATGCGCCAGCCAAGCTGCGAGCAATAGAACTCCGCTGCCGACATTCGCGATCAACGGCCCGATTCGTTCCGACCGACGCACCTGTTCCGCCGGGGTGTGTTCTCGCTCATCCCACGGCACGGCGTGCAGGCCGGTCGTCGCCACGGCCGCGATGATCTCTGTCGCTGCGATCGCGGACGGATCGAACGTCACGACCATCTTGCCGTGTAACACATCAAACGCGAGTTCCCGCACGCCGGCTTGCGGCGCGAGTACCGACTTGAGGACCGCGACCTCTTCGGCGCAATGCAAACCACGGATACGGAAACACTCCGTCTCGATCCGCGGATGTTGCGTCATTGGATTGGCTCCGGTGGCCGCAACAGGTCGAACACGCGGTTGATCAGATCGGGCAGGCCCTTGCCGGTCACGGCAGAGATTCGCAGGACAGGCTTGCCGACTTTTTGTTCGAGCTGCTCGGCGATCGGACCGGCATCGGGGAGTTCACACTTCGTGACGACGACCAATTCCAGACGTTCGGCCAACGACTGATCGTGCAGTCGCAGCTCTTCGCGGATCGCGTAGTAGTTTTGGACCGGGTCGGACTGGTCGGCCGGCATCGGCTCGACGAGATGCACGAGGACTTTCGTCCGTTCGACATGCCGCAGGAATTCGTGTCCCAAGCCGACACCGGCGTGTGCTCCTTCGATCAGGCCCGGGATGTCGGCGAGCACGAATTGCCGGTCGTAGCCGATGCGGACGACGCCCAGATTCGGGTACTTCGTCGTGAACGGATAATCGGCGATCTCGGGCGTCGCGCGAGTCAGCCGACTGAGCAACGTCGACTTGCCGGCATTCGGCTTGCCGATCAAGCCGACGTCGGCGATGAGTTTGAGTTCCAGCGTCACGGTCCGCGACTCGCCGAGCTCCCCGCGCTCGAACTCGCGCGGCGCGCGATTGGTCGCCGTGGCGAAGCGTTTATTTCCTCGACCGCCGTGACCTCCCTTGGCCAGGACGAACCTCGCGCCGTGATGATCGAGGTCACACAAGATTTCATTGGTCTCGGCGTCGCGGACCAGCGTCCCGGGTGTCACTTGAATCTCGATGTCGGCTCCGCTCTTACCGGCCTTCAAACTTCCTTGGCCGTTGATGCCCCGTTCGGCTCGCCAGTGTTTGTGCCCGACGAGATTGGTCAGGCTGCCGAGGTTTTCATCGGCGATGACGACGACGTCGCCGCCGTCGCCGCCGTCGCCGCCGTCCGGCCCTCCGCGCGGCACGTGAGCCTCGCGACGAAAGCTCACGCAACCGTGGCCGCCGTCGCCGGCTCTGCAAACGATCGTGTAACGGTCAACGAACATGGGTCAGGCACAATCATGGAGTACGGAATTCGGACGAGGGAATGGGGGCGAACTGTAGCGGTCGTGACAATCAATGACACGCACCAATCTGAAGCGCGCCCAGTTTCTATCGCCACCGCCTATACCACACGCGGCCAGGAACGAGACAGGCGAGCGGGGTGGCGTCAGCCCCCCGATCCTGCGGCGAATGAACCGGGGGGGGGGCTGACGCCGCCCCGCTCCCCAGAATGTCTCACTGATCGCCGTGCGGTCGCGGTCACATAAGGACAACTGCGCAACAAAAAAGGCCGTTTGCGATCGCTCGCAAACGGCCTTGTGTGGAACAGAGATCGACTCGCAGCTCGTGAGAGAAGGACGAGTGAATCTCCGGCCTCAACCAGGAAGAAGTTCCAGGGTGTTTTGACTCGGACGTTTGGTCCAAGGAATTTCTGAAATCGAATTGTCGGTCTCCGTGAGAGAACCATCCGAGAGAGGGCACGCTCTCTCGGACGGGATCTCAGGTTTGCGGAGTCCAAGAAACAAAGTGGGATGTTGGAGATTCGCGAATCCGCGAGGATCAATCATCCCATTGAGGGAACATCAAGATTAGTGAGCAGGAGCGGCACAGGTCGGAGCCGCGACCGGAGCAGCGCAGGTGGGCGCTGGTGCGGCACAGCTCGGAGCACAGCCATTGCCGCAGCGATTGCCGCAGCTGCTCTTGCCACAGCTGCTCTTGCAGCAGCTGCTCTTGCAGCACTTGACCTTAGGCACACACAACTTCGGGCACTTGATCTTCGGCATCTTCCAGCAGCTCTTCTTGCAGCAGCCGCTGTTGCAGCAGCTGTTCGCGTTGCCGCAGCCGTTTACTGCGGGAGCGGCACACGTCGGAGCAGCCATTGGGGCGCAGGCCGCGGGAGCGGCACACGTCGGAGCGTAAGCTCTCGCGCACGGAGCCGCACACGTCGGCGCCGCACCGCAGCAGTTGTCGAACAACCCAGCATTCGCCGTGCCAGCGACGCCGAGTAACAAGGCAGCACAGGTAATCCACTTCATTTGCGGAAACTCCTCAAAACGTGTCTTACAGTCGTGAGTCACTTCGGCGTCGCAATCGGGCCACTCACCCGCGGAAGCACTGAAGTTGTGGGCTCACTGGGACTCAGTGGTCACTAATTCTGAAATCGGCAAACATCGCTTCTGCTCGCAAGACATCTGACCGTTTGACTTGGGTTCGTGGGAACGACCGAAGATTATGTCGGGCGTGGCGAATCTGCCGACCCGCACACCCGGAGACGATGACGAACATGCGCTACGTGCTTGTTGCAATAGCTGTATCACTGGCCGTCGGACTCGGTGGACGAGGAGTCTTCCGATTGATCCGCACAGTTCGCCATACATCGCTGGTCGCCGCCGCGTGGTGGGCGGTCGGATCGCAATTGATTTTGACGGTCGCATGGGTCGGAATGATCTTGCCGCAGACTTTTTCGCCCGGCATCGCGGATCAAATCTGGTATCTCGCGGCCGTCAGCTCAATCTGCCCATTAGTCGCCGTGTTGGGGGCACGTCGCGGCCGCATCGTCGACTGGAGTCTGTTCGTGCTGCTGCCGCTGATCGCGGTATTGGAATGGCCCGCCCTGGCGGAATGGTCTCGCACTTGGAACGGCCGGCGGTTGGAGCTCGAAGCACCGTCGCTGATCGCTTTCGTGCTGGTGCTACTGATGGGAGTTGGCAACTTTCTGGGAACTCGCTGGACTTGGCCGGCCCTGTGGTGGGCCATGAATTGGGGTTGGGTGCTCTGGAACTTCGGGACTTTGTTCGGGCAGGTGAAGATTCCGCGGGAGATGACGCTGGGAATTGTCGCCGTCTTTCAGATACTTTTTTGGTGGTCGGTCGAAACCGCCGCGCGACGAAAACCTGCGGCGAGCGGCTGGGACCGCGTGTGGGTCGACTTTCGTGACCACTTTGGAATCCTCTGGGCGTTCCGCGTGATGACTCGCATCAACGAAGTCGCTCACCGCGAGCAATGGCCATGGCGACTGACGGCCGACGGGCTGAAGCTTGTTGCCTCCGTCAACTCACCCGCCGGAGATCCGTCAGCCGATCCAAGAGTCGATCGCACGTTCCGTTGGCTGCTCAAACAATTCGTCGACTCGGAATGGATTGACACGCGACTGAGTTCAACGGAACGCTAAGGACTCTGTACTGAGTACTCGGCTGCACCCGCTTGTCCGCGCGAGCCGCCGCCGACACAATCTCGCGACCATGACGCACTACATTGAACGGCTGCATGCCGCGATTCGTCGCACGCAGACATCCGCGCTCGTTGGCCTGGACCCTCGATTCGATCAGCTTCCGCCCGCCGTTGTCGCCGTAGCACGGAAGCGAGCAACGACCGATCGAGCGATCGCGGCGGCGGCATTTGAGGAATTCTGCTTCCGGATCATCGACGTCGTCGCGCCACTTGTCCCGGCTGTGAAACCACAAGCGGCGTTCTTTGAGGAACTCGGTCCCGACGGCTGCGTCGCGTTGGCGAATGTCATGCGACACGCACGCCGGGCGGGCTTGGTTGTGATCTGCGATGCGAAGCGCGGCGACATCGGCTCGACGGCCGAAGCGTATGCGCGCGGATATCTTGCCGGTGCCGATCCCGATTCCGCCGCCTGGGCCGCCGATGCACTGACAATCAATCCGTACCTCGGCAAAGACACGCTGGAGCCGTTCATTAACGTCGCGATCGAGCGCGGAGCCGCAGTCTACGTCTTGGTCCGGACGAGTAATCCCGGAGCCGGCACCTTACAGGATCGAGTGACCGACGGCACACCGCTGTATCGGCATGTCGCGAAGATGGTCGAAGAACTGTCGCTGGCGACGCTGTGTCATTCGAGCACTTCGGAAGACGCCTTCGGCTGCGTGGGTGCTGTTGTCGGAGCGACCTATCCGCACGAGCTCGCCGAACTTCGCGAGGTGATGCCGCACGTGCCGCTGCTCGTCCCCGGCTACGGTGCTCAAGGGGGTAGCGCCGCCGATGTCGCCGCCGCGTTTCGAGCGGACGGCTTCGGATCGCTCATCAACAGCTCGCGCGCGATCAACTTTGCACACACCCGCGAGCCGTATCGCAGCCAGTTCGGCGCCGACCGCTGGGAGGAGGCGGTCGAAGCGGCGACCCGCGACATGATCACCGAATTGGCCGAGTGTCGCCCGCTCACGCCGAGAGCGAGTTCGTGAATGAAGCTCGCGACGAAACCGGCTCTCGGCGAGAGCCGGCGATACAGGCCCCAGTGCCGGCAACAATGACGGAACAATTCCACCATGACCCTCACGCCGGAGACGATCACTGCCGCCGTCAGGCATCTCCGCCAGAGCGACCCTGTCTTGGCCACCGTCATTCGACGAGTCGGCTCATTCCGTTTGAAGCCGCGGCGCGGGCGTTTCGAGTCGCTCGTGCGGTCGATCCTGGCTCAGCAGATTTCGACGGCTGTTGCACGCTCGATGTTGAAAAAGCTGCAACAACGGGTCGCGCCTCGCCGAATCACGCCCGACAGTCTCGCGTGTCTTTCGCTTGACGACCTGCGCGCGATCGGCCTGTCGCGGCAAAAGGCAACGTACTTGCATGACCTCGCCCAGAAAGTGATCGATGGCTCGGTGCGGCTGCACCGCGTTCACCGCATGACGGACGAGGAAGTCATCGCCGAGCTACTGCCGGTCAAAGGGATCGGCCGCTGGACCGTGCAGATGTTTCTGATCTTCTGCCTCGGCCGCGTCGACGTTTTCGCCCCGGACGATTACGGCCTGCGATCGGCGATGCAACGTCTGTACGGGCTGCCGGAGTTGCCGAAACGAACGGAAGCCGAACAGATCGCCGCTCCGTGGCGACCTCACGCGACTGTCGCGTCGTGGTATCTGTGGAGAAGCCTCGAACTACCGAGAGGCGCGTCAGACAAACCCGAAGCGTCAGCGAGGGCGAACGCTTCAAGTACCTCCGATCTCCACGTCTTGGAAAGCGTACGCCCTCGCTGACGCTTCGGGTTACTTTGCCGCTTGACTCCGCCGCCGTTGACTGTACTATCTTTATTAGTACAGATCGTGAGGGATGTCATGCCGTTTCAGATCAACACCGCCAGCCGCACGCCGATCTATCGGCAGTTGGCCGAGCAAATTCGGTTGGCGATTGCGCGCGGCGATTTGCAGGCGGACGCACAATTGCCGTCGGTGCGGCAGTTGTCCAGAGACGTGGTCGTCAACCCGAATACGATCGCTCGCGTGTATCAGGAACTGGAGCGGGAAGGATTGCTCGTCACGCGGCAGGGGCTGGGTGTGTTCGTAGGCGCTCCGAAGCGCGACTTGATGAAGCGTGCGCGCGACGGGCGTCTGCACGAATTGCTGGACAAGCTGCTGACCGAGGCGGTGCATCTCGGCTACTCGGCGGCCGAGGTGAAAGAGATGTTGGCCAAACGGGCCGGGCAGTTTCAGTGGCCGGAGTGAACCTCCCAGGACGACAAACATGCCAGATGCCATCGTGACCGACGGGCTGACCAAGTGGTACGGCTCGAAGTGTGTCGTGAACGGGCTGACGTTGCGCGTGCCGGAAGGGTGCGTGTACGGTTTCCTCGGCCGCAACGGAGCGGGCAAGTCCACGACGATCAAGATGCTGACCGGCATGGTGCATCCCGACGACGGGAGCGCGTCGCTGCTGGGGCAGGACGCGGCAACGCTACCGCCGGAGATGCGGCAGCGAATCGCGTACTTGGCCGAGGGGCATCCGCTGTATTCGTGGATGACGATTGATGGGCTGATGCGGTTCACTCGGCCGTTTTACCCGGCGTGGAATCAAGGGCTGTTCGATCAAATCATCGAGCACTTTCAGCTCGATCGGAAACAGAAAGTGAAGCACTTGTCGAAGGGACAGGTCGCCCAAGTGTCGTTGGCGCTGGGCATCGCGCCGGACCCGGAATTGTTGATCCTCGACGATCCGACACTCGGCTTGGACACCGTCGTGCGGCGCGACTTTCTGGAGTCGCTGATTCAGATCATTCAGAAAAAAGGACGGACGATCTTTCTCAGCTCGCATGTGCTGGGGGATGTCGAGCGAGTCGCAGATCGGATTGGCGTGATGGTCGATGGTGTGTTGCGAGTCGATTGCCCAACGGACGAATTCAAGCAATCGATTCGACGCGTTGTGCTGTCGTTCGACGGCTCGCCACCGGCGTTCTCCGGCTGCGACGGTCTCGTGGCAGCTCATACCGAGGAACGTCGGTTGGAGTTGGTGATCGTGGGTTTTGGAGACGCTCACCGTGAGCTGTTTGCGGCGATGACGCCGGGACCGCGAAGTGTCGAGATTGTGGAACTGAACTTGGAAGACGCCTTCATCGAATACACACGCGGCTCGCGCCGCGCGATGCCGGTGTTCGCGGGAGATTGATCTGTCGTAGCCACGCTCGCCAGAGCGTGGATCGGACGTCATTCCACCAATGCGTTGTCGGTCAGCCCACGTTCTGGCGAACGTGGCTACATGGGGATGCGACATGTTCGCTGTCATTCGGAAAGAACTGCGTTCGACGGCCTGGGTGGTTGCCTTGGGGGCGGCGGCGTTTGGATGGATCTTGTCTGAATTGTTTGGCGTGACGGCACTGACTCGCCATCAATTTCCGACGCATGAAAACACGTTTTCGTTGGTGCAGTCCGGTTGGCTGCTGTGGTACGGATTCATCTCTGCGGCATTCGCTGGGAGCTTAGGGCTGGCGATGTCGCTCAACGACGGAGTGCGCGGGACGTGGGCCTTCGTGTTGTTTCGACCAATCTCGCGGCGAGCATACATCGGGGCCAAGTTGCTGACGGGCGGAGTGCTTACGCTGGTCACGGTCGCTGTTCCGGCGCTCGTGTACTTGGTTTGGGCGGCGATTCCAGGAAATCAGCCGATCCCGTTTGATTGGTCGTTCGCGCAGCCGACGGCCGAGGCGTGTGGCTGGGCGGTCGTCGTTTTTCTGGGAGGCTTTTTGTCGGGCATCCGTCCGGCCTCGTGGTGGTGGTCGCGGCTGTGGCCGTTGGGAGCGACCGTGGTTCTCGGCATGTGGTGGTGGCTGTTGGCGAATATGTTCGATGGGAACAGCAATGGGTTTCCCGATGATTTGACCCCGTCGGTCGCTCAGTACTGGGGACTGTGTGTGATCGTGGCGGCGATGTTGGTGACTTCGATTTTGCAAGTCGCCGATGAGCGAGACTTCGCATGAGCGGCTTAAGAACTCAACAACGATCTTGGCGTGTCACCGTCTGTCTCGCGGCGTTGCTGACGACGGCTGCGGTGACGCTGTGGATGTTCGCGTTCATGCTCGTCGTCAGCAGCACAGCGGAGCTGCTTGAAGATTTGAGGCCGCCGCGCACCTCGCAGCGGCAGTTTGTGTTTCGCGAGGACGGCTTGCCGGTTTGGAGAACCGTGGATTACGGGAAAGGCTGGGATTTCGCCGAGTATCACGACCTCGACGGACAGCGGGTGAAGATGACGAAGAACGACGAGCATCCGCGATTGATGACGCTCGTCGATGCTCGGTTGTTTAGGCATCCGAAGCGTGCGACGTGGAGCTCGCGTGTCACGGAAGTCACTTCGCTTCAACGACGCAGCGCTCCCGGGGGTCCCGGGTTAGAGACTTGGTTTCTGCGGAACGACGGCGAGCGTGGCTTTTTTGTGGCGATGAACAATTCCTCGCGGCGAGCGAGCGGCTATCTCGGCCTCCAGGGATTCTCGGACAAACCGCCGCCGAAGAGCGATTGGTTTCCGACGTTCGCGAAGGGCGAGCGGCATGACTTGATTGACCCACACAACTACCGAGGCTCGTGGCTTGGGCTTCCGGACTCTCAGAGAGAAGACACGTCCATTCCGGCTGCGGCTTGGACGATCAGGCTGTTCGTCGAACCGGGAGGACACCGCGTTCATGAGCTAAATTTTTTCCGACGCACGGTGAGGGTGATTCATGATGGCGAGCCGGTACTAGCCGCGAATCTGGCTCATCTTTGGAAGGAAGACAAAACGACGCGGGCGGTGTTGCGAACCAGCGATTCCTTGCGACTCGTGGAACTGCCCGACGATGGCGTTGGGCGAGTGGAAGTGATTCCGCTGCCGGAAAATTTGCGACGAGCGTTTGCGCTGCAATGGGTGCCGAAAACCGATGGCTGCGTGTTGGTCACGTTGCAACCGGGCGCGTGGCGGCTGACATCTCTGGACTCCGCGCATCAGGTGACTCAAGAGCGAGACGTTGCCAATTCCGAAGCACACTCGAATCGAGAAGATTTGACGGCAATAACAATTGGCCTCGTGGCCTTTCAATCGCCGGTGCCGGCAGACGTCGTTGCTTGGATGGGTTCACAGGAGGACCGAATGTCATATCTCCTGGACATTCGTCGCGCGGCCAAGTTGGGTCTGGATTGGCCGGAGGCTCGCGAGTTCTCGCTGTCGGACTTAGTAATCCCGCTGACGTTGTTGCACCTGACGGCGATTGGTTGGTCGGTGTTGGCGGTGCGACGATTGCGAAGGTTTTCCGCCTCACCGCAGGATCAATGGTTCTGGGGCGTGTGGACGCTGCTGTTCGGCGTTCCTGGGTATCTCGCATTTCGCGTGCATCGCGAGTGGCGAACGGGGGGCGTCAGCCCACTGGTCAATTCGATGAGACAGCCGGAACTGGAAGTGGTCTCCGGAACAACCAGGGGGCTGACGCCCCCCGTTCGCCAGAAGCGGCAGTTTGTTGCGACACTCGGTTCGGCCTACGGAAAATGTCTTGATGCCGGTGAGCACTTTGGAGCGGACATCGCTGCACGCGTCGGATTTCCGGCCAGCTACACCGCGTTGGTTTTGAAGGAATGCCGTCTCGCGGCGGGGATCGCGCTGTTGGCCTGTCTGGCCTATGTGGTTGTGGTGGCTCGGTTGGTGGGACTCAAAGGGTTCGGCATGATCAGCGAACTCGTCTCACAGCAGACAAACTTCATTCCGTTCGTGCAGGACGGTTTCGCTCAGCCGTTCTGCGTGGTGGGAATGCTCTTGGCGGCGGGGTTGGCGGTCTGGCAATCGGCGGCGGAGTCACGCGGCGAAGCGTGGCTATTCATGCTGTATCGACCGGTCAGCCGCCGAGCTGTCTTGATGAGCAAAATGTTGATTGGCTTGCTGGTGGTGACTGTCTGCACGGCGCTGCCGATCCTCGTGTATGCGGCTTGGGCCGCTCGGCCGGGATCGGTCGCCGCGCCGTTCGAGTGGGGCATGACCGAGATCGCGTGGCGTCAATGGGCGGCACTCACGTCGATCTATCTGGGGACGTTGTTGACGATGCTACGACCGGCTCGGTGGATCGGCACTCGATTGCTTCCGGCGATTGCGGTGGTCGGTTGGCTGCCCGGACGCGAGGCGCTCGGAGCTTGGTGCTGGCCGGTCTGGTGGGAACTGCTCGCCGTGCTGGTGATCAACGTGTGCTTGGTGAGCAGCCTGTTGCTGACGATCCGTGAGCGGGAGTATCCGTGATGACAACACCTTCTCCGAATGCTCGATCCACGAGGTCGCTGGCGACGAGCCTCCAGCACTGGCTGCTCGGACTGCTGCTGTGTTGCGGCGCGGCGATCGTGTGGGCGTTGTTGCTCAGTTGGGTTGGAGCTGGCCTCTCGTGGTGGCTCAATCGCGCTCAGAGTTTTGAATCTCGGTCAGTCTCTCTGCGAGCCAACGGCGAACCGATCGTCGCCATCCAACGGTACAACCGCGATCGTCGAAACGTTTCCGTCGAGCATGAAACGGTTGATGGAAAGCCGATCGTGCTTGAACCGGAGGAACTGGTGACGACGACGAAGGGCTGGCAAATGTCGTCCTTTCCAACGAGCTACCTGGATTTGCGTCGCGCGCTCCATGAGTACAAAATGTGGATTGACGCTCCTGAACCGTTTCCGTGGTCGATCAGTCTGCTGCAATTCGTCGATGGCGATCTGTATTCGGGCAATGGCCGGCAATGGTATTTCCGCTGGCCGCGTCGCGCGGGTGGCTCTGGTTTTTTTGAAGGCTTTGATCTCAAGACAAAGCGCCGCGTGGGATTCATCGGCACGAGCGGCTTCTCGGAAACGGCACCCCCCATCGCCGATGAGTTTCCGGCGTGGGATGTCAACAAGTCGAAGACGGCGGCGTTCATCACCGCCTACAACGGCGGACAGTTCCCACCATCTCCCATCGGGATGACACTCAGCGAACCTGGGCAATCGCTGGAACACGGATTGTGGTTCGTCACGCCGCAGCGAGACCGGTTGTTCGTGATCAATCTGACTCGACGATCGGTCGTGTTGACGCGAACGCTGACCGGCAAGTTGCTCGGAACGAGCATCCAACAGAATGTGACGGAAAGCTCGCGTGAGGTGGTGCTCGCATTGTGGTGGGAAGACCGATTGGAGATCGTCTCGCCGACGTTGAAGACTCTGCGCGAGATTCCCTTCCCCTCGGAACTGCAAGGCAAGATCAGCACGTTCACGGAACTCGCGACCGGCGAGTTTGAGGCATCGCACTGGAGCATCTCACCCAAGCCGGGTGATCAGCATTTCGTCCGCTTCAATGACCGCGGTGAAGTCACGCTGCGGAAGACGGTGACGGTTCCTGTGGCAACCGCTTCGGGAATCTGGTTCGCCGAACCGTTTCTCACGCCCCTGTCGCTGATGCCGATCAGCGTTGTGTACTGGCTGGCCCCGTATCGTTCAGGATTCGTTTGGGATGAAAACCTGAAACCGATTCGGCAGCCCGACGAACCGCTGACCTGGAGCCTGCAACTACGAGCGTTGCGAATCGTCATTCGCAATCTGGGTTGGACGTTTTGGACGGGCTTGCTCAGCGGACTCCCCTTCGCCGCGCTGTGCGTTTGGCGGCAACGCACGCTGCCGCTGTCCAACTTCGACCGAGTCGCCTGGCCGCTGTTGCTGTGCCTGTTCGGAATCGTCGGCTGGATCGCATTCCTCACGCACCGCCGCTGGCCGGTGCGGAGGGTTGCAGTCGCGGAACAAGTGACTTCGCAGTTGGCCGCCGCGTGACGCGATTTGACGCGGGTCGCGGGGCGTTGTTCCGTTTTGGTATGCTCTGCGAACCCGCACTATTCATCGCTCGGTAGCCAATCTTGCCTCAGATCGGACCCCTGCTCGTGAAAACCTGACTCAAACGCAACCACTTTCGCAATCAGAGGAGTCCATGCTCGAATTGCACCCGCTCGCCACCAGAGGTTCGCCCGCTTGCCGGCCGATTCGCGCGATGGCGTGGTTGGTGTGCGTGCTGCTGGTTGTGGTTGGCTCGGGGATCTATGTTCTGTTCAATCAATCGCGAGTGTCTCGCGTCGTGGTGCCGAAGTTTGAGATCGGTGGCAAGGTCGTCGTGCAAGTCGTGGGGCCGGACGGTCTGCCGTTGGAAGGGGTGATGGTGACTCCGTGCGGCCTGCGATCCGACCAGGATCCCAGTTCCGGTTTTGGTTGGTCAGAAAAGCAGCACGGTCCGTCGGCCACCGTTTTGACGGACGCTCGCGGAATGGCCGAGATTCCGTATCCAAAATGGACCGTGCTCGAATCGGCCATGCTCACCAGCGGGATCATTGTCGCGGTCGAGCACACCGGCTTCGTTTCCCAATGGCAAGTCGAGTGCCCCATCGGTTCGACCGTTCCTCAGGTGCAGCTCTCCGACGGCGGCCGAGTTCGCTTGCGGGTGTTTCGCAGCGATCAAACCAATCCTGTGACGGACTTCCTGGCGGACATCAGCGGGCGAGGTTACCGGAAGGAATGGACGCTCGACGGGGACGCCCGGGTGTCGCCGGTTTTGCCGCTGGAGGAACGATTATGCCGGGTGGTTCACTTCGACAAAATACGCGGTACACAGTTCAGCGAGTTGATTCACTTCTCTTCCGCGGCGGGCAAGACTGAAGACTTGGAGGTCCGCTTGCAACCCGGTTTGAAAGTCCGTGGTCGACTGGCTGCCTCAGTGCCGCGCCCGGTGAGCAACGGGTTTGTCGTCGCGGTGATCGCCGATGAGACCACGGACGGTGACTACGACAAATGCCTGAACTGGCAAGATTGGGTCGCGATCTCGGAACAGGGCGAGTTCGATTTCGCGGCTCTGCCATTCGCGAGCGAGGTTCGCTTGCTGACATTTTGCGACGGCTTTGTCTCACAACAGCCGGCACCGGCCGACCTCCCCGAGCACATGCGTCGGAATCAGGCTTGGATTTCGATGCCACAGTGCTTCAAGGTCAGCGGATCGGAAGTGGTTGCAGAAGTCGCGATGGAGCCGGCTGCGAGTGCTCGCTTTCAAGTCGTCGACGCACGCGGCCTGCCTTTGGAAGGAGTCGATGTGGGAGTCTCGCCCAATGTCATCTATTCGACGGGCAGCACCATCTTCGGCCAATCCCGCCGGCGAAGTGCTGATCAAAAACATCCCGGCTCGCGGCAAGCAACGCGTGGAAGTCTACCACGACAAGTTCGTCGTCCGAGGCCAATCGCGTCCGCCCTATTGCGCGGAGATTTCCATCGAGCTCAAGCCGGGACTCACCGAGTCGATGACGATTTCGATGCAGCCAAAACCAGTCCTCACGCCGGAAATGTTGCTCCCTCCACAGCCCTCGCTGTTCGATCGGATCAAGGACTGGCTGAGGCAGCGATTGCCGTGACGAAGGCTGTGATTCGCTCGGCATCTGACGGCCAATACAATACTCGCCTTCTGACGAAGGAGAATTGCCATGACGCGAACCGAAAAGAATGTGGGAGCGAAACCGATGGGCCGATTCGCCGTTGAGTTTGAAGTCGCCCACTTGACTGATGTCACTTTGGGCGAAGCGGGCGTGCTGGCACCTGACAAAGTTCGGCGCGCGAAAATCCAAAGGATCGTCGATCCCGGAGCGACGGGGTTAGTTCTACCTCAATCGGTGGCAAAGGCGTTGGGGTTGAAGAAAACGGGAACCGTGACGGTGAAATATGCCGACCGTCGCACGGCGGTTCGTTCCACGACTCAAGGCGTACAAGTCGATCTGTTGGGACGTCGCAGCATCTTCACCGCCTCGATTGAACCTCGACGGCAAACAGCGCTGATCGGCGCAGTCGTGCTCGAGTTCCTGGACTTCCTGGTGGACGGCACCCACCACCGGCTCGCCCCGCGCGATTCGAAGACGATCATTTCCGAAGAGGAATGACGGACAACCCGGCGGAGCATTAGACTGTGCACGGCCACGCTGACTGCTCTGTGTGAACGATCGAAGAGGCAATGATGTCGCAGCAACTGACCATTGAATACGAAGACGATGTTCTCGCCACCTTGGGGTTGAGTCCTCGGGACTTCGCGGCGGAAGCCCGCTTTCTTCTAGCAGCGAAGTTATACGAGTTGGGCAGGCTGTCGTCGGGACAGGCCGCGAAGCTCTGCGGCTTGGATCGAGTAAGTTTTCTGTTCGGTCTGCGACGCGCCGGCATCGCTGTCAGCAACCTAAGTCCTGACGACCTCGACGACGACTTGCGTTTTGCCCATGCCTGAAACCCTCGTCATTAACACCGGACCAATGATCGCGCTCGCTGAAGTGGGGTGGAAGCGATGCAATCCCGCGGCACATGGTTTCATCCGACACTCGTGGCTCGGCTGCTGGCCGAATTGGACGAGTAGTTATTCCTTGTTCGAATGTTGAATGAGCGACCGATGAACTGGCAAATCCAAGTCTTCATTTTGACGGGCCTCTTCGCGACTTCACCGACCTTCGCCACCGATTGGTCGCCGAAGAAGGCTCCGCTGATGACGCGGTGGGCGAAAGATGTTTCGCCGGAGAAGGTGCATCCGGAATATCCTCGGCCGCAGATGGTGCGGGAAAAGTGGGTCAATCTGAATGGGCTGTGGGATTACGCCATCGTCGCGAGTGCCAATCAGCCGGAGGGCGCTAGCCCCCGGTTTGACTCCGTGAAACCCGAAAAGTGGAATGGAAAAATCCTCGTGCCGTTTCCAGTCGAGTCG
>CAZPUJ010000018.1:0-3399 GCA_964589725.1 uncultured Planctomycetaceae bacterium
GACGAAGGAAGAGTTCGTCTCGCGCACGCCGCTGCCGCTGACCGACTGCACCGTCGGGAAGGACGGAGCCTTGTACTTCACCATCGGCGGCCGAGGCGCTCAGTCCGAGTTGTTCCGAGTCACCTACGTCGGCAAGGAAGACACCACGCCGGTTGACGCGCGGAACAAAAACGGTGCCCCACGTATTTTGGACGACGGAAGCAGACTGGTGACTCGTCTTGAAGCCTCTAATGAAATGCGGCCATTGCGACATCGAATTGAGTCGTACCAGACCGGCGAACATGACGTCGCAAAGGCCACGAAGTTCTTGCTCGAACATCTTGGTGACGAAGATCGCCAGATTCGCTACGCCGCACGAGTCGCATTGGAACGATTGCCGCTCGGATCATGGCAGGATGAAGTCTTCCGTTCGGCTGTTGCGTTAACTCATCAAGCGACCGCTATCGACGAGTCAAAGGCATATTGGAGACGACCGCTGCGAGACACAGCTATCACCGGCTGCGTCGGTTTGGCCCGCCAGGCAGAGCCATCGCTGTTGCCAAGAATCGTCAACGCGCTCGGCAATCTCGACTTCGCGCAGCTTACCGAAGAGCAACAACTCGGCCTGCTGCGAGCCTACCAACTCGCGTTCATCCGGCTCGGCAATCCCGACAAGGAGACGTGCGCCGCGCTGGCGAAGAAGTTTGACGATCTGTTCCCGCAGAAGTCGGACTTCGTCAACCGCGAGCTGTCGATCCTGATGATTCACTTCCAGTCGCCGGGAGCCGTCAAAAAATTGGTGCCGGTGCTGGCTCAAGAACGTAGCGGAACTCGCAAGAGTTCCGACGAAGGTCAAACCAACTCGAACGGAAGTCTTGCGACTTCCGCTACGGGGGACTCGGCAATCGCTACGGGTGAGTTGCTCAGCCGCAACACAGGCTACGGCGGAGTCTTCGCCGCGATGCTCGCCAACCAGCCGGACCAGCAGCAGTACCACTACGCCTTCGTCCTGCGGAACCTGAAGACCGGCTGGACGCTCGACGACCGCAAGGCGTACTTCGCGTGGTTCGAGAAAGCCCGCACCTGGAGCGGCGGGGCCAGCTATCCCAAATACCTGACCAACATCGACAACGACGCCTTCGCCAACTGCACCGACGCCGAACGCCTGGCCATCGAAGCTCTCGGCATCCGCAAACCCTACGTCATCCCCGAACTCCCCAAAGCCAACGGCCCCGGCAAGGATTACTCGGTCGAGGAAGTCCTCGCCCTGGCGACCGACAAACTGAAGGGCCGCGACTTCAAGAACGGCGAGAAGATGTACAAGGCCGCCCGCTGCGTCGTCTGCCACCGCTTCGGCGGCGACGGCGGAGCCACCGGCCCCGACCTCACCCAACTCGCCGGCCGCTTCAACTTGAAAGACCTCACCGAAGCCACCGTCGATCCCAGCAAAGTCATCTCCGACCAATACAAAGCCTCGGTCGTCCAAACTGTCGCAGGAAAAGTCATCACCGGACGTATCGTGTCGGAGACGAAAGACTCAATCACGATCGTCACCGACCCGGAGGTCGCGACGAAAACCGTCGAGGTCAAGAAAGCCGACATCGAAGAGAATCAGCCCTCGAAAGTCTCGCTGATGCCGAAAGACTTGCTCAAGACCCTTAACGAAGACGAAGTCCTCGACCTGCTGGCGTATTTGCTCTCGCGTGGCAATCCGACGGACCCCATGTTTCGGAAATAGGTCGGAATAGGTCGAAATAGGTCGTATAAGTCCTATACGACCTATTTTTCTGGCAGCCAATTTCAAAAGGGCCTTCCCATGACAGCCGGCTTCATTCCACCGCATGGCGGCTACGAAGAACTGCTGTCGTATCGCAAGGCCTTGATCGTATTTGACGCCACCAAACTGTTCTGCCAACGGTTCTTGGACAGACGCGACCGCACGGTCGATCAAATGGTCCAGGCCGCCCGATCCGGCAAACAGAACATCATCGAAGGCAGCATGGCGTCGGGGACGTCCAAAGAAACGGAAATCAAACTGACGAACGTCGCGCGGGCCAGCTTGGAAGAACTGCTGGAAGACTATCGCGATTTCCTACGCGGGCGGGACGCTGTCCTGTGGGACAAGAACAGCAAAGAAGCCTTGTTCGTGCGCAAACAGGGGCGTCAAAAAGATGAGTCCTATGCGACCTATCAGACCTATTTTGAAACCCGCCCGCCAGAAGTGTTTGCCAACATCGTCATCTGCCTGATTCATCAGGCCAATTACTTGTTGGACCAGCAGATTCGCCAGTTGGAACAGGCCTTCCTCAAAGAAGGTGGCCTGCGTGAACGAATGACCCGCGCGCGGCTGGATGCTCGTCAGAAAGGGGCCAACCGCGCGTGAGCGATTTTTTGATTCTTACGGCGAACGTCCTGACATGTGCATCTATCTGAGCGCGGCCGGACAGGTCGAGTTCATCGAGGCTGCGGATCATGAAACAAGCTGACGTTTACGTGGACTTGAAAGGCCGAGAAGTTTCGCTCGACAAACTCACCGCCGCCGAGAAGAAGCTGATTGCGGAGTTGAAGGCGGCGGCCAAGAACGCAGACGACTGGTCGGCCTTCAGCAATTTGTGGATGTCAAAAGTCAGCGAGTTCTATGCCGACCAAGGTCTGACTCGCCTGCAAATTCGGCAAACTTCCGGCTATCGGATCGGTCAAGACCTTGATAGCCGCCTTGCCATTTCCAAGGGAATGGCTCGCAAGCCGCGCCGCCCGCAATTGCTGCTGATCATTGCGGCGGTTGCGATTAGCGGCGGCCTGGTCGCGTGGAGTGAATGGCGTCGCAGCCGTGTCGTGACCACTGACCCGCCGTTGCCGCTGGCTCCGCCGATCACGAAGCCCGAGACGACGGCCGATACCGACGTGCCGCCGGCCAACAAATTCGAACCGGCGGTCGTCAACGATGCAGCGGCACCGGTCGAAGCTCCGCCCAAGATGGTTTGGATTCCGGGGGGCGAGTTCTCGATGGGCTGCGATGACCCGCGCGGCTGCATTTGCGGCGGAAACGATCCGATGCCGGATGCTCGGCCGATTCATCGCGTCTACGTCGATGGCTTTTGGATGGATGTTACGGAAGTCACCAACGAACAGTTCGCGAAGTTCGTCGAGGCGACCGGCTACGTCACGATCGCCGAACAAAAGCCGAAGCCGGAAGATTTTCCGGGTGCTCCGCCGGAGAATCTTGTCCCCGGCTCGACGGTCTTTGTGCCGACCAAAGAGCCGGTGCCGCTTGACTCACACTACCGTTGGTGGGAATACCGCAAGGGGGCCAATTGGCGACAGCCGGACGGGCCGGGCAGCGATTTGAAAGGACGCGAGAAGTATCCGGTCGTGCATGTCGCACATCCGGACGCCTTCGCGTACTCCGAGTGGGCGGGC
>CAZPUJ010000019.1:0-4011 GCA_964589725.1 uncultured Planctomycetaceae bacterium
GAAGTAGAGCACGGCACCGAGACTGAAGAGGTCCGAGCGTCCGTCGGTCGGCTCGCCGCTGGCTTGTTCGGGAGACATGTAGTGCGGCGTGCCGGCGACGATGCCGCTGTGAGTCAAACTCGCATCGTCCGCCGCGCGGGCCAGGCCGAAGTCGGTCAAGAGGACACGTTCGAGGCCATTCTCCAACAAGATGTTCGCCGGCTTCACGCCGCGATGAATCACCCACTGCGCGTGAGCCGCCGCCAAGCCCGCCGCCGCCTGCATTCCGATTCGCAGAATCTCCGCCGCCGTCAACGGCCCGTCTTGTTCCACGCGAGCCTGCAACGATCGGCCAGCCACATACTGCATCACGAGAAACGGCGTCTCTTGTTCGGACTCGACGTTGTGGATCGCGACGACATGCTCATGCACGACCGCCGCCGCGGCACGAGCCTCGCGAGCGAACCGCTGACGCGCGACTCCGCTGTGAGCCAAGTGCGGCGCGAGCACCTTGATCGCCGCCGGCCGGTTCAATTCGGTATCGAAGCCCTTCAGCACGATCCCCATGCCACCGGCTCCGATGACCTGCTCGATCTCATAGCGACCGAGCCGGCCCAGCATCTCCGGGTGCGACGGCGGCGACAGGAAATCGAGCTTCACGCGCCGCCCCGACGAATGGCCACGAGGCTCGGAGTCGCCGATCGCCGCCGTCGATTGCAGCACCTCCCGCACGTCGTCCCAATCGCCATCGTCGGCCGCCAGCTTCGTGAGCCGATCCTGACAGCGCGAGCAGGACTCCACATGCCCCGCCGACGTTCGGAACTCGGCACTGTCTTCATCGCCGAACAACAGCACTTCGAGTTGCACTTCGTCACAAGCGGATTCGGTCTTCGTCGTCTTCATCGCTGCACCTCCGTCGGCGCGGGTTCCTGCGCCGCTTGCATCCGTCGCACCTCGTCACGCAGCCGAGCCATCACTCGACTGCGCGCGATATACACGCTGCCGATCGACATCCCCAATCGCCGAGCCACCTCCAGCGCCGGCAAGTCCTCGACCGTGCTTAGCCAAAATGCCTGCCAGGTGTTGGACTTCACATCGCCCCGCACTTGCTCCGCCGCACAGCGGAGCATCTCGCGGTGATATTCCACCTCGAACATTTGCGAGACGGCCGAGCTTGGATCGCACTCCGCTTCGAGCAGCCGCTGCATTCCAGAGTCGCCGGTGCCCCAGACCTGATGCTTGCGCCGCGTCAGAAAATTGATCATCAAATTCCGAGCGATCCGCCACAGCCAGACGCGAAACCGCCCGCGCGTCGGGTCCGGCACCCAGCCCTCGACCGCTCGCGCCACGGCCAACATGACCTCCTGAACCAACTCCTCCGCATCCGCATCCTGAAACCCTCGCCGCCGAGCCAACCGATACACCACCGGCTGATACAACCGCGAAAACTCATCCCACGCCCGCGCGTTCCCCGCGTCCGCGATCTTCAGAATCAAGCTGTCTCGCGTGTCCGGAAAGCTCACCATCTCACGCCCATCGTAGCCACGTTCGCCAGAACGTGGGTTTGTCGTGGATTTGCCCACGTTCTGGCCAGCCTGTTGAATTAATCCGCCGCCGAGTTCACCTCGGCGGTTCACGCGTTTCTGCACTACATTTTTCCCGATCAATTCGAGTAGTGCAGAAACGCTTAAACCCCTGAGGCAAGCTCAGGGGCGATTAAATCAACAGTCCGTGGCGAGCGTGGCTACGTCATAAGAAAGGTCACTCATTAGGTTGATTACCACGGTCACGATTTCAGCCGCACGTCGGCGGCGACGATCTTTTGTTTGTCCACAACCAATTGCCCGTCCGGAGAAAGGCTGAGTTCGAGATACATCAGCGCCTTCGGTGCCGGGCCTCCGGTCACCTTGCCGTGCGCGTCGAAACGACTGCCGTGACACGGACAGAAGAAGCCCTCGTCTCCGTTGCTCGAAACCAGACACCCCAGGTGCGTACAGACAGCCGAGATCGCGAAGAGGCCGTTCCCGTCCACGTAGATCCACAGTCGCTGGTCAGGGACGGCTGTGATCTGCGTGGACAGGAAACGTTCCAGCGGTCCGAGCTTCACTCGACTGTTGGACTCCGGAAACACCGACGGCATCGGCAATCTCGCGGCCCCCAACGCCGCGACGGCCAACGCTCCGGCTGCCGAACCAATGGCCGTCATGCCGAGGAAGTCGCGACGCTCGACCGGCTTCTCGAAGCGTTTGCTGTGGCTGAGGTCGCCATGCATCGAAGACTCCTGATTCATGACGATGCTCCGGCGAGAGACCAACAACTCATCGTCAGCACGCGTTCCATCGTGATGGCTCCAACCGGGCAGCGATCCGCGCACAACGCACACCGAATGCACTTCGTCTCGTCTTTGACGATCGCTGAAAACTGTTCGTCCTCATTTCCATGCACACGCTGTTCCAAAGCCTGCTGAAGGTCGTCGCCCCCTTCCAGCCGTTCGAGCGACACCAATTCGAGACACGTCTCCGGACAGACATCCGCGCAGCCGCCGCAGAGGATGCACTTGTCCGAATCGAAGATCGTGTTCACTCCGCAATCGAGACAGCGGCACGCTTCGCGAACCGCCTCACGTTCGCCGTAGCCGCGCTCGACCTGAGCCGTTTGACTGCGTCGTCGCTCGCTGACGTCGAAGGCCGCAAGCGGCGTGCGAGGCAGCTTTTCGTAGTCTTGCTCGCGCAGGTAGTCGGGAAGTTCGAGATGCACGAGTTGCACCTCTTCGATCAGCTTTTCGCCGCGCAAAAACTCGTACACCATGCGAGCCGCCTGCTTGCCGCTGGCCACGGCGTGAATGAGGAGTTTCGGCCCGTAGGCAACGTCCCCCGCGATGAACACATCCGGTGCCGAGGTTCGTGACGTGTTGGCATCGCACTGAATCAGCCCGCGATCTGTGCGTTGGATGTCTGCTTGGCCATCGGCGAACGACAAATCCGGTTGCTGTCCGACTCCCCAAACCACCGTGTTGGCCGGAATGGTGGTGAGGTCGTTCGGATCGAACTGCGGAGCAAACCGCCGCTGCTCATCGAAGACTCGCGTGCAGCGCTGAAACACAACCGCTTTCACGCAGCCGTTCTCGTCCAGCAGGATTTCCTTTGGCCCCAAGCTGTTGTGTCGGACGACGCCCTCCTCGTCCCCTTCGAGAATCTCGGCATCGTCCGCCGGCATCTCGTCGAGACTTTCCAAACTGCAAAGATGCACCGATCGCACGCCCGCCTGCCGCAACGCCGTCCGCGAAATGTCGATGCCAAGCTGGCGAATGACCGTGCGTGCGATGTCGTAGGCCACGTTGCCGCCGCCGATGACGACCACATCGCCGCGCAGTTCGACAGGTCGTCTCAACGCCACGTCACGCAAGAGTTCGACGCCGCCCAAAATCCCTCGGCCGTTGGCACCGGGCAGCGGCAAACCGCGCGATTTCTTCAGACCCACCGCAATGATCGTGGCTTTATGCGTCCGTCGAATCTCCTCGAACGAGATGTCCTGGCCGACGCGTGTGTTGCAACGGAACTCGACGCCGAGCGACCGAATGAGTTCGACCTCGGCCGCAATCAAGTCGCGCGGCAGGCGATATTCCGGAATGCCTAACGCCAGCATCCCCGCCGGCACCGGTTCCATTTCGAAGACGGTCGGTCGAAAGCCGAGCAACGCCAGATCGTGTGCCGCCGCCAATCCCGCCGGCCCCGAGCCGATGATCGCGACCTTCTCGCCGTCGGCGTTCTTCGGCAGAAGCTGATCCGACAAGAAGCTTTGGAAACCAGACAGCTCTTCCGACCGAGAACTCTCGCGCTGTCGCACATGCTCGATGAGCCGTTGAATCAGCCCCTTGGCTTGCCCGGCTCGCTCTTGATCCGCATGACCACCGAAGCGATCGGTGACAAACCGCTTGAGTGCCCGGATCGACACCGCTTGATCGATCTCTTTCCGCCGACAGGCAGCCTCGCACGGCGCACCGCACACTCGCCCGCAGATCGAAGCGAGCGG
>CAZPUJ010000020.1:0-17681 GCA_964589725.1 uncultured Planctomycetaceae bacterium
TCGGAAAGGCTTCGGCGAGCGCCTGGCAGACCGCCGCTTGGCTGGCGAAGTCGGCGATGGTCACAGGACTTTTGTCCTGCTTTTCCATCGCGGGCGGGATGGCTCGCTGAACCGATTGGCAGACGGCAGCCGCTCGGCGAACGGCGGCGATGGCGACGGTGAGTTCGTGTGCGTAGGGCATAGTTGAGGAAACTCGAAGGGAAATCGAGCTTCGGTCGTTGAGTTTTCGGATTTCGGATTTCCGCCGCCACATCGTTGGCCACTGTCCGTCTCACGCGGCCTTGGCGGCGGTAGGCACTGTCTCGGCCGGAGCGAGCCGTTGCAAGAGGTAATCGGCGGCGCGCTGCGTCGCTCCCGCGGTCGCGAAGCGTTGACGCAACTCGGCGATCTCTTGCCGAGCGGCATCGAGACGATCGTCGACGCTGAGCCAGCCGTGCAGCGTTTCAGTCAGGCCGGGAATGAGTTTTGTCTGGCCGCCGACGAAGAAGTACTCCGGCAGCACCTCGCGGTCGACGAACAGATTTGGCAACGAAATGAAGCGGATCTTTAGCAACGCTTTGCCGATCAAGTACGTTGGCCAACTGGCCCAATACATCACGGCCGCCGGCTTGCCGTAAGACAGCACTTCCAAGCTGACCGAACCAGAGACCATCAAGCAGCACTCGCCCAATTGAATGACCTCCGGCGTCTTGCCAACGCACAAGTGAACCGGCAAGCGGCTGGCCGACGACAGCAAGTGCGTACTGCAAAACCGGCGGTGCGATTCCTTATAGCAAGCGACCAAGAAGCGGACGTGCGGATGCCGCTCGTACAGGCGACGCATGACCTTGACCATGATCGGAAAGTTGTGCCGCACTTCGCGGTCGCGCGAGCCGGGCAGGATCGCCACGTTGCGATATTTCTTCGAGGACCAACTTTCGAGAAACGTCTTGTCGAGCGGATGTTCGCCCGCCTCGTCGAAGAATGGGTGCCCGACGTACTCGACCTTCACGCCGCGCGCCGCGTACCAGGCCGGCTCGAACGGCAGCGTGCAGATCACGTCATCGACGTACTTGCGAATCTTCACGATTCGCCACTCGGCCCAGGCCCACATCTGCGGCGGCAGGTAATAGACAACTCGCACGCCGGCCCGCTTGGCGTACTTGGCAACCCACCAGTTGAAACCCGGAAAGTCGATGAGCACGACGGCGTCAGGGCGATGCTGCTCAATGTATTGCTTCGCCTGCTGAGCCAGCTTGTAGAACCGCCACAGCAGCGGGATGACGGCGAAGAGGCCCATCACGGCCATGTCGGTCAGCCGAAAGTGCAGCTCGCATCCCGCCTGCTGCATCGCCGGTCCGCCAAAGCCGACACACTGAATGCCTGGCTGTCGTCGCTTCAGTTCTTGAATCAGACGAGCGGCATGTTGATCGCCGCTCGGTTCACCGACCGAAAAGAAAATCTGCATCGCGACTCCTTTCGCAGAGGCCACCGATCCTTCGGGCCTCGGAATTACAGACAGTATTTCTGCATCACCGAGTCAGTCAAGGCGGGTCGATGCTCGGCTCGGTCGCCCAAGCCCTTGTGGCCTGTCGTTCGAATGCCCGAGCCCGTCCGCGACAACCCACTTGATAGCCAGTGTGGCTCGACGTTACGTTGGCTCACCATGAAGGCTCCACCGTCGACGGCCTGCGCTGATTTCTTCTCGGCTGCTCCCATGGGACGGCGAGAGATCCTGCGCGCGGGGGCGCTGAGTCTGGTGGGGCTTGATCTGCCGCTCTGGTTGCAGGCGACGACGGCTCGCGCTGAGACGACAGATTTCAGACAGCCGAGCCCGCGAGCGAAGGCCTGCATCTTTTTGTTCATGTGGGGCGGACCCGCTCATCAAGACACCTGGGACATGAAGCCCAATGCTCCCGTGGAATTTCGGGGCGAATTCCAGCCGATCGAGACGAACATCGCCGGGACTCACATTTGCGAGCACTTGCCGCAACTGGCTCAACGCACGGACAAGTTGGCAATCATCCGTTCAATGACGCATGGCGACGTCGATCACACAACGGCCACCCACTTCCCGTTGACAGGCCGAGGCGTGCCTCGACGTGGAGCTGCTCTTGCCGAGGACTGGCCCAGCATTGGAGCCGTGATGGCTCGGTTGGGCCGCGGCCGCGGGCCATTGCCGCCGTTCGTGTCCATGATGCCTGTCGTCCCCAACGGTGCTCCGCGATTTGTTGAAGAATCGCATGGCCAGGGAGCCGGGTGGCTCGGCCCCACCTTCAATCCCCTGCGAATCGATGCCGACGCCAGCCTGCCGAATTACACGGTCGGTGACTTCGCTCTGCATGCCGATGTCCCGGAAGCCCGCTCAAACCGTCGCCGCGAATTGTTGACCGATGTCGACCGCCAACTGCGAGTGCTGGAAGGGCATGCGAACATCGCGGCGGCGCGGAGCCACTACGACCGAGCGTTCTCGCTGCTGTCTTCGCGCGGCGCGGTGGAAGCGTTCGACCTGTCCCGAGAGCCAAAAGAAATCCGTGAACGCTACGGCATGAACATTCATGGTCAATCCGTCTTGCAAGCACGGCGATTGGTCGAGGCGGGGGTTCCGATCGTCACCGTCTTTTGGCCCAACGATGGTATTACCAATGTGAGCGTGTATTGGGACACCCACAATCGTAACTTCATCGACTTGAAGACGCGGCTGTGCCCGATCACCGATCAAGCCTTCAGCGCGTTGCTGGACGATCTTCAAGAGCGCGGGATGCTTGACGAAACGCTCATCGTTTGGACGGGCGAGATGGGTCGCACGCCGCGCGTCGGCCAAGGAGTCGTCGGTGGCGCCGGCGCCGGTCGTGACGGCCGCGATCATTGGCCGAGCTGTTTTACCTCAGTCCTCGCGGGTGGCGGCATTCGCGGCGGGATCGTTCACGGTTCCAGTGATCGCTTTGCCGCGTACCCGGCCAACAGTCCGACGTCGCCCGAAGACCTGGCCGCCACGATCTATCATTGCCTCGGAGTCGATCCGCACCTTCAACTGCCCGACAACCTCGGTCGCCCACTAACCATCTGCGAAGGCTCGCCGATCCAGGCGATTTTGTAGGATGGGCACTCTTGCCCGTCTATGTCTTCAACTTTGGCGACGGGCAAGTGTGCCCATCCTACCGCCCGCTTTCTGCGATCTTGGTATAGACCGCTCGCGCGGTTTCGAGTTGATCCTGAACGTGGCGCCGCAATTCCTCATTCGGCACGCGATCGCGCAGGCGAAGCGCGAGCGATAGCCGGTCGATCCATTTCAAGAAGAACTCGGCATCCGCTCGGGTACCTGCCGGACTGCCAGCAACCTCGACATAGATCGGACTCGTGTGAGCATCCAGCGACCCGACCGGATGATCGACGTTGCCCAGTCCGGACGCTCGCAACGCCAGCCAGCCGCTGCGGTCGAACATCATCGGTGCCTCGAACGTCGGTGGTTGCTTGCTGTCCGGCAAGGGCACGCTGGCGACGACTTGACCGTTGTAAAGCACTTCGACCTTTGACATCGGAAAGTGTGATTGTGCCTTCGCGATCACGGTCAACACGCGCGGTGCGTCGAGCTTGATCGTGTCGCCGAGTTGATGCGGGCCGATGGAGAACTCCAGCATCGGTCCGTTGGTCACGAACGAGCGACCGGCTCGCAAACCGTCGATCCACTTCGAGTAGTCCAGCGGGCCGTCGAGCTTCACATACACACGATCGGCTCCGGGCAAACGACTGTTCACGCGGTTCAGGAAGCAATCGGTCCCGGCCGAGGCCGGCAAGCGGAAGCCGCAGTTGAGCAGGCGATGCCACAGCACGACCGTTCCGGCGTACGAGGCGTTCAAGTCCAGCGTGTCGATCTTGCCCAACGCGACGTCGATCGGAATGCCTTTGCCCGTGTACGGATTCTCGTACGGATCGGCTGGGTTCTGAGCCACGTGCGTGTAGTTGACGAGGCCCCCTTGCCAATGCGTGCGATCGGCGATGTCGCTGTTGGTGGGGATGTCCCACGGGTTCGTCGTGTCCTTGAAGCCGGTCATGATCGGCTCGACGAGTTGCCGCAGATTGACGAGCGTCATGTGGCCCCAGATCGTACTGCGAAATTCTTGGTTCCAGTACAGCAGCGTCTCGTCGGTGGAGAGCGGATCAAGCCGGCCGCGGAAGTGCTCGCGATCGAAGATGCCGTCGGTGTCCGAATTCGCCACCACGAAGTTGCAGACGTTCAGATTCTCGCCGGCGCATTGAGCCAGCATCGTCGCGGGCGAATTGTACCACTGGCCGTAACCGTAATTCGCGTGAATGTGATTCTCTCCCGAATACCAACCGCGCGAGGCCGGATCGGTCCACCGCTCGGGCGAGAGCTTCAACTCCGTCGCGCGATCCGCCGAGATTTCGATTTCACGCGACAGCGGCCGATACGCCAAGCCGTGAAACATGCGGACGCGGTACTTGCCGGCGGGCAAAGTCCACTCGGCCGATGGCTCGCAGTAAAAGTGCCCGACATCATTGAGTACTCGATACAGCGACCCCGGCGGCGCGGATAACTTGCCGTCCACTTGCACGATCGACAACCGCGCGACGACCGGCTTGCCGCTCGCTTGATCCGTGATCGAGACCTTCAGTCGTCCGGTCGGCCGACCGAAATCGAGCCGTTCGATTCGCACGACGCGATCGCTCTCATCCGCCAAATCGCGCGTGACCAGCGACGTCGGGCCGCGCTGATTGTCACTGAAGACCAGCCAACGCCCATCGCGCGATACCGACGGCCGGTCCTCATCCGCCTGGCCGAAGGTCAGCTTCCGCATCCGCGCCAACGAGTCCGACTGCGGCACGTACCAGAGGTCGTAATGAGCCTGTCCACCGCCCAACTCTGTCACGATGAACCAGCCAGCGCCGTCCGCCGACCAACACATTTCGTGAATCCGCGACGGAAATCGAAACAGCTTCTCCGGCTCGCCGCCGTTGATTGGAATACGCCACACATCGGCCGACGTTCCATCGCTGCCCGTCTGCTGGCCGGCTTGATCCAACGTCGTGGTATAGGCCAGCCACTGCCCGTCCTGCGACACGGCATAGCGCCCCCAAGTCGGAACCGGCGCGAGCGACTTCGTTTCGCCCGTCGTCAAGTTCAGCCAGCCCAATCCCAGAGGTTGACCCTCCACGCGCAGCACGCCGAGCAGTCGGTCGTCCGGTAACCATTCCAGCCGTTGATACAGGATGGTGCCCAACACCTCGATCCGCTTCGTCACCGGCACCGGCTTTCCGTCCGCCGTGATGAGCCGCAGTTCGCCGCCAGAAAACCGCGACGAATTGACATACGCGATCCGTTTCCCGTCCGGCGACCACACCGGCTCGATGTCGAATCCGGCACCGTGCGTCAATCGCGTCATCACGCCGCTCGCCCGAGGTACTGTCCAAATCGCCCCTTGATATGAGACCGCGATCGTGTTCCCGTCCGGCGACAATCGCGGATGCACGGCTCCGAGATGCGTTGCCTCTGACAGCGCGACCTTGGGAAACGGCCGATCCGACTGCGAAGTGAGCTGCGCCGCGGTCAGAAGTCCGATCAACGAAACCGCAGTAATGACCGACACCAGAATGCGTTGCATGACGTCTCCTCCACAAAGCCGAGTCAACGGGACCGAAAGAAATTCCCGAATCTCATGCACACCCGATGCGTCAGCAAGGAACACAGGTCCGACCTCACTGACACTTCGGGTGAGTGTACCGCATCACAAATCAGGAAGTTATTTTCGTACCCATTCTTATTCTTAAGCCAGAATCGCGCGGATCACTTGGCATACTCTCGCGGAGCCGACAAGCTACACTCCGAACCGGTTCGTGCCCCCAGCGGCGATCCAGGTCGCGATTTTCAGCGCGACGACTGGCAAATGACACGCATCTGACTTTCAACTCACGATCAAACGGAAGGAGCCAATGATGAATCACGAAGCGGCAAGACTCCAGGAATCCCGTGACAAGAAAGTGGCTTGGCGAAAGTGGGGACCGTACCTCAGCGAGCGGCAGTGGGGCACGGTGCGCGAGGACTACAGCGACACCGGCAACGCTTGGAATCACTTCAGCCATGATCAAGCTCGGTCGCGAGCTTATCGCTGGGGCGAGGACGGCCTGGGTGGAATCAGCGATGACAAGCAGCGGCTCTGCTTCGCGCTGACATTGTGGAACGGTCAAGATCCGATTTTGAAGGAGCGGCTCTTTGGACTGACCAATAGCGAAGGCAACCACGGCGAGGATGTGAAGGAGTATTACTTCTACCTCGATTCGACGCCGACACACTCGTATTTGAAGTACCTCTACAAGTACCCGCAGGCGGCGTACCCGTACGACAAACTCGTGCAAACGAATCGGCAACGCGGACGGCAAGAACAGGAGTATGAACTGCTCGACACCGGCGTCTTCGACGACGACCGCTACTTCGACGTGTTCGTCGAGTACGCCAAGGAATCGCCGGAAGACATCCTGATCCAAATCACCGTGCATAATCGCGGGCCGGAGCCGGCGACGTTGCACTTGTTGCCGACGTTGTGGTTCCGCAATACGTGGTCATGGGACGAGAATGGCTCGCGACCTGAGTTGCGACTGTTGGAGGCAGGCCGCTCGCTGTGTGGCGTCGAAGTCAATCACGACGAGTTGGGTTCGCGTTTTCTGTACTGCGATCAACAGCCGACGCTGCTGTTCACCGAAAACGAAACCAACACCGAGCGGCTCTTCGGGGCTGTCAACCGCACGCCGTTCGTGAAGGATGCGTTCCACAACTATCTAGTTCACGGGCGACAAGACGTCGTGAATCCGGCTCAGGTCGGAACGAAGTCGGCGGCACATTATCAAATCACCGTGCCGGCGGCCGGAAAGCAGACCATCCGCTTGCGGCTGAGCGATGTGTCTCCCTCCGCATTGGCGATGGCCTACGGCGCCAGCGGCAATCCATTCGGCCGGCACTTCACGACGGTGTTCAATTCGCGACGTCGCGAAGCGGACGAGTTCTACGCCGAGACAACTCCGCCATCTCTCGACGCCGATGCCGCTCGCGTCATGCGGCAGGCGCTGGCCGGAATGCTTTGGGGCAAGCAGTTCTACTTCTACGACCTCAATAAGTGGCTGGAAGAACGGGGCTGTAATCCGTTCAACGCGAATCGTAAAGCAGCTCCGCGCAACGATCACTGGCACCACATGTACAACGCGGATGTGATCTCGATGCCCGACAAGTGGGAGTACCCGTGGTATGCCGCTTGGGATTTGGCGTTTCAAGTGCTGGCGCTGACGATGGTCGATCCGGACTTCGGCAAGCAGCAACTCGACCTGATGCTGCGCGAGTACTACATGCACCCGAACGGGCAGATTCCGGCTTACGAATGGAACTTCGGCGACGTCAACCCGCCGGTCCATGCCTGGGCCACGATCTTCACCTACCGCCTGGAAAAAGCCCGCACCGGACAAGCGGACACACGCTGGTTGGAACGCAGCTTCCAAAAGCTGTTGCTCAATTTCACGTGGTGGGTGAACCGCAAAGATCGCTCGGGGAAGAACCTGTTCGAGGGTGGTTTCCTCGGTCTCGACAACATCGGTGTGTTCGATCGCAGCGCGCCGCTGCCGACGGGCGGGCATCTCGAACAGGCCGACGGCACCGCATGGATGGCGCTCTATTGCCAGAACATGCTGGAGATCGCCGCCGAGTTGGCTCAAACCGACGAAGCCTATGCCGAGATGGCGTTGAAGTTCATGCAGCACTTCCTGTGGATCGCCTCGTCGATGATCCACGCGGGCGGCGACACCGGCATGTGGGACGAGGAAGATGGTTTCTTTTACGACGTGCTGCAACTGCCGAACGGCCAGTCGCAGCGCATGAAGGTCCGCTCGATGGTCGGCTTGCTGCCGCTGTGTGCCGCGACGGTGTTTGAAGGAGGATTGATCGCAAAGTATCCCGACATCATCGAACGCTACCGCAATTTTTTGAACGCACGCCCGGAGTTGGTTGCGTTCATTCACGACTCACGCCAGGCGGGAGTCGCCAATCGGCATCTCGCCTCGATCCTGAGTGAAACGAAGCTCCGCCGAGTGCTCTCGAAGATGTTGGACGAAAACGAATTCCTCAGCCCGTTCGGCATTCGCTCGCTATCGCGTTTCCACGCCGAGCATCCATATGTCACCCACGTGGACGGCCAGGAGTTTCGCGTGGGCTACCTGCCCGCCGAATCGGACAGCGGCATGTTCGGCGGCAACTCGAACTGGCGTGGCCCGATCTGGATGCCAGTCAACGCGCTCATCATCCGCGCGTTGATGCAGTACTACGCCTACTACGGCGACGACTTCCAAGTCGAGTGTCCAACCGGCAGCGGCCACCTGATGACGCTGTATCAAGTCGCCGAAGAAATCTCGCGCCGCCTCTCGCACATTTTCACGCTGGACGAACAAGGTCGCCGCGCGGTCTTCGGCGGCAGCGAGAAGTTTCAGTCTGACCCGCACTGGCGCGACTGCGTGCTGTTCTACGAGTACTTCCACGGCGACAACGGAGCCGGCCTGGGAGCCAGCCACCAAACCGGCTGGACCGGCGTCATCGCGAGAGCCATGCATCTCTTCGCCACGCTGACGCCGGAAGAAGTCCTCGCCGGCGGCACACACGCCTATTCCCAAGTGGCCACTCAGGCAACGTCAAGTGCGATTAACGAGCCAGCGCCGGCACTCCGACGCTAGCAGCGTCCGCCACAGGCCTGTCCATTCCCGACGCTTGCGAGATCGTACGGCAAGCGGCGTTAGGGTTGCCGCACGCTCACGAGCATGGCCTCGTGCGATCGAGCCGTTCTGTGTCGGAGCCAACCTGGCCGCGCTGTTGGCCACCGCTCAAGCCGCGCAGCAACGAGCCTCGTCCGCCGCTCCCGTCGCCGAACCACCACCGGTCACGCATCCCTCCGCCCCCAGCCAAACCACAACGAGCAAGAACACCACGACGGAGAAGAGCGACAAGGAGACAGCGAAGGCAAGGAGTTTACCGACGCACACCTGACCGAGTTCGGACGCTTGGCCAAGCTTGAACTCCTCATGCTGGTCCGCACGGCGATCACCGACGCCGGCCTGCCGGCGCTGTACGACAGTCGCGCGCTGCGCCGCCTGAACCTGTCGCAAACCGCCTCCAATCCCGCCTCCGCGAAGCCCAAGCCGCCTTTCGCGCCCAATACCCAATACAAGTAGCCCGGTCGCGGAGTGAGAACCTGAAATCGAGGCACCATCCCACGCTGGTTCAAAACGGTAACGGCTTTCCCAGTCCTTCTTGCCGAGCCAACTCCAGCAACTTGGCTCCGAGTGCGACGTCTTCGACGGCGAGACCGACGGACTTGAAGAGCGTGATGTTTTCTGGCAGCGCGCGGCCGGTTTGACGGCCCGAAACGACATCAGCCAATTCGTGCAATAGCGGCCAATCGGTGACACCGGCTTCGATCGCGGGCACGAAATCGCCTGCTTCCCGCCGGCATTGCTCGCGGCTGTCGCAGATGATGCTGTCGGCACGCTGGATGGTGGTGACGTCGACTTCGGCCCTCGTCAGAAAGTTCGAACCGATCACGTTCAGATGCGTGCCTTCGTCGAGCACACGACCGTCGAACAGCGGGGTCTTGCTGGTTGTCGCGCAGATGACGATGTCCTTTTCGGCGGCGACCTCGTCTGGAGCGCGAGCCGCGACAACCTTGGTCGCGCAGAATTCCGACATCTCGGCGGCGAACTCTGCGCGTCGAACGGCATCGCGACAATAAACCTCGACTCGCTCGATCCGCCGCACGGCACAGACGGCCTTCAATTGCGCGCGAGCTTGCCGACCGGCTCCAAATAGCCCGACGACTTTGGCATCAGGTCGAGCCATGAACTCCGTCGCCACGCCGCTGGCCGCGCCGGTACGACACTGGCCGAGATAGTCCGCCTCGATCAACGCCTGCATCGCTCCCGTCGCGAGGTCGTAAAGACCTACCAAGAACTGAGAGTGTTCGCGCGTCGACGCATACGCCTTCCAGCCGCCGACGCCGAGGTATTCGCACACGCCGGACATCGTATGCAGCATCATCTTGTCGCCCGTGACGCGGGCTCGCGGGATGTTCTTCGCGCGACCGTCGGCCAATTGGCGAAAGAGTTCCTCGACGACGTCGAGAGCCGTGGGAATGTCCAGCAATTCGCGGACGTCATCCTCGGTCAGAAACAGCACGGGCATCGTCGCCTCTCCGAAAAACCGGACGGCGACACACCTCTAACCTCCGACCGATTCAGCCAGTCTGATCAGCGATGTCCGCTCGTCCGCAGTCTTGCGATCATAGACTTCCCGACGCAGGATCGGAACCTCGTCAGGACACCGGATACCCAACTTCACTCTTCCGTGACGGACTTCGACCACGAAGACTTCGATGTTCTCTGCGATCCGAATGGATTCACCGACTTTGCGACTGAGTACGAGCATTCTCTCTCCTCCTTGAGACGATCGCGGACGCGACCGACCCAGATTCCTTCCCTTCATTTCATCCCGCCGTCTACGCCAGGCCCCACACTGGCGTGGGAAAAAATCAGAATTCCCGTCCCTTTACACTACTGTCGACCGCCGTTTTCGTGACTGGATCTCCAAGGATTTCGGGAAACCACGATGTTTGATGCCAGCACGCCGACACCAGTTACGAGCTTCCGAAGCCCGGCTTTTTGAAAAATCCCGGCTTTTTCACCCTCGAAAAACGACAAAGGCCCAGCTCGTTCGGCGAGCCAGGCCTTTGTCAGTGGATAAACCGTTGCGAGACCTTAGTCTTCGCTCAAATTACCCGCGAGCCGCCGCAAGGACCGCCTCGTAGTTCGGGTGCTCGGTGATTTCCTTGACGTACTCGACGTGCTTCAGCGTCCCTTGCGAATCGACGACGAAGATCGCTCGGCACAGGCAGCGATCCAAGGCTCCGCCCTGAATGAGCGTTCCGTAAGCCTCACCAAAGTCGGTGCCGCGGTGAGCACTCAAAGTCTTGACGCTCTCGACCCCTTCGGCTCCACACCAGCGCTTCTGCCCGAACGGAAGATCCATACTGACAACCAGCACTTCGACGTTCGACAGTTTCTTCACTTCGTCATTGAACCGCTTCGTCTCGGCGTGGCACACCGGCGTGTCCAGCGACGGAATCGTCGCAATGACGCGCGTCTTGCCGGCGCTGGCGGCCAACGTCACTTCTCCCAGACCAGTGTCTTGAAGTTTGAAGTCGGGAGCCTTCTGTCCGGCGTTCAGTGCGGCTCCAGCCAACGTCACGGGGTTGCCCTTCAGAGTGACGGCTCCGGTACGAGTTTCTGCCATGGATGTTTCTCCTGAATGTGGCCACGAACGGTCATCGTCACGATGGCCAGGCGTGGTGGGGGACTTGATTGATACTCCGTCTCGACGAGGTTCCGAGTATCGCGAAACCGACGTCACTTGCAAGTCGCTCGGCCTTTGCTGCGGGACGTCTGTTTCGACCGAGCAATCTGAGCCGCAAACGGATAATGTGTGCCGCGAGTGCAGCGGTTCAAACGTTGGCTCAAGCAGGCCACAAGCCGCTCCCGGAAACCCCGCAAGACGGCACACCGAGCATGACTCACCCAAACTCGTCTGAGGTCGACAGCCCGTTGCCATCCGGCACATTGCCTCCCTGGGAGCAGGCGGAGTTGCCGGAGCCGTTGCCGTTCTCGTTTCGGAACTCGTTCCGCGTGATCGGGCCGGGAGCGATCATGTTGGCCGCGTCGATCGGCGGCGGCGAATGGCTGATCGGACCGGCCACGGTGATCCTACACGGACCGAGCGTGTTGTGGATCGCAACGGTCGCAATCGTCTTGCAACTCATCTTCAACCTCGAGGGCATTCGCTACACGCTTTACACCGGCGAGCCGGCCATCACCGGCATCATGCGATTGAAGCCCGGATGCCGCGTGTGGGGCGGAGCGTATGTGCTGCTGACGGCCATGCAGTTGGGCGTGCCCGCGCTCGCTCCGGCCACGGCAGTGACCGTGTTCGGAATGATGATGGACCGAGTGCCCGTCGAGGCTCCGTCGGAAAAACAACTTCGCGAGGCAGATCAAGAGGCAAAAGGGGACGATGGCGAGGCGTACTCGAAGCTACTTCAGGAAAGGGAGCGCGCCAAAACCGATCGCGGCATCGTGCTGAAGATTACCTACGGGATCATCGTCGTCACGTTGCTGATCTTGATGTTTGGCGGCACGATCGAGCGGATGCTGGAGTGGGCTTCATGGTTCATGATCGCCTATATTTTCGTGTTTCTGATCGCTGTCAATATTTGGTTTGTCCCGTTGGATGTGTGGGGCAAGACGCTGCGAGGATTCTTCAGCTTCGGCATCTGGCCGGAAGGAGTCGAACCGCTGTTGATGGCGACGTTCTTCGCGACCGCGGGTTCCGGCGGCATCGGCAATCTGACGATTACCAATTGGATCCGTGACAAAGGCTTTGGCATGGGCGCGCAGGTCGGTGCCATTCCCAGCGCGGTCGGTGCGAAAGAGATTCGGCTGTCGCATGTCGGCAAAGTCTTCGCCATCACGGCTGACAACCTGCGACGCTGGCGCATCTGGTGGCGTTATGTCGTGCTGGACCAAGTCTGGTTGTGGGCGTTGGGCTGTTTCTTGGGAATGTTTCTGAACGTGAATCTCGCGCAAGCCGTCATCAAGCATGGCACGGACCTGTCGAAGATCGGCGCCGGAGCCTTTCAGGCGCAGTACATGGCCGAACACTTTTGGAGGGGCCTGTGGATTCTCGGACTACTCAACGGTTTTTGGATTCTGTTCTCGACGCAACTTGGCAACACCGACGTCCTGGTTCGCACGCTCACTGACACGCTTTGGACCGCCAGCCGTCGAGTTCGCTCGTGGCGCGAAGGCCAAATCGCCCGGGTGTACTACTCGCTGCTGCTGATTTTCACCGCGTGGGGCCTGATCGCCGTTCACTTCGGCACCGCGATGACGTTGTTCAAGTATCTCGGCACAATGGCTGGAATTGTCATGAGCATCGCGGGCGTGCAGCTTTATTTGGTCAACACCCGCCTGCTGCCAGTCGCGTTGCGTCCATCGTGGTGGCGACAAGCTGCGTTGCTGACCTGCTCGGCGGCTTACGCGGCAATGTCCGCGATCGCGATTTGGGACGTGCTCAAGAAGTTTTTCAATCCATGATTCTATAGTGCGTCACGGCCGTGCAGATTGACATTGCAATTACCGTGTAGATGAACAGTAAGGCGAGCATCTTGCAGATGTGGCGCCCGGCCAAAGTGTCATCGGCGGCGAATTCTGCTAGCTCGGCTTTGTCGAACAGCGGTTCGGCCGCAACGTCGGCGTGAGTGGGATCAGCATGCGCTTCGGACAACGTGTCAACTCCCCAAATCGGCGCCCAGACTTTCGGTTGCCGGGCTGTTTCGAAAAGATTCTGTCAGGCTCGAACCTGCGCTTCTTGAAGGCGGAGGATTTTGAGCGAATTATTCGGTTGTGTCGAGTCCTCTCCGGAACTTGGCGCGGGCCCGCAGGTCTGGCAAGGTATTCGTGGCCGACGCAACCTGCGCCGGCAGCGTCGGCGACGCGTTCGTGCGTGTTAAAGTCTTCCCTTGTCGCCGAAGTCGGTGAGACTTCGGACTGAAGTCTCACGACTTCAGCTACGGACTGCGGGCGAAGTCCGCCTTAGGAGCAGGTCATGCCGTTGTACGAGTACGTGGTGATCAATGACGACGGCTCTGCCGGCGAAACCTTCGAGGTCTTGCAAAAGATCGCCGACCCGCCGCTGAAGAAACATCCCGCGACGGGCAAGCCTGTGCAGCGAGTGATGTCGGTTCCCAGCGTCAAGAAGCCTTACTCCGGCGGCCCGATCCGGGGCGACACCAGCAACAAGAACCTCGAACGGCTGGGCTTCACCAAGTATCAAAAGTCGAAACAGGGCACCTACGAAAAAATCCTGGGTGACGGCCCGGATTTGATCAAGCGGGGCGACGACTGAGGCGACGGCGTGATTGTCCCGGAAACGTTGCCTGATTGCGTCGTGATGCTTGGCGCTTCCCGTGGCGAAAGGCCACTCGTACAATCTTGCCCGACGCAGTGGCGTCCACTTTTGCGGGAGCGTGCTGGTGAATTTCTTGACGCGCGGAGCTTGCTCGATTCGGTCGCTGTCAACGACAGCCGTGCTGGCTTTCTCTCCCGCCGATGCCACGCCGGGCTTCTCCTGACTGCGCTGCGCTTAGCGACGGCGTGTCCGGCATTCAGGTCTTGATCTGATTCACACCGCAAGCGTTTTGTAGCAAGCATCGTCGCGGTGAATCGCGGGCCGAGTGGCTCGCGCCGCGGCTATCTGTTTGGTCCTGTCCCGAAGGAGAGAAGCATGAGTCGAATTCTGTCAGCGGCGTTAGTGAGCAGTGCTCTGTTGGCCGGCATGGTTGTGGCGGCGGAACTGAAATCCGGTTTGCAGCTCGGCGAAAGACCGCCAGCTTACAACGTTAAGGACTGCACCGGCCCGTCCGAAGGCAAGTCACTGTGCTATCGCTGCAAGTTCGGAGATCGCCCGGTCGTCAATGTCTTCGCTCGCGAAGTCACGCCCGACGTGGTCGCGTTGGTCAAGAAGCTCGACGGCATCGTCGGCGAGAACCAAGAAAAGAAGATGGCCGGCTTCGTCACGTTGCTGACCAATGATCCGGACGCCACCGAGCCGAAGCTGAAGGAACTGGCCGCGAAGGAAGGCCTCAAGAATCTGCCGTTGACCGTGTACGACGGAATCGCCGGGCCGGAAGGTTACAAGATCTCTGAGGACGCCGACGTCACGGTCATGATGTGGGTTGGCAGCGAAGTGAAGGTCAATCACGCCTTCGCGAAAGGCAAGCTGACGAAGGATGCCTCAAAGCAAGTCGTTGCCGACACCAAGAAGATTCTGAACTAATTGACAGTACGACGAGCGACACGGCTTGATCGTCGAAACGCCTCGCTGGCTGTTGCAGCGGGGCGTTTTTGTTTTCCGACTGACTTGCCGGCTCCGACACGAAGTGGTTTGCTGTTGTCGTGTGATCGATAGTGGGCTGCCGAAAATCTGGACCGCAAATGACGGCTGACAGACCGCAAACTTCGCATGTCAAATCTCAGTCCGCCGCCGTCGTGTTCGCGCTGACGTTCCCGACGCTCTTGACGTGGGTCTACTTCATCGCGTTGGCTGATCAGCCCGCTAGCATCCAACAAACGGTCTATGGTTTTGGAAAGCTGATCCAGTTCGGTTTTCCCATCGCCTGGGTGCTGGCTTGGGAGCGACAGCGACCACGCTGGCCTGAAAAGCCAACGTCGGGTTTGTTGAACGGTCTGTTGTTCGGCTTGGTCATCACCGGCACGGCGCTGGGGCTGTATCAGGGCTGGATGAAACCCGCCGGCTGGTTCGACGCGGCGATGGAGGCCGTGCGTCTGAAAGTGACGTCAGCCGGAATCACGAGTCCCGGCAAATACATCGCGCTGGGCGTGTTTTATTCGGCGGCGCACTCGCTGATGGAAGAATATTACTGGCGCTGGTTCGTGTTCGGCCGCACGCGACGACTGCTGCCGCTCGGTGCCGCGATCGCGATTTCAAGTCTCGGTTTCATGGCTCATCACGTGATCGTGCTGTCGGTCTACTTCGGCTGGAGTTCCTTCCCGACGTGGTTCTTCTCGATCTCCGTCGCCGTTGGTGGAGCGGTTTGGGCCTGGCTGTATCAACGGAGCGGCTCGCTGCTCGGACCGTGGCTGAGCCACGCTCTCGTCGACGCGGGGATTTTCTTAATCGGCTACGACCTGCTTCGCGCGACGTGGCTCTCATCCTGATCAAGTCCTTGTGTTCAGTGACCGACCGAGGCTATGTTCTTCATCATGAGCACACTCGACCTGACCCCGATTCTGAAATCTCCGCGACTCCCCGATATCGCCGCCACGCTCGTCAATCGTCTGCGCGACGAGACCGAACGGCGCGAGCGTTTTTACGATGAGATGTCGGACGACCAGAAAGTCGAATTCATCGAGGGAGAAGTCATCGTGCATTCCCCGGCTCGGAATCGCCATCTTTGCGCCAAGAGAGATTTGATGAAGCTGCTTGACACTTACGTTCAATCCCATGACTTGGGCGAAGCCCTTGATGAGAAATGTCTGTGCGTTTTTCCTCGCAACGATTACGAACCGGACATCGTGTTCTTTAGCCACGAGAACGCGGCGGCGTTGACTCCCGACACGATGAAGTTTCCGGTTCCGGATTTCGTCGTGGAAGTTTTGTCGCCAACCACCGAACAGCGTGATCGAGGTGTGAAGTTTGAGGACTACGAGGCTCACGGCGTCCGCGAGTATTGGATCGTGGATGCGGAGGCTGAGTCCGTCGAACAATCCGTGCTCGAAGAGGGTGCCTTTCGCCTGTTGCTGAAGTCCGGTTCCGGAGACATCGAAAGCCGCGTCGTCACCGGCTTCCGCATCCCGATTCGAGCCATCTTCGACTCAGCGACCAACCTCGAAACGCTGCGCCGTCTGTTGGCTTGAGCGTGCGTCGTTTGCACGGGTGGCACAGGTTTGAAAAACCTGTGGACCGCAGGCATCGGAAACTCGGAGTTCGCGCGGAATGCTGCATGATGCCGTGGCACGAGATTGATCGTTTGTTTCCGGTTTCCAATGCTTCACACACAGCGTGAAGCAAGCTGTGCCACCCTGCGTGTTGGCAAATTCGTTTCGTCACAGTAGTTTGACGCCCCATTCACGAACCGTGCGGATTGGACAAATCATAAAGGGCTTCGCGCGGTTCACTTTTCTGTTCGTCGACGCACGAGAGATCTCAAGGATAGTGGTCTATGCAGAAACTTGCGGCCTTGGAAGAGTTCGCTGCTCAGCACAACCTTCTCTACCGGACTGAGCAATCGCCTGATGGGATTTCCGACAGTTATGTCTTCTCCCGCGATATGCGGTATCGGTATGCCTTCGTCCGGTCCTGGGTTGCCGAGGGATCTTTCGTCCTCTGGGTCGGGGTCAACCCCGGAAAAGGGGACACAGAAAAGCGACGGCGACCAACCCTTGAGCGGTGCATCGAACGGTCCCGACGATCATGGAAGGCAGGAGGACTCATGTTTGGCAATCTGTTTGCCGCCCGGCACAACAAACCCAACGGGCTCCGCGACACTCCAGACCCTGTCGGACCGTACAACGATGAGGCGTTGGTCGCGATGAGTGCGATTGCCGAACGAACTGTCGTAGCGTGGGGTAATTGGGGACAACTTCACGGCCGCGCCGCGGAGGTCACCCAGTTGCTCCAGCGGCCGTTTTGTCTTGGTGTCACAGCGTCCGGCCAGCCTCGCCACCCGCTTTACGTACCGCGTACGGCAAAGGTGAAACGGTGGCCAACGAGTGGCTAAAACTTTCCTGACACTAACGAATTCCAGGCGCGCTGGAATTCAAGCTTTTTTTTTGCGGTTTACGCCGAAGGCGTTAAACAACATAGCCCAGGGTCGCGGCGCTTCGCCGCGCACCCTGGGTGGGTGAAAAGAATGCCGTAGGCTACCCTGAAAGGGTTGCACAACTTAGGCGCTGCGCGTAAATAAACGCTCGGAATTGGTATTGGCTGAGAAGGGGTGATTATGCGATATAGCCCGCATGGCGGACCAGCCCGTTGTGGAATGGATTCGAAGGAAGTATTCGGACCTCTCCAATTCGTTGGCGGA
>CAZPUJ010000021.1:0-26523 GCA_964589725.1 uncultured Planctomycetaceae bacterium
TCTTCGGCGTAGATCACCATGGCTTTGGGTTTGTTTTTGCGGCGGTAGAGTTGGACCAATTCCCACAGCCGCTGTGCGCGAGCTTCCTCGATTTGCGCCAGTTCCTCCTTGAGGCGTTCCCGTTCGGGGAGGTTCGGGAACAGCCGCAGTGTGCTCTCTTTGAGCCGCCGCGCGTCTTCCAGTTGTTTCACGTCGTAGCATGCTCCCTTGTACGACGCCAGCTTCACATGCGAACCGAGTATGAACGACGTTTGCAAGTGTGGGCTTTGCGGATATACCTCGCGGAGCATCGAAAAATAGCGGTCGGCCTCTTGGTTGTTGGCGACGCGCAGGTAATGACTGGCCGTCATCATGATCGCGTCGTCGGCAAGTGGCCCGCGCGGGTCGTACATCCAAATCGACTTGAGCGCCGCCAGCGCATGCCCCGGCGTGTCAAAAGTGGGGCGCGACTTGTCAGTCAGGTTCGGCACCAAAATCGTCGAGTGCGGCGGCTTCTCCTTTTTGGGTGTCGGAGTGGAGCGCGGGTCTTCCAGATTGACCGGCTGCACATCGCTCGAGGTCGCGAAATCGGGGAAGCCCAGCCACGTGCGCGCCATCGTGAACAATCGCCGCGTAGCGACGTTCAAATGCCGCGTCGACGGATAATCCTTTAACAAGGTTTCGTAGTATTCCTGGGCGTTGGAGAATCTTTCTTGCTTGTAGTAGGCCTCCGCTAACAGGAACAGCGAATCCTCACGCACGCGATTATGCTCTTCGTGGAATTCGGGATCGATGCTCGCAATCTTCAGCTTCGACCAGAACGATCGCTTCTTCTTGGAGAGCGGTTTGAGCAGCTTTTCGGCTTCGTTCAGCCGGTCATCCTTGAACAACTCTTCGGCTTGAGTGAATTGCTGTTGTTGCAGGCGATGTTCGTCATCGCGCGTCGCGTTGGAGTCCTTTGGTTTCGATAGTTCCCACCATGACGGGCCTTCCGTGACATTGCGACTCTCGGCGCGCGGACGGCTTTCGGGACCAGACCGTTGTTCATCGCGAGTGCCTCCGCCACCGAAACCAAACAATCGCCGTGGCTCTTTCGGAGCATCGTCAGGTTCGACAACGGTGACGTCGTCCTTCTCAGCTGGATCAAGCGCCGAGGATTTGTCCTTGGAGAAATTTATGCTGCGGCCCCAACTCCACTGCGTCAGACTGACCGACGAACGGGGCGTCGCGCAGCCCGAGAGCAGGCACGTCAGCAGCAACAGTGATAACAGTGATGAAGCGAGACGAGACATAACCTGTCTACGTGAATGGCAGGTACGACAGCATCTTGGGTCGTCGATCGAGAGGCTGGCAGATGGCGGCCGTGATCAGGTGCCGGAGTTCTTGAATGGTCTGGGATGGGAAAGGTGCGGTCGGTGGCGCAGGAGGTTCAGGTGCGGCGAGTTGTTCGAATAAAGCCAGCGTCGCACCGTGAATCGGATGCGACGCAAATTCGGATCGGCGACAGTTCGGACAGAGCAGGCCTCCTTGCGACACCCAGAAAACAAATGACGTGTGATCGGCCACGGTCCGTCCGCAGGCGAGGCAGGTTTTGAAGTCGGGCAGTTGACCGATTTCGCGCAGCGTGACAACTTCAAATCGCAGCACGGGCCAGCGGAAGTCAGCTTCTTCGGTCAGCCGTCGCAACGTCGCGACCGCCTCGTCGTACAAAACGGGATGCGGGTCGTACTCCTCCGTGAGACCAGCCAACAGCTCGGCGACGTAGTATCCGCCGTACAAGCAATTCAGATTGCGAGCCGGCGGCCGGAACCGAGCCATCAACTGGCATTCTGTCAAAATGTCCAGTCCCCCTGATGACTTGCGTAGGAAAACTAGGCGAGATTCCGTGAGCAGGTCAAGAGCCGTTTCAAACGGTCCTTTCAAGCGTTTGCCCCCCTTCGCGATCGTCGCCAGCTTGCCGAAATCGCGGGTGAACCACGTCACCACCTGGCTGGACTCGCTGAAGTCCGCCATTCGAATCACGAGGCCAGTGGTTTTCTCAGCGGTCATGGTTTGGGACGGGCGAATCTGAAAAAAGGGCGACACGGAATGCGTGTTGATACCGAACGCCGAGTTTGACACTAACCCGAAGCGTAAGCGAGGGCCTGTTACCTGAGCCCTCGCTTGCGCATCGGGTTAGTGGAGTGTCCCCCAAATGTGTCAGACTTGGCGGTGCGAGGGAGAGCTGGGCGAGGCTGTCGCTGAAGTTCGCGCCATTTCGAAGATCGAGTTGTACGCCGCCTGACCGTTCGCATCTACGGTCGGGGTACATGGCTCTGTTGGAAGACCGGCCACAACACTAGTGCTTTGTCACAGCAAAGAATTCGGGTCGCGGAAATCAGCCGCAGGGCGCTGGCCCTGGTTCTTGCTGCACAAACCGGACGCTAGCCCGGATCATTCATGGTCCCTCGTGGAACACTCGCAACCTGCACGTAGCTGAGTTCACAAGAACTCAGCCCAACTCGCCAACAGGAACTGAGTTTTTGCGAACTCAGCTACGAAGCCATGAATAATCCAGGCTAGCGCGTTCCGGCTCACCCGGAAACCAAGCGGTGACAATGCACTAGCCCGAGATTCGATCGGGCCACCAGCGTAGACGGCGTGTGTCTCACAGACGTAAATTGATCGCACAAAGGCTCAACCAAGTTGATGTCTGGTTCTCGGAGTTCGGCGATGCCCACCACCCTGTTTGACGAAGTGCGCAGCGGCACTGCACCGCCGCTCGTGCCTCGTCAATTTCCCCGAGTCGCAGGTTGAAGTTTACGAGTAGCGTGATCCGACGTCTGGCAAGTACGCTCAACAGACGATCCTCAGGCCCCGCCAAACCATCTCATGGGTCCTTTCGCTGACGCAGCGTTTGGAGATCTACGTGGACAACCTCTTCCGTTAATCGCGATGTGACGAACGATTTCGATCGGGCCACCACCCGCTGGGGAATGAGACCTGGAGGATGGGCACTCGGCCGCACCATCACCCGGTTTTCGCACCAAGTGGTAGCTGAATTCGCCAGAATTCAGCGTGTCGATGGACGTTGTGGCTGAATTCTGGCGAATTCAGCTGCCACAGGGTGTCACCGATTCGTGAGGAGCGTGCGCAATTCGGGGTAAGAGTTCAGCTCCGTGCGGTATCGGCGGTGATGGCCGAACGGGAATCGTCCCTTGGTCTCTGATCGGTGGAGCCGGACTTTGTCACGCCGTCTCCGACGGCAACCGATCCTGCACCTGCTTTGCGAGGCCGAAGAACTTCAGCGTGCGGATCACCATGTAGGTGATGTCGACCTCCCACCATTTGTGGCCGTGGCGGGCGAGGCGTTGGTGAGCGTGATGATTGTTGTGCCAGCCTTCGCCGTAGCTCAGCAAGGCGACCCACCACAGGTTTCGCGAGCGGTCGGTCGTCTCGTAATTGCGGTAACCCCAAACGTGCGTGGCTGAATTCACGAACCACGTGCTGTGATACGCCGCGATCATCCGCAGGCACAGACCCCACAACAGGCACGACAGCCCGGCTTGGAAGAAGTACTCGCCCAGGCCGTACAGCGCGGCACCCAAACCAAGCGGAAACAGGATGAAATACTTGTGGAAGAACTGCTGGACCGGATCTCTGTACATATCCGGCGCCCAGCGTTTGAGCAGCGCATCAAGGTGTCCCGGAGCGTCCTTCGGCTTGAACCACAGCATGTGCGACCACCAGAAACCGTCGTTCGGCGAGTGCGGATCGCCTTCCTGATCCGACAACACATGATGCTTGCGATGCGTCGCCACCCAAAACAGCGGACTGCCCTCGGCCGACAACATGCCGCACATCGAGAAGAAATATTTCAACGGGCGCGGCACGATCAGGCTGCCGTGCGTCAGGAGCCGGTGGTAACCCAACGTGACTCCCAGGCAAGCCGTGACGAAGTGCAGCACTACCGCCGTTGCCAAACCGATCCAACTGAAATGCCAAAACGCCGCGACGGCACCGACGTTGATCAACGCCATCCAACCGACGTTGTACCAATCGACCCCATGCGGGAACCGCTCGCGATACGCAGTGACTTGCGGATGTGAAATCTCCAGCCGCGCACGTCGAGCAGTCGTCGCGTGCGAGGACTCATGGTCGCGAATCGGCAGCCATATCGTGGGTGAGGCGAGTCCCGCACCACGCAGTGCCGCTTCGCGCGTGGGCGAACGGAG
Source organism: uncultured Planctomycetaceae bacterium (assembly GCA_964589725.1). Classification (GTDB taxonomy): domain Bacteria; phylum Planctomycetota; class Planctomycetia; order Planctomycetales; family Planctomycetaceae; genus CAYSHJ01. The sequence goes on from CAZPUJ010000021.1 coordinate 4,194, forward strand.
CGAGGTGGAATCGTCGGACGTCGCAGTTACGGATGAACCAGTGACGGACGAATGGCCGGCGTCGGTGAGAGTCGTGTCGTGAGTCAAGACCAGGGTCTCCTGGGGAAGCGAGGAAAGGATCGCTAGCGGCCGTCCTTGGCCTACCTTGAAGTGGCGGGATTATAGAAGTCCATCGGAGATGGCGAGTCAGCCGGCCGTCAAACTTTTGTCAAACTCATGTCACGGCCAGGCCGCCTGTATTACCAAGAGGTTGCGCCGAGTGACCTGGTCACTGCCGGAACCTCGATGTGATCGTCTACCGGCCGGGCTTCCGGCATTTTTTCACTGACTGCTATAAACGGTAGCTGAAGTCGTGAGACTTCAGAGTTCCCGAACTCTTACGAGTTCGGCTACAAGAGCCAGCGAGCGTTCTATTCGCTCAAGACTGGCAAGCCCGAATTTCGCACCAATCCACACTGGCCCGACGCGCAAGCGAGGAACAGGCGGCAAATTTCCCTCGCTTGCGCGTCGGGCTCGTGTGAAACACGCTGTCAGGGAAACCCGAGGACGGTGTGCAATCCGGGTAAAGGACCGGACTCATGGACGAGCGGCATGAAACGAATGAATCCAATCAAGTAGAACGGCATCAAGCCGACGATCCCGACTTCGCCAAACCAGCCGAGTCCTGGGACGAGCCGTTGCTGGCGGATGATCTCGAACAAGCGTATTTGCGAGCTCTCGAAGCGACCGCAGCGATCGAACGCGAAATCAGCTCGCAGAGTTTTCAACCGGGCGAGACGCACGCTACCGCAGACGGCGTCGCGAATGTCGCTGCTTCGCAATCCGGCGGTCCAGCCGAACCTGTCGGTGAGACCGATGCGGGCGACACCGGCTTAGCCAGTGGCGCTGGGCCAGCATCAACTCGCGCACTGTCCAACTCCGGCTTCACCGCGTCCTCGGAACCGGAACGGGTCTCGGAGAAGCAAGTCGTCGAGGCCGCGTTGTTTGTCGGGGGTATGCCGCTCACGGCGAAGCGGCTCGGCTCGCTGTTTCACACCGAGCACGGTTTCGGGTTCGTCGAATGTCTAATCGACGAGCTGAATCGCCAGTACGCCGACGAGGAGCGACCGTACTCGATTACCTTGGGCGAAGGCGGCTATCGCCTGACGCTGCTTCCGGAATTCGAAAGCGTGCGTAACAAGGCCTACGGCTACGGCCCCAAAGACGTGAAGCTCGGACAAGACGTGTTGGAAGTTCTTTCGCTCGTCGCGTACCGGCAGCCGATCACGAAATCGCAAGTCGAAGCCTTGGGAAGATCGAACTCCGGCCCCGTGCTGCGGCAACTGCTGCAACGCGAACTCATCCGCATCGACCGCGAGCACTCCGCGAATGACAAGCAACAAAAGAGCGACCCACCGTACGTGACCACACCGCGTTTTCTGTCACTATTTGGGCTCAACAGCTTGAGTGACCTGCCTGTCGCGGAAGATATCGAGTTCAAATGACGGACCGCCGACACATCATGGGTTAGGAACAGGGCCGAAATAACTTCCCTGTGCCGCGCACACCCGAAGCGTCAGCGAGGCCGGACAGATCCGCGGCCCTCGCTCACGCTTCGGGTTAGTGTGCTCGCCGAAATCGGGACGTGATTTCGGTCCCGTTCCTAGGCATCGCTGCTCGCCACTCGTCGCAACGCCTCGCTGGTCAAACGATACATCGTCCAATCCGATAATGGCTTCGCTCCCAGGCTTTCGTAAAAACGGATCGACGGAGCATTCCAATCGAGCACCGACCATTCCATCCGTCCGCAGTCGCGTTCGACGGCGATCTGAGCGACGCGAAAAAGCAGAGCCTTGCCGATGCCTCGTCCGCGAAACGACGGACGAACGAAGAGGTCTTCTAAGTACATCCCCGGTTTGCCGAGGAACGTCGAGAAGTTGTGAAAGAATAATGCAAAGCCAACTGTCTCACTGCCGACGGTCGCGACCAGGGCCTCGGCATATGGACGTCGGCCAAACAGCGAACCATGCAACGACGCCTCTGTGGCCACGACCATATCGAGCAGCATTTCATACTCAGCCAGTTCGCGAATCAACGCCAAGATCGTCGGCACATCGGCCGTGGTCGCGGGACGGATCACAACGTCAGTCGATGGGTTCAAGTCGACGTCCTCATGAGCATGAAACTCGCAATCTCCGGGCCGAATTGTGGATTTCTCGCCTCGGTAACTCAAGTCGGTCCGCGAAACCACGTGGACGAACGTTTCTGATCGACCACAACTAACAGTGGCCGGACGGTTCGCTAGCAACAAAATGTTCGATTTGCTTTACAGCACGATGCGCGGCACCTACCATCCCGCCGCCTTGCTCACAGGGCTTTGACAAATCGCCGACTCCAAGATGGTTTTCGGCTGTTGAGGCAGGTGAGTTGGCTCTTGGCCGTCGTGGTTGTGAACCGCGACAGGCTCGGACCGAAGGATTGGTCCTGGAGAACGACGCATGGATGCGACGCTCACTCGGCTCTGGTCGTTGGGACTCAATAAGTCCTCTCAACACGAACCAGAACTCCCGCAGTTACCCCGCATTCGTCGTGCGTTGAATGTGCATGCTCTTCAGTTCGTCGTTACGTCTTCAGCCGGTTCCGACCGCCTGAATGCGGAACAACGAACGAAAACCTTCTGACCGAGTCACGGCGCGAGCTGACTCGGTGGCGCGGGTCGGTTCGAGCGAAAACGAAAACGTCGCCACACGAACCGCAGCACCCATCGTGCTGAACCAAGGAAGGGCTACCGCATGAGCTCGAACAACACTCCGAAACCGTTCATCGGCATCAACGCTGATTTCCGCCCCGCCTCGAATGAACACATCGCACTCTCGTGGATCACCAGCGGCTACTACGACCAAATCAACTCCGCTAAAACCGCGAAGTCTCCCGGCGGCATCCCGATGATCATCCCGCCCTTGCCGGATGACAAAGACCTGAAACATTTCCTCAACCGGGTCGACGGAGTGGTACTTGGTGGCTGTTCGATGGATCTCGACCCGCGACACTTGGGCCTCGACAAGCATCCCGCGACGCGACCGATGCCGACTCGGCGCGAAGACTTCGACCGCCGGCTGTGCAAGATGGCCGTCGAAATGCGGCTGCCGATTTTGGCCATCGGCGTGGGTATGCAGACACTGAACGTCACCTGCGGGGGCACGCTGTTCCAGCACATTCCCGAAGACATTCCCCGTGCCCTGCAACACCGCGACCCGGTCGAGCGGACCTTGCGCCACATCTTGAACATCGTCCCCGGCACGCGCATGGACGTGATGTACGGTCCTGGTGAAATCCGAGTGAACAGCGATCACCACATGGCCGTGGATGTGCTCTCGCCGTTGTTCAAGGTCTCGTCGATGGCCACTGACGGCGTCGTCGAATCGTACGAGTCGGTCAGCGATGACTGGTTCTGCGTCGGCGTGCAGTGGCATCCGGAAAGTGACACAGCGTCCGCTCTCGACATGCAAGTCTTCGAGCTCTTCCTGGAAGCCTGTGTCGATCGCATGTCCGGAGCCGAACCGGCAATCATCCCGTTCCCGCAAAAGGCGAGTCGGCGAGTGGCCGCGTAACCGCCGGCTTTTTGAATTCGATTCAACAACTACCCCACGGCGTCGTTCGCCCCGCGCGAGCGACGCCGTTGGCGTTTGAAGGTGGCGAGCCGTTCGAGTACGTTCGCGATTGTGACAAGCCGGTCCCGAAGTGCTTCTCCGCGTCTGTCATCACGAACAAGGATCACTCATGCGAATCGCCGCCGTGCAAATGGATGTGACAATCGGTCAACCGGAAGCCAATCTTTCCGCGATGTTGATCAAGCTCAAAGAAGCCGCGGCTGCCGGAGCGAAACTGGTCGCGTTCCCGGAGTGCGCGCTCACAGGCTACTGCTTCGAAAGCATCGAAGAAGCGCTGCCGTTCGCTCAGACGTTGCCCGGTCCCGCGAGCGAGCGATTTCAACAAGCGTGTGCGGAGCTTGGCGTCTTCGCCGTGTTCGGCCTGTTGGAACTCGACGGCGCGAAGCTCTTCAACGCGGCGGCGCTCGTCGGACCGAGCGGCCTGATCGGCTCGTATCGCAAAATCCATCTGCCGTACTTGGGAATTGACATGAAGACGACGTACGGCGACCGTCCGTTCGCGGTGCATGACGTCGACGGCGTGAAGGTCGGTCTGTTGATCTGCTACGACGCGGCGTTTCCCGAAGCGTCGCGATCGCTCGCACTGCTGGGAGCCGACTTGATCGTATTGCCGACCAACTGGCCTCCCGGCGCCGAATGCGTGGCCGATCATACTCTCAACAGCCGAGCGATGGAAAACGCCGTCTATTTCCTGGCCGTGAACCGCGTTGGCGAGGAGCGCGGCTTCCGCTTCATCGGCCGCAGCCGCATCTGCGGCCCCAGCGGCTGCACGCTTGCGACCACCGAAGACACGGGCGAACAGATTTTGTACGCCGACATCGACCCGACTCAGTCTCGCAGCAAACGCGTTACCCGCGTTCCCGGAAAACACGCCATCGACCGCCTCGCCGACCGCCGGCCAGAGATGTACAAACTGCTCACGCAGCCTCATTCGTTACCAACACCCCGAAACGATGCCGCAAGGTAGTCGGCAGCAAAATGTCGACAGTGATTTCTGATTTCTGACCTCTGCCAACTCCGCACCATGTCCCTTATTCACCCTTTGCTGATTTATGCCGCCGGCTTGGCGGTGATTCCGGTCATCCTGCACTTTTTGTTGCGGGCCAAGCCGAAGAAGTTGCTTTTCCCCGCGCTGCGATTGATTCAGGCACGTCGGCGGCAGAGCGTGCGGCGGATGCGGCTGCGGCATGTGTGGTTGTTGTTGCTGCGAATGCTGGTGATCGTCGGCTTGGTGATCGCGGTGGCGAGGCCGTCGCTGCCGGAAGCGGAATACGAGTTTAATACGCGCGAGTTGCTGACGCTGTTCGCGATCGTGGCGGCGGCGGGCGGGACGTACATCGGACTGACGCGGTCGTGGCGAAAGAAGCGGCTCTCGCAACAGACGCTGGCATACCGGCGCACGCTGCTGCGCGGCGGACTGGGCTCCGGCACGGCGGTGTTGATCGCGTTGCTGTTCGCGTGGCCTTACGTGAATCGGCTGCGAGCGGAAATCTCCGCGCCGGCCCAGGAGGTTCGCAGTGACTTGCCAGTCGCAGCGGTGTTTTTGTTCGACACCAGTCTGTCGATGCAGTACCAGCAAGAAGGGAAGACGCGGCTCGATCAAGCCAAGGCGTTCGCGTTGCAGCATCTCGAATCGTTGCCGGCGCGGAGTCGTATCGCGGTCGGAGACAGTGGCGGCGGGGCGAGCGGCGAACGTGGCTTGGCGTCGATTGTGTTTCAAGTTGACATTATTGGAGCGAAGTCGAAGATTCAATCGCTGGCGTTGCAGCCGGTGTCGCTGCCACTCAACGATCGACTGCGAGCGGCCCTCACATTGCAGGAACAGGATCAAGGCCGCACGCTCAACGAGCAGCAGTCGGTGCCGCAGGACTCTCGGCGGGATCGTTTTATCCGGGAAATTTACCTCTTCACCGACTTGGCCTCGACGGCGTGGCGCATGAGCGGTGCGGCGTTGCTCAAGGGAGAGATCGATCAACGGCCCTGGGTCAGCGTGTACATCATCGACGTTGGCGAACCGCAACCGAAGGATCTCGGCATCACGGACGTGACATTGTCGAGGCAGAGCGTCTCAGACGGGGAAACTCTGACGGTCGACGCGGCGTTGACGTCGGTTGGCTTTGAGGAAGTCGAAAAGACGGTCGAAATATCGTTGCTCGGAAGAGACGGCAAGCTCATCAAGCAAGGTCAGCAGACGGTCAAACTCGGCGGCCAGGTGGGGGCTCGCGTGCAGATTCCGGTCGCGAACCTGCAAGGCCCCGTGCAACACGGCGAATTGCGCTTGCTGTCGAGCGACCCGCTGCCATTGAACGACGTGCGGTACTTCACCGTTGAGGTCCAGCCGCCACCGAAAGTCTTGCTCGTTTCGCCCAGCGCCGCGGTCGGTGATATCTTGAAGGAAGCTCTCGCGCCGCCGGAAGATGTGTTGGCGAAGAAGGCTCGCTACGAAGTGGACGACATCCGACCGTCGAAACTTCAGCAAACCAAACTCGGCGATTATTCGGTCGTCGTCTTGAATAGCGTGCCGGCTCCCGGCGAGGTGGTTTGGAAGTCGCTGCACAGATACGTTTCCGGCGGCGGCGGACTGGCGGTGTTCTTGGGATCGGCCGCGCTCGGCGAGGTGGTTGGCGTGGACCCGGTCTCGTACACCAGCGATTCGGCCAAACAACTTCTTCCCGCGCACTTGGATGCCGCGTTAAGTTTCAAGACACCCGCCGCCCTGGACCTGAAAAACCTCCATCATCCGGCGTTGAAGAAGCTGGAGGAACTCGGGGGCGCGGGAGAATTAGCCGTCTCCGACGTTCGCCGATTCTGGAAAGTGACTCCGTTCGACGGAGCCAGTGTGCTCGTCGAGTACTCCGACCCGGAAGCTCGGCCCGCGTTGATCGAGCGTCGTGTCGGAGCCGGTCGCGTCGCGATGCTGACGACCGCCGCCGATCTGCGCGGCTGGAGTGATCTGCCGCGCAGTTGGGCGTTCGTCGTGCTCGCCGATCAGTTGATGCAGTACCTCTGCGGCCGCAACGAATCGACGTTCAACGTACTGGCTGGCGAAGACGTCGTGCTGCGAGTCAACAGCGAGCCGCCGCTCACTCGCTACCTGCTCCGCAAGCCGAGCGGTCAGCAACGCCAGGAACCAGTCGCCGCCGGTACAACCTCATTCGCGATTCGCGAGACCGATCAGCTTGGCCACTACGATGTCCTGCCCGCCGACCCGCAATCGAAATTTTCCGGTAGCGGATTCAGCGTGAACGCCTCGCCGAGCGACAGCGACTTCCGCCGTCTGACCGATGCCGACCTGCCGCAGCTCTTCGGCGAGAATGACAAATCCGGCCGCAAGCGCTACTCGGTCGTTCGCGACATCAATGACCTGCAACGTGTTGTCGCCACCGGCCGACTGGGTGAAGAGATTTACCCGCTCTTGCTGCTTGTCGCCCTGCTCTTTTTCTGCGGCGAGCACCTCGTCGCGAACTGGTTCTACGCAGAAGTCGGTGAGACAGCGACAGTCGCAGCCACGTGACATAGTCCTAACGCGGGCTTCGCCCGCAGCCTTGCTCCCTCTCCCCCGCATCGGGGGAGAGGGCTGGGGTGAGGGGGTTCGTGGTCTGGTGAAGCGTTCAGCCCCTTCACCCTCAACCTCTCCCCCGCATCGGGGGAGAGGGAACCAACCGCGCGCACGGCGCGCATAACTTACGAATGAAGATTCTCATGACGGAGTGGGCAATGAAAGACATCGCGTTGGTGATCGGCGGCGCGTTGGTTGGTGGCGTGATTGGCTTCTTCGCGTTCTTCTGGATCGCGGACCAAGGTTTCTACGCGATGATTCTTCCAGGCGGCCTGATCGGCATCGGTGCCGGGCTGGTTCGGAACCGTTCGCTCGGGCTGGCGATCGGATGTGGTGTGGCGGCGGTGGCTCTCGGACTGTTCACGGAATGGAAGTACATGCCCTTTAGGGACGATAAGAGCCTGGGATATTTTCTCGCTCACGTTCACAAGCTGACGCCGCTGACGCTGCTAATGATTGCCGTGGGTGGCGTCCTCGGGTTCTGGGGGCCGTTCAGAGAGTGGCAACGCGAGGCGAATCTGAAGCCCAAATCCGGTGAGTAATCGACCGGGTTGTGGCGACACGCTTTCACCGGGTCCGCATAGCAGAGTTCAGTCGCCGCCTTGACGGTCGAAAGCGGGCAGACCTATCATCGTTCCCCCGATTTCGGCCTGCGTGACCTCACGCGACTTTTGCGAATCTCAGCGGAAAGACGGCAATGAAGCCTCAGCCTGCGGAACATGTTCTTTCTCACGCCAAGGCCTTGCCCGATAAGCCGCAGCCGCTCGTGAAGTGGCTCGATGAGAACGGTAATGCGCTGGTCGGGGTGGCCTGCGCAGTCATGATCGGCGGAGCGATTTGGTTTTCGTACTACCGCACGACCACATCCCGCACCGAATCGGCGTGGGCTCAGTACGGCACGGCTCGCAACGCCAAAGAGTATGGTGACATCGCCGACGCGTACGAGAGCTATGACGTCGGTGCGTGGGCTCGATTGAGCGAAGGTGAACGGTATCTCGATTCGGGGCTGGCGTTGATGTTCACCGATCGATCCGCCGGCCTGGGCGATCTCGAGAATGCGGACAAGGCGTTTCAAATGGTGCTGCATTCGGCGTCGGCCCCGACGCCTGTTCGCGAGCGAGCCTTATGGGGTTTGGCCAAGTCGACCGAGACACAATCCGATGCCGACACGACGAACGCCATCAAAGCCTATGAAATATTGCTGACTCAATTCCCGAAGTCGACGTACAAGTCGTCGGCCGAAGAGCGGATCGAAGCTCTGAAGTCGGACCGCGCGAAAGAGTTTTACGCCTGGTTCCACAAACAAAAACCGAAGCCCGCCGATCGCAGTAAGCCTCAAGACGGCCTGCCGCCGGGACACCCGGCGATTGGCACGTCGAAGGATGAACCGTCCGACACTGAGAAGCCAGCAGACGGCGAGAAGTCCGCGCCGCCAAAGCTGACGATTCCGCTCGATCCCGACGATGACAAACCGGCTGAGAAGAAGGACGACCAGCCGCCGGCCGCCGAGCCTGAAAAGTCCAAAGACGATCAGGCTTCAGCAGTCATCGACGGCTTGAAGACCGAATTGGAGGTCAAATTCTCGCGGACGCCGTTGCAAGACGCCTTCAAGTTCATTTCCGAGAAGTGTGGAGTGAAAATCGAAATTGACGCTGACGCATTGAAGTCCGCCGGCTTCACGAAAAACATGCCGCAGACTTTGGAACTTGGCAAAGTCACTGGTTTGGAAACGGTCGCCGCCATCCTTTCAAGGTACGAAGAGGAAGCGAACCCGATGGTATTAGTGATCGACGAACCCCAAAAGGTGGCACGGATCACTACCGCCGAGTTCGCAAAGAAGAAGAACCTCGCCCCATTTCCGCTGCCGAAGAAGGGTGCCGAGCCGAAGGCGGAGAGCAACGACGCCCCGGCGGAAAACAAATGAGCGGACAGCGGGCACCGGGCAGCGGGCAGCCGGGCAATGAACTGCCGGAACTTGTTGGCGACGATTTGGTGGTTGATGAATTAGAAGAATGCACGCTCGCAGCCAATTCTTCCACCACGTCCGGCGTGACGCTTTCGAGTGAACTGCTGCGCGTCGTCGTCGAACCTCGAGCACATGGCTGGCGCGTCGATCATTACCTCTCGCGGCTGTTTCCGAACTACAGCCGCGCGCTGTTCCAGCGAGCGATCGAGCAAGGTTCCGTGCTGGTCAACGCGCTGCCGGTCAAAGCCTCGCGGCGACTGCGGGTCAACGATTGCCTTGATGTCCGTCTGCCCGAATCGCCCGACAGCAGCTTGCCTCCGGAAAACATTCCGCTCGACATTCTGTTCGAGGATGATTCGCTCGTCGTGCTCAACAAGCCAGCGAACATGATCACGCATCCGGGCAAAGGGCATTATCGCGGCACGCTGGCGGGAGCATTGCAGTTTCATTTCGATCAGCTCAGCAACGTCGCTGGCCAGCTTCGGCCGGGCATCGTGCATCGGCTCGACAAGGACACCAGCGGCGTGATTGTGATCGCCAAAAACAATCAGGTCCACTTCCGGCTCAGTGAGCAGTTCGAATCGCGCACGGTTCACAAGGAATACCGAGCGATCGTGTGGGGTGAGTTTCCTCGCGATCGCGGCGTCATTGACACGTTCGTGCGCGTGAACCCGAAGGCTCGCGAGAAAATGCAGGTCTGCGAACCGGGGGGCAACGCGCGGCAAGCCGTCACGCACTTCGAGGTCGTCGAACGCTTTCCAGGCTTCACGCACGTGCGTCTGCTGCCCAAGACCGGCCGCACGCATCAGCTCCGCGTCCACTTGTCGCATCTCGGACATCCGATCGTCGCTGACGATCTGTACGGCGGCTGCAAGGCTCTACGCGTTGCCGACGTCGACGGCTCGTCGAATCAGGCGGAGCGAGAAGCGCTGCTGTCTCGCAAAGCCGAAGCCGCCGCAAAGCGCGCCGGTCTCGACTCGGCCGTCGATGCGTTGCCTAACATCCTGATCCGCCGACAGGCCCTGCATGCGTTCCGGTTGAGTTTTCAGCATCCAGAGAATGGAATGCCACTGACGATCGAGGCCCCGTGGCCCAGCGATTTCCAAGCAACCTTAAACGCGCTGCAAGCCTTCGCCGGCCCGAGGGTCGCAGACTGAACCCCTGTTGAACGGAGGCCGCTGCCCATCAGTTGCTTGTCCGGTCATTATCATTGAAATACCCCAAGCCGGTTGGCGTCAGGGCGAGTAGCGGCCTCTGATCTTTCTGAAACGTGACCCACATCTCGCCGCGCGAGAGCTGGCCGCCAGAGCCGATCGTCAGACTTTGTGTGTTGTCGGGGCCGAGGAACTCGATCGACGGGCGTCGTCCGCTTCCACTCAGCGTCATCACGACGCGACCATCTTCATCGGTGATTGAGAGATGTGTCGTCCTCAGAGCACCATTTCCCCGCGGCTCAACGGCGGCAACCGGCCTTACTGGTGAGTTGTAAGCGCCCAAGACGAAGCCCACGCAACAACTGAGGACCATCAACCAAGTGGTCCACTTGCCATATACTGAAACTCTCCCGTCCATGATTCTCCTCCTGAGAAAAAACACGATCGGCTTCCTAACAAACAAATGGACAGGGGCGGAATCGAACCGCCGACACCAGGATTCTCAGTCCTGTCCCCTGCCGATTGAACTGACTGTCCCTAAATAAGTTGCGTAAAATTATCTTGAAGAATGATACACTATTAATACAGATACGCCACTCATTGCGCCCAGGGAGACCAGGGCTGGCTCAGCGACTTCAAAGCCACGTGGGGGCGCGGTTAAATGAAGATGATGCACTGAAGGAGATCACATGCACTCAAAACTGTTTTGGCTCGGTCTGATCACCGTTTGTTGTGTTGGCCCGAGCTCGGCCAGCACTGCCTTTGGCCAGCAATCCACGTTTCGAGCCGGCGCGTTTGCGATGGATGTCACGCCGCTCAAATTTCCGATCTCGATGAACGGCAACTTGCAGGACCATCCGGCGCAGCGAGCTCACGATCCGCTGCATGCTCGGTGCGTTGTGCTCGACGACAGCAAGACGCGCGTTGCGATCGTCGTGGTCGACAATTGTTTGATCCCGCGCGAGCTGTTCGACAGCGCCAAGCAGCAAGCTCAAAAGCTGACCGGCATCCCGACGGAGCGCATGCTGATGTCGGCGACTCACGCGCACTCGTGCCCGGCGGTCACTGGCGCGTTTCAAAGCGATGCCGACGTCGAGTACTCGAAGTTCCTCGCGGAACGGATCGCGGCCGGAGTGAAGCAAGCGGCGGACAACCTTGCACCCGCGAAGCTCGCCTGGGGCGTCGGACGCGACGAGACACAAGTCTTCAATCGCCGCTGGTGGCTCAAGGAGCCGAGTGCCGAAACAAATCCGTTCGGTCTGATCGACAAGGTGCGGATGAATCCCGGCTACGCGAATCCGAAGGTCGAAAAGTCGGCGGGGCCGGTCGATCCAGAAGTCAGCTTTTTGAGTGTGCAGTCGCCGAGCGGCCGACCGCTCGCGTTTCTGGCGAATTACTCGTTGCACTATGTCGGTGGAACCGGCGGCGGCGAACTGTCGGCCGATTACTTCGCCGCCTTTGCCGAACGGATCGGGCAACTGCTGAAGGCCGATGCCGGTTCCGCTCGACCATTTGTCGGCATCATGTCCAACGGGACGAGTGCAGATGTGAACAACGTCAACTTCGCGCTCACGATGCCGCCGAAGTTCGGACCCTACGAGAAGCTCAAGCTCGTCGCCGACAGCGTTGCGACCGCCGCGGCGGCCGCGTACGCAAAGACCGAGCATCGCTCAGCTGCGACGATCGCGATGCGGGAGACGGAGATCGAACTCAAGGTCCGGAAGCCGTCGGTGGACGACATCGCTCGCGCGAAAGAGATGCTCGCACAGGCGGGGCCGTCTCCGTACAAGACCATGCCGCAGGTGTACGCGCGCGAAACGCTGAAAATGGCCGAGTATCCGGAAACGGTGAAGCTCAAGTTGCAGGCGCTGCGCATCGGCGAATTGGGAATCGTGGCGATCCCGTGCGAGGTCTTCACCGAGATCGGTCTCGAAATCAAACGCCGCAGCCCGCTCAAGCCAACCTTCACGATCGAATTGGCCAACGGCTACAACGGCTACTTGCCGACGCCGCAACAACACGAACTCGCTGGCTACGAAACGTGGCGGGCGCGATCAAGCTACCTGGAAGTCGAGGCCTCCCCGAAAATCGTCGAGACGGTGTTGAAGCTGCTCGACGAGGTCAAGTAGGCAAGAGTGACCGGTCGCGATTAGTCCTGCTGTGACGGTCCGGCTTTTTCCCCGTTCGCCGATCTGTCACAGTAGGAATTAGAAAAAGAAATCTGCACCGATGTTAATGCTCTGAAGCCAAACATCCGTGTGATGCAACTGAAAGCTGGGACGGTTCGGCCCGCCCGTTGTCACCGGCGGAAACAAGTTGGGATTGACCGTAAAATCGATCTGGTTGGCGGAGCGAGCCACATCGTTCAGGAACATGGCCGAGTAGCCGACATGCACGCGGACATTGGATCTCACCGTCCAATTGAGAGTGCCACCAACTTCGGAAAAGAGCGACACATTGTTGCTCGAATGACTGCCAATGTTGCTTGAGAGAGCGTAGACGCCTCCTGTTGAGTTGACTGGTGCCGAACCCGTGGCCGTGACCACCTGACTGCCATTGATATTCACTTCGCGGAAAATGCTTCCCGGAGCCACCTTGCCGAGCAGGTTCAGCGACAGGTTCTTCCAAGTGAACTGCGCCTGCAGTCCCAGGTCCAAACCGTGGAATTGATTCTGAGCACCAAACTCATCGACGGTTGCGATTTGCGTCGTGACGGTTGGAAAGATGTTTTGGCGGATGCCGAGTGAATCATCGTAACGGCTGAAACGGTAGCCCATGAGGCAGCCGAGGCTCATCCAACCCGTGTCGACGATGTTTTCGGTCCAGTCCAGGTGTGCCTCGTAAAAGTTGCCGGATTCCGCCTCAACGTCCACCGTGCCCGTTGACTGGCCGGGAAACGCGATCAGTACGGCTTGCGGAGCGGCGGCCGGAGTCGCGGCGTTCGCATCATTGTAAGGTCGCGCGAGAATTGGGAAGTTGGCGGAGGTTGCCGAGAAGTCGCTGGTCTGGCTCGCGACATATGTGAAGCCGCCCTCGAATCCCAATCCATTCTCTTGGTCGTACACATACCCCGCGCCTAAGCGGAAGCCAGATCGGACGTCATCGTTGACCTTGCCGCCGAAGAGCGTGCTGGTCGTCGCCTTTCCCAAAATACCGGCGTCGGTTTGGGCTGTTCCCACCGGGCTGGTTGTCACCAAGGGAGGCAAGTTGGTGCCGCGAATCCAACCGAAGACGTAGCTTCCCGTGATCCAAAACTGACCGTCGTTATCGTCGAAAACCTGCGTGATGCCGGTGCCGAGCAAGGACGTGTCCTCACCGCGATCCTTCGCGACAGGCGGCGGGGCCGAGGTCTCCGAGGCTGATTCCTGACTGGAGCTCACTTCCGCGAACGCCAGCAGAGCACACAAGGCGACGAGCATCCGAGATCGCATTTCGTGACTCCGTTCCCGTTTCCAAACCGCAAACATCAGTCTGAAAAATTGCAAACTTCCGTCTCGTGCGAAAAGACGAAAAAACGAAATTGACCTTTAGACAAGCATGATACTGTCCATGACTGTGAGACCGTTTGTCGTCCCATCATTGGGAGTAACTTCGACGGCAACCGCATCTCCGGCCTGGACAGTCACGGGACTGGAACTGAGATCAAACGTGTCGCCGGTGACTCCCGGAACCTCCGAGTTATTCACCTTCCAAACGTATGACAACGTGACGGTGTCACCATCGGCGTCGGCGTTGGTGGTCACGGCCATCAATGTGTCCGTGGCCGTCGGCGGATTGCCGAGATTGGTCGCGTTAGCGATCTCGACACTGGCCGTCGGCAGACTGTTGGCTACGGTCGTGGTCCAAAATCGGAAGGCTCCATCGGCAGTACCATCATTCGGGGTCACGACCACGGCGATGACATCGCCCGGGGCCGGAGTGATCCCCGTGAGAGTGCTCAGGTCGAGGCTGTCCGAGAGGTCCGTTGTCGGTAGTGACGTTTGCACGATGGTGTCATTATTGATGCGCCAGACGTAGGTCAGCATCACGGTGTCGCCAACGTCGTCGTCGGAGACACTGGCGACGGTTGCTGTGATCGTGTCGTCCACCAGCGGTGACGGGTTGTCCAACGTCACGGCACCGACAACTGGCAGGCTGTTCGCCAAAGTCACCGAGTCGGATACCATAGCACCGTCCTCCATCCCGTCATTGGGAGTCACTTCCACCCTCACCACATCACCCTTGGACGGCGTGTATTCCGTGGGACTCAAGGTGTCTTCGGTATCGGACGTGTCGGAGGTTGTTTTGACCACATTGACGCCATTGACGATCCAGCGATACGTCAAAAGGACGCTGTCACCATCCGAGTCATCGGCTGAGACTCTGGCGGTGAGGTCGGAACTGACAGCGGCCGGGTTTGTGTCCGACGTGAGTTCAACGGTGGCTTCAGGCAGCTCGTTTTTGACGACGGTGACCGGAAACGTGGCCTGGACGCTGGCACCAAAAGAGTCGGTGGCGCGCACCACAATGTTGGCTGTGCCGAACGCATCCGGAGTGTAGGACAAGATCAGCCGACCGTTTTCAATCGTCGCCGTCACCAAGTCTTCATTACTGTTGCTGACCACCGAGTAGGTCAGCGCATCAGTCCGTGTGCGAGTCACAATTTCAATGTCTTGCAACAAGACGAAATTGTCGGCCGTGGCATCGGTCGTGAATTGGACCGGATTGGTCGTAATGTTGGTACGGAAATTGGTTCCCACGTAGTCCACCAGTGGAACGTCATCGACCGGACTTCCGTGGTCCTCTCGCGGAATCTCGGTGATCGCGTCCAAAACCGCCTGATCCGCAGCGTCCAGCACTCGGCCGAAGACCGTAAATCCGCCGTTTTGATTATTCAGGTTCGCCGAGTTATCCCCCAAATTGAAGAAGAATTCATTGGTCGCGCTGTTCGGATTGCCCCCAAGCTTCGCCATCGCGATGGTCCCAAGCGTGTTCGACCGGGTCGCGCTGAATTCGTTTTGCACCGCGGGATCGGCGTCGACCTCGACGACCTCCGAACTGTCCGCATTAAACTGATAGCCGCCACCTTGCAACACGAACGGAACGTCATCATTCGGATTCGCCGGTGTATTATTGGGATCGTTAACGGCGAGACGGTGGAAGATCGTATTGTCATATCGATCGCTCTCGATGTAGTTGTACAAGTTGTCGACGGTCAGAGGTGTCGCGCCGTCGAACAGCACCGCATTGATGTCGCCTTGGTTCGTTTTGAATCGTATTTGGCTCGTGAGGTCGGGATCGTTGAACACGCTCCGCAAGGCGATGGAGGTGTCGTCGGCATTCTCGCGAGTTTCCACGCCCTCTGGAGTCTGCCGTACTGTCGGTTGCTGATTTGTGGTCGTGCCGGCGGGGGCAAACGGAAAGGCCGCCGCCGTGGTGTTTGTCAGGAACTGGCGCAGGGAGATGAACGCTGGTGCGATGCCTCCGAGCGGCACATCCTTCGTCACCGTCGCGCCTTCGTCCACTGCGAATTCCGGAATCTCGACGGCTTCACCCAGCAGATTCAGCCCTGGGCCGGCAGTGATTTGGTAAGTCCCGGCCGCAACCAGGCGGAACGCGAACACTCCGTTAGCGTCGGTGGTCGCAGTCATTGTGACGGGCACAGCCGGATTCGCGGTCGTCGATCCGGTGAGTGTCACGGAGATTCCTCGCACCGCCACTTCCCCGTCGTCATTCACACCACCTTGATCGCCATCAATGAAGGCCACGCCACTCACGATGCCCAACTCACCTGTCGGCAGCACGCGAGATTCCAACATCTCCAGATCCGCGCAGGTCGACCGTAATTGCAATCGCGTACGCCAGCGGCCGCGGCGAGCCTTTAAGCGACCGAGCAGATTCCCAAGACTCCAACCAAACCGCAGCATTGTTCAATCTCCGTTTGGCCCAATTCTCGAATGTTTCCCGCCCTCACTTTGGCGCGTGTTGCTTCGCCAAAGTGACTCGTCTGGCTCCTGTCCTCAATCCGCGAAACGACGGCGACTGGCGAAACAAGGCAGATTCTTGTTGAATTGCCGGTGGCTACGACATTGCCACTTGTAGGACTAATATCGGCTGGGTAAGAGCCGCAGACAATTTCAGTTACAAAAATTTTTCCGGATTCCGCCGCGGCAACTTTTGCCGATACGTTTGCGTCCGAGCGATCGGGCCGCAAACAAACGCTGCGATGCCCCGCCAACGGCTGATTTTACTGAGCTGCCATCATTCTGCCCTCCATCATTCTGCTCGCCACGAACAAAAGCAGAATGATGGAGGGCAGAATGATGACGAATCTGCATAGTCGCCGCAGAGTTATTTGAAGACTCGGTCTCTGGTGATACCCTAGTTTCGATTTGTGGCACTAAGCACTGCGATGGGACGCAGTCCATTCGATAGGAAACCGACACGCCCGCGAGACCGACCATGCAACGCTTGACTGCTCAACCGCTGTGTTACGAATTCAGCCGCTACCGCGAACCGCGACTGCGGATTCAATCTGGCGATACGATCGTCGTCGAAAGCGAAGACGCGCTGTCAGGCCAGATTCGCAAACCGGGCGACCGGCGCGATCGCACGACGATGCCCTACAGCAATCCACAAACGGGACCGATCTGGGTCGAAGGAGCAGAGCCGGGCGACACTCTGGTAGTGACGATTCATGAGATCAAGCCGAGCAGCGGCCAATGCTCGACGTACACGGGCAATCCAAAACAGCTTTGCGAGTGGCTGGGGACCGATTGCCCCCACGGCGCGCATGTGATGCCGATCCGTGATGGGCTGATCCACTTCAGCGATGAGATCACGATTCCGTATACCCCAATGCTCGGCTGCATCGGGACTGCGCCCGACGTCGGTTCGCCCACCGCGTTGCCGGCAGGGCCTTACGGTGGCAACATGGACATCATCGAAGTCTGTCCCGGCAACACGATTTTTTTGCCGGTGTTCGTGACTGGCGGATTCCTCTATCTCGGCGACGCGCACGCCGCGATGGGACACGGCGAGTTGTCGGCGACGGGACTCGAGATGCCGGCCGAGACGACAATCACGGTGCGACTGCTCAAGGGCAAAAAGTTACTCAGTCCACGCATCGAATCGCCGGCGGAAATCATGACGGTCGTCAGCGGTTGCCCGATGGAACGCTCCGCGGCAGAAGCGTTCGCGCGGTTGATCCTGTGGATGGAAGAAGATTTCCAATGGAACCGCTGGAAGGCGTACGACCTGTTGACGCATGTGGCTCGGCTGTCGATCGGCTACTACGGGATCGGTACCGTCGCAGCGAAAATTGAGAAGCGGTACTTGGCCGGAAAATAACGAGTCAATGCGCCTTCGTCATTGCCACGTCGAAATCCTTGCAAAGCAGGTCCAGGTATTCCCACGTAAAGATCCCCGATTCGTGACGGTCGTTCCAGGTGATCTTCAGCGCGTAGTTTCCGGCGAATTGCATGTTGGTGAGTGCGATCGACAGTGGGACGTCTTCGACGTCGACCACGCGCACGCCGGTGACTTCATTAACGCATACGGCGCATGGGCAGCGACCGCGCAAAAAACGATACGGCAGCCGGCAGGTGCCGTGCGGCCATTGCAGTTCGAGGACGCCTTCGTTCTGGCGAGCTTTGATTCCGGTCGGAGCGGCGGCCATGAGGACTAATCCAACCCTTTGTGCTTGATAGTCTCCCAGTAATCGTCGAACTTGAACTTCGGACTATTGTCCAGGTCATGGCAGGTGTAGCACTGGGTTTTCTTGGCGGCTTCCAGTGTGATGCGAACTTCCTTGCTGGCCGCTTCGTTCTCACCTTTGTCGATCAATTCGATGTGTTTGCTGCCGGGGCCATGACAGTTTTCGCAGCCGTTGTGCAGCAGATGCGCTGTCTGGTCCGCGTTGAGAAAACCGCTCTCATAACGGAGCATGTCTTGCGCGTGCCAGCCGGTGACGTGGCACGACAAGCATTCGGGATCGTGAATGCGCGAGACCCAGCGGTCCTTCAGTTCGGGACGGCCTTTGATCAGACTGTCGTAGGCGTGGGAGTGGCCGCTGTCCTTCCAAACATCGAACGCTTTCGAGTGGCATTCGCCGCACACTTTTGAGCCGACAAACTTCGCTCCACGGGCGTGTTTGATCGGTGGTTCTTTCTCGGCAAGACGTTCTTCTTTTAGCACTTGCTGATAGAACCGCATGTGCTCGGTCATCTTGTCCGAATCTTTAAAGCCGTCTGGCGTGAGCTTGACGAGTTCATACCGCAGCCGCTCTTTCGGATCGTAAGGGAAGAAGCCAACGACGCCGGTGTATTTTCCTTTGTGGCCGACTTGCACGAGCAGTGTGTCGCCGATTTTTTGCGGATTGGAAAACTCGGGATCTTCGGCTCCGCCGGAGCTGAGAATCACGTTAAATTGGGGGAATTTTTGGGCCAGTGCTTTGGATTCGGCCAACATCTCGACATGCGCGAGCAACACGAGCAGGTCAGGTTTTCTGGCTTGCAGATCCAGCAACACGGCCGGTAGCGCGGCTTCGGGGTCGTCGATCGTGATGTCCACGTTCGCGCCAGGCGGGGCGATCTCTTTGCGGAAGGTTTCGCCGAGGATCGACGTCACGCCGACCTTGACTTTGCCGATCGTCAGTAGTTTCGAGCGAATTGGCGTCCCCAGTTCGGGCGAACCGAAGAGCGTGACGTTGGCCGACAGAAAGCCGAGGCTGCCGAGCGGGTCGTTCTGGTCGGGCGTGTGAAAGGCCAGCAAGTCGGCCGCTCCGAGTTTTAGTTCTTCCGGCCCAAGATTGAGCACGCTGTACCGCATGTCCTTCATCGCGGCAAGGAACGTTTGAAACTTCAGTTTCGTTTGGGCGCGTGTGCGATTGACCGTGCCACCGAGATCCAACGATGTCAGCGGCCACTTTTTCGAGTCGAGCTGTTTGATGAGATCATGCCGTCGCGACACACCACCCGATTGATGCTCGGAACAACCGCACGGTTCGAGGAATCCATGCTGCTCGCCCGACAACACCAGCACGACGGCTGGCTTGTCCCAGCCGTCGAACAGCGGCTTGGCCGGGTTGGCCGCGTTCTTCGTCGTCGTCGCAGGACTCTCATTCGACGTGGTCTGAATGCCGCTCGGAGTTTCCGTGATCCGCTCGTCTGTTCTTATGGATGAGCTTTCGTCGGCAGGATTCCGGGTCCGCGAGTCGTCACGAGCCGGCGGAAAGTCGCCGATCGCGGGCAGAGTGTTGCTTTCGGCCGATAATTCGCCCGATGACGGCTTCACGACACCCGCGGGAGGCGCGGTGTCACCGCATCCAATTATGCCATTCAGCCCCAGTCCGAGAAGGCTGGCGACGAATCCCTGTCTGAGGCGACGGATCATGCGACACCTTTTTTGCCGAGGTAAACGAAAAAGCTCCTCCCCTGCCGGTGGCTGCGGACTCACAGCCGGGCGGTCCGGGAGATATCAGTTTCACGTTGATCAGAACGACGTGTATTCCAAAATCATTCTGATGATGCTGGCGTCGGGATGATTCGTGTGCAGCAGAATCTGTCCAGGATTCTGACCACCGAGAGTGATCGGTGTTTCGCTGGGAGGTACCTCCAAGAGTAGATCAAACTTGTCGCGTCCTGTCCCTTTGAAGTTCTTATCCCTGACCAGTTCGTAGCGTACGGCGGGCGGGTCCATTTTGGTCTCGGTGACGGCGAACTCTTGATCAAACTTGTTCACGAAGATCATCAGCTTGGCCTTAGTTCCGTCGGCGGCGCGGAAGCGTTTGAATCGCAGCACACCCTCTTCGGGAGACCAGGCGACGCCTGGTGTCGCGTAAATCTCGACCGGTCCGGAGCGGGTTCCCTGGAACGAAGCGGTCATGACATCCGCGGAGTCCACGTTCGTATGGATGGTGATCGTCTCACGAAATTTGCCGATCGGTAAGCCGGATCGAAAGTGGACTTTCAACTCGTAGCCACATTTGGCAGGAGGCGGTTTGTTGGCCAGTTCAGCTTCTTCTCGTTTCTTCGCATCCGCTTCTTTTTTCTTCATTTGCTCGAGCATGGGCTCGAGCCCTTCCGCTTTGATCTGTGCCGGGGTCTTCGCAGCGAGCATCTTCGCGGCCGGCGAATTGAGGTCATCAAATCGATGTAGATTCTCTCCCGACGGACTTTGCGAGAGGATCGACAACTCATCGGGCGTGAGCGATCGCGTCTCGACGACGATGAACGGCGTCGAGGTTTCGATCTGCTTAATGTCGAAGGACTCTAAGATTTCGGAGTGCAACGTGAGAAGTTGTTCAGTCGGTTTTCCATCCGGAAGCAAGCGCAGAGCGATTTCGGCGGCCGGCTTGAAGACTAATTTTCTGCCGACCGAGCCGCGCACGATGAACGAAAGCTCCGGATTGAGCGGGTCGTTGGTGTGAAACTTCGCATATTGTTCGAACCGCGACGCAGGGTTCCTGATATCCCAACTGATTGTCAGAGTCGTCTCTTCACCGGGTTCCAAACCGTTTTTCCCGATGCTGCCCATCGTGCATTGGCAGGAGTGCTTGCCAGAAGCGATCTTCAAGGAAGCCTCGCCCTCATTGCGTACCGTGAAGACGTGTTCTCCCTTTTGACCTTGTTCCATGATGCCGAACTCGTACAACGTGCCGTCGACCACGATGGCTTTCGGATACGGTCCATGCTCGGCAGGAATGGGAATGTCCGAAACTGGTGTGTGCTGGGTACCCGGCGTGTTGGCTTTGCCGAAGAACGCCAACAAACTGCACGTGACAATGACCAAGAAGATCGCCAGAAAGATTGCTTTGGGCTTCATGTTTTCTCCGTCGATGATTTCCTGCACACAAGGGATGTTGAAATCAAGAAAAGGATGATCGCTCCGATGAGGCGCATTCTGATCGCGGATCCCCCAAGGGTCAATTCGCATCCGACGGTCGTTGCGTCGCCGGATGTTCATCGGCCAGCCGCTCGATTCGCACGCGGTCCTCTTTTCTCAAGAATTTGTCCAAATGACCGGCCTGATGGTTGAGGTCATCTTGCCGCAACGCCCGCCGCGAGGCGACACGTGCTTGCTCCGTCAGGCCGGCTTCCTCCGCCGCGTTCGCCCATTCGGCGAGCAACCCCGCGTGATGCGGATATCGCTCGACGGCCATCGCGAAGGCTTCGGCCGCCGAGCGAGCATGTTCCGGATCGCGAGTTTGCCGGAACCACGTCATCCACATCTGCCCTAATCGCCGCCACGGCCGCGACGCAAACGGCATGCGGTCAATTACCGCCCGTTGCCGCCGAACCGCGTCGTCTCGGTCTACCACGCGACGTGATTGCCGCGATCGTTCAAACGCCAGTTCGGCCAGTCGTTCCCGAGGCTCGATCGCAAACCGGTCGGCTTCCAAGGCAGCCTCATACTTGTTGCGAGCCACCGCGACGTCCTGTCCCTCTGTCAGGAGCGCGTCTCCCAAAGCGAGCGATGTCCGACAGAACAGATCCGGCAACAAGGCACTTATCAGACATACCCCCGACAACAATGCGGCTCCTCCCATCAGGTATAACCAAACTCGCGGAGCGTTTACGCCGCCGAGAGTCGCCGTGCTGGAAGAACTTTCGTTTGACGCGTCGCCTTTCTGGTACGACAGCGCGGCACGCATGACCCAAACCGACCAGAACAACTGGGTAATCGCCGGCATCGCAATCCCGCCGGCCCCCAGCAAGTGAACCAGCAACGCGACGTTGGCCGCTTCCAACATCGACACGAACCCGAAGTGCGAGGGAGGAACGGACGTCGTCGGAGATTCAATACGCTGGCCTGGGCTTCGGGTGAGTGCCACGAATCTCGAAATCGGTTCGAGTCCCATCCACAGAAACCACCATGCGGTCCCCAGCCACCACAGCCGCTCGTCAGTGCCATAACCGAACAGTTCTAGCCCGATCGCCACCAACGGAAACGCCAGCCCCGCGCCCCAAACGGCCGAAGATGTGAACCGCTGACGTGTTTCCTCGGACACATCAGGGGCTTG
>CAZPUJ010000022.1:0-9637 GCA_964589725.1 uncultured Planctomycetaceae bacterium
CGCCACTCCGACCGCCGCAAAAAGCGCCGGCCCCCACAACGGCCAGCCCAGATCGAACATCGCATTCAAACAAGCGATGCTCGCCAGCGATTCCAATCCGACCACCACCATCGCCGACAACATCTGCCAAGCCACGAGCGACGACGTCGGGATTGGCAACGCGTACAACCGCGATGGCTGCGCCTGAGCGTCAAACACCGCGCATCCAAAGATGAACATGTTGATCTGCACCAGCGCGACCTGCATCACCAACATGCTGGAATCGGTGGGATCGAGCGCCCCTTCGCGACGCAGCGCGGTGAGAATCACCATCGGCAACAGATTTGCCGCGAGCGCGAAAGCCAGCAGATTCCAGCGTCCACGCGTCAGCATCTCCCACGTCATCGCCACAGGAATGGATCGCATGATGGTTGCTCCTTGGCCAAGTGACACTAGGCGAGCGGGGCGGCGTCAGCCCCCCGGTGCATTCGTCGCCAAACCGGGGGGCTGACGCCGCCCCGCTCGCCTGCACAACTTACTTAGTTGAGAATCCGAGACACAAAAATCTCATCCAGCGTCAAGGCGTCGTCACCCACGACGGTGGCACCAATCGCTTCAGCCGCTCGTCGCAACTGTTGGCTCTCGCCGCTGCAGATGTAACTCCACTCAGCCCCCTGCCCTTCAAACGAAAGCGTGCCAACTAGCGACGGTGGCCGGTCGTGCGACTGTCCGAAACGGAGTGTCACTCGGCGGTGCGTGTCTTTGATCTCATCCATTGGCGCAGTGAGGATGATCCGCCCCTGATGGATGATCGCCACCCGATCGGCAACTCGCTCCACTTCGTCCAGCAGATGCGATGAAAACAAAACCGTCCGCCCTTCGTCGGCGATCGTGCGGATGATGGCCCCCAGAATGTCGCGGCGCACAACCGGATCCAACCCCGACGACGGCTCATCCAACACGAGCAATTCCGGTCGATGCGCCAGAGCAACCAACAACCCGGCCCGTGCTCGCTGGCCGCGAGACAGATTCTTGATCTTCGCATTGCTGTCGAGATCAAACGCCTGCCGCAGTTCCTCGGCGTAGGCTTCGTCCCAATTCGGGAAAAACGCCTGCGTGTACCGCATCAACTCGGCGACGCGCATCCAATTCGGCAGATCGCGGTCCTCCGACAGATAACCGATGCGCCCCAGCGTGCCGACTGGATTTTGCACCGGATCAAATCCGAACACTCGCACGCTGCCCAATTGACTCTTGAGCATTCCCAGGACGTGCTTGATGAGCGTTGTCTTGCCGGCCCCGTTGCCGCCGATCAAGCCGAAGACGCCGCCGCGCGGGACGGTCAGAGAAAGATTGTCGAGTGCCGTTTTGTTGCCAAATTGCCGCGTGACTTGGTGTATCTCCACGACGGGTGGCGCGGAAGAAGGAAAGGGTTCGTGCATGAGATCACTCCTCAGGGCGGGTGGATTCCATCGTCGCATGACGTTGCTGAACGAGTTTGACAACCTCGTCCACGGCGATATTCATGTGCCGCGCCTCGGCCAGCAACAAGTCGATTCGCTCCGTCAAAATCTTGAACCGTTGGCGCCGAGCCAGCGGCGAACCCTGGTCGGAGACGTACGTCCCCGCCGTGCGGCGCTTCTCGACAATGCCGGCCGCCTCCAACTCTCGATAGGCTCGTGCCACCGTGTTCGGGTTGATGATGAGCTGTTCGGCCAACACGCGAATCGGCGGCATTTCATCTCCCGCCGCCAATCGTCCCGAGGCGACCAGGTACTTGATCTGGTTGACGATCTGCAGATAGATCGCCACGCCGTCGCTCGCCGAGATGTGGATTTGCACGACTGAATTCGCTGGAGAGGTGCCCAGAGCCTGAATCACATTTGTATTAGTTCAATGATACAATATGTCTTCGGCCTGTCAAACAGCGAATCTGAAGACTTCAGACGATCTCGTATCCCTTGCGGAAGGTCGCCGTCGGGCATGCTCCGCTGACGGCGTTTCCGTGTGTGGTTATGGTCATGGGCGCGAGTCGGACGAAATGGAAGATTGGGATTCAATATTGGGCGCGGGCGGCCGAGTTCGGTGGCACGGCGGCAGCGGGAGGTCTCGTCGAAATGGCAGGCAGAGCAGGAACCACAGACGGGCTGGGTCGGCAGTCCGATACTCTGGGTGTCCGATGACCAACCCCGCGTGACCGGCGGCGGGTTGTGAACGGTAGGTGCGAAACAAAAAATCCCACCACGGCAGACAGAAGCCGTAGTTGCTGTCACGCGGCCATCACGAGCAGTGTTCCGAAGAAACACCCGAAACGAATCGCGGCTTCGTGCTGCGGTGTCGGCATAGCGACGGTTCTCTCGATCGAATGAAACTCTGCCAAATTCAACTCATGGCGAGTTGGGCAACGGCTCCAATGAAGCCGCCCCAAGGCAGAGGCAAATCAGTGACTCCCGGAAGCGGCCAAAGCGTCGTGCGCCAGCGAATGTCGAGCAGCCGCCGCTCGGCCACTTGCGCGACCAATGCCCTCAGTTCGCGCGGCGTGAGAAAACGAGCCGCTTGCCACAGCGGTTTTCCCGAACGCCGGTATTTCCACGTCAGCAGGCTGTGGCGATTCAAGACCCCCAGCAGCAAACCGTGACGAGCGACGCGAACCGCTTCGCTCAAGGCTTTGACCGGATCGCCGACGAACTCCAACGTCGTGATCAGCGCCACGACGTCGAAGCTCTGCGCTGCGAAAGGCAGCTCCTGCGCATCGCCGATTTGGTACGAATTGGCGTTGTAGCGACGAGCCTCAGCGAGCATCTCCAGCGACGAATCCAAGCCGACGGTGTCGTAGCCGAGTTCCTCGAGCCAGCGTGTGAAGTGTCCCGTGCCACAGCCGACGTCCAAGACCGTATTCACTCCGTCCAACTTCGTGAGCAGTTTGTGCAGCAGACGTTTCTCCAACTCATCGGCCCGTCGGCCCGGTCCGAGATACCAGTCCTCGTAGCCGCTCGCGACGCTAGCATTGGCGAACGGGTTTCCGGCGAGAGATCGCGGAGCAACCGATGGTGATTCAGTCATGGCGTAATCGTGGGAGTACAACATGGGAACTCGACAACTGCGACAGGAACCATCGGCTCAGGGTTCCTTCGATGGCCCTTGGCTCTTTCGGGGAATGGGCAACAGCATTCGGACCTGCTGCTGGTACTGACGGTACGCATCGCCGTAGTAAGTCACCAAATCCCGCTCTTCCAATTGAATGGCAATCAGGATGTAGGCCGTTGTGACCGCCGCAAAGAACAGGTGGCCCCCTTTTACTCGCTCACGCTGGCCCCCTTTCTGACGCTCATCACCACCAATCACCGCTGATCGCAGGATGGGGAATCAACCAACGTTCGGAATGCGAGTCGCGGGAGCGACTCGCCTACGTTTCTGCGGCACTACTTCTGGGCCTTCTTGAATCCGGCTTGAAGGAGTTCTTCGTAGCCCGCCTTCAGAGGCCGCACGTCGTAGCTGTGCTTTTCCAGAATGTTGCCGGCCGTGACGGATCGCTTTCCGACGACGCAATGCGTGTAAACGATCTTTCCCTTCGGCAGCTTTTCGGCGAGCGACTTCAGCTCGGCGCCCGCTTGCAGTTCGCTCAAAGGCAGGAAGATCGCCCCGTCGATGTGGCCCTTGTCCCATTCCAACTTTTCACGGACATCAACGAGCACCGCCTTTTTTGCGTCGACGTTTTCCTTGACCACCTTCAGCGAGTCTTTGGTGTGGTCTGCGGCGAACGCGCAAACAACAAGGGTGAGCGCGGTCATCGCCACGAGGCCAACGGTTTGAAGTCTCTTCATGTTTATTCACCTTAATTGAGGTGTCCTCTGGCTCGTCACTGAGCCAGAACGTGTCCGAGATCCTCGACGACGCTGTCGATTTCCTCCTGAGTGGTGGTGCGTCCCAAGCTGAAGCGGATCGCTCCAAAGCCAACCTCCACTGGCACGCCCATCGCGGCCAGCACCGGACTGAGGCGGGCCTCGCCCGCGTGACAAGCCGAGCCGGCTGAGGCGGCGACATTCGGCAGCTTGCTCAGAATGTCGTGGCCGTTCATTCCGCGAAAACTGACGTTGAGCGTGTTGGGCAGACGACGCTCCGGATGACCGTTGAGCACGACCTGATCCCCGAATCGCTCGCGCAATCGCTGCCAGAAGTGGTCGCGCCGCCTCACGACTTGCGGATGATCGACCCAATCGTGAGCCACCTGGCACGCCGCACCGAGACCAATGATCGAAGCCGCGTTCTCCGTGCCCGCTCGGCGTCCAGCCACCTGGCAACGAGCCGCCTCCACGACATCACGCGCCGGGACGCCCGCCCAATGCAGGCTCGACGGATTGCCGTAATGCGTCGTCAGCAACGACTGCATCTTCACAGCGACTTCCGCAGCGAGAGGCATCGTCGCATTGAAATCGAGGTAGATTCGCTCGGTCACGACATCATCCTCACTCGTCTCGCCCGCTTCGTCGCGGTTCGCCCTGCCTGGGCACGACGAGCTTTCTCCAGTCGCAACTTGTCGGACTTGATCTCGTCCGATGTGCGTTTCACAACCGGCTCGTCGCGTCCAATCAATGCCAACAGATTTCGAACGAGCGTGGGCCGACAGAGGTAGTAGCACCGCAACGCCCCGTCTTGGGCGTAATCGACTAGCCGCGAATACCTGAGCACGGCCAAATGCTGCGAAATGTTCGCTTGCCGCGCGGGGAGCAAGTCCTCCATGTCGGTCACACACTTCGGCCCCGCCATAAGTTCATACAAGATCAGCAAGCGTGTGGGATGCGAGAATGCCTTCAGCAGTTCCGCCCCAACTTTTGGCTCAACCTGGTCCATGTCTCGGTTCCTAGTCATTCAAGTATTCGATTTCTCGAATATGTTAGTCAGTTCGGCAACAACGCTGCAAGCCAAGCGGAACGAGGATCAGCGTTTCGCGCGCCAACAAGGAAATGCTGGCGAGGTCGTGGCTCTTGCGCCACGTCGCGACGAAGGCCACGATGCTGGTAATCGGCAGCGTCAGCAACAACGCACCGAATCGCGGCGAGCGCCGTGAGAGTTCAGAGACTCCGACGACGACCGAGCCGGCGATCACAAATCGCAACAGCAGGTCCAGCATGACAAGTCCTTTCGGCCGGGCGTGGGCTTTCGAGTCGGCCGAACATCGGAAGAAGTGCTCGTCCCCGAATGCAGCAATCGCAAAGCGTTGAAGACGACGGCGCGCGAGACTCCCATGTCGGCGGCAATGGCGGCCCAGAGATTGGCGTAGCTGAGAATCGTGAGCAGCACGAACACGGCCTTCACGCCGAGCGACGCGTGATGTTTTGGCGGATGACTCGCAGCGTGCGATGCGAGTGAGCGATTAGCCACGCGACGCGGGAGAGGCCATCGCTCATCAAGGCGATTTCGGCGGTTTCGAGGGCAGTGTCCGTTCCGGCGGCGCCCATTGCGATGCCGAGACTTGCGCGGGCCATTGCGGGAACGTCGTTCACGCCGTCGCCGATCATGCCGACGATGCCGTGACGCGAGACGAGTTCTTCGACGGCGCGGACTTTGTCTTCGGGGAGCAGCTCGGCGCGGACATCGTCGATGCCGTGAACACGGAGTGTCGTTGGCATCACCTGAGGATATCGCAGGATCAACAATTACTGAATTGACGCCATTCTCACGGTCCGATACCGTTAATCGTCGATTAACGATGAAAGGACAAGATGGCCGCCCACAAATCGAAATCCAAATCCAAGGCGAAATGTTGCCAGGAAGCCCCCATCGACCGGGACGGTGTTAGTGACGGAGAGCTGCTGGCTCGGCTGGCGAAGGCCGTGGCTCATCCGGCTCGCGTGACGATCTTGCGAATGCTGATTGAGCGTGACTCGTGCGTGTGCGGGGAGATCGTCGGAGAGCTGCCGCTGGCTCAGTCCACGGTGTCGCAGCATCTCAAGATTCTGAGGGAATCTGGGTTGGTGCAGGGGGACATTGATGGGCCTAAAGTTTGCTACTGCGTCAATCAGCCAATGCTCAAGTTGTTACGGACGCTGGTGGCGGGGTTGAAATGACCTCACTTTTTGACGCTCACATCATCCTTCGTCGATGAGCCATGACAGGATCTGCAGTTTCCTTTGAACGTGTTCGGAGAACTGGCATGAAGTCGATCCAAGTCTTTGACAAACCGATGTGCTGCTCCACCGGTGTTTGTGGACCGCAGGGGCGTCGGCAAGACGTCGCTGGCTTGTGCCACGGCGGTGTCGTTAGCTGACAGTGGCCAGTGCGTGCTATTGGTTTCCACGGATCCGGCATCCAACCTGGATGAGGTCTTGGGAATCAAACTCAGCAACCATCCGACGCTGGTGCCGCAGACACTGAATCTGTTCGCGATGAATCTTGATCCCGAAGCCTCCGCCGCTGCCTACCGCGAACGCATGGTGGGGCCGTATCGCAAACTGCTTCCCGTCGCCGCAGTGACGAGCATGGAAGAGCAGTTCTCAGGTTCATGCACTCTGGAGATCGCCGCGTTCGATGAGTTTTCGCGGCTGTTGGGTGATCCGCTAGCAACTGCGGAATACGAGCATGTGATCTTCGATACCGCACCAACCGGACACACGCTGCGGTTGTTGTCGTTGCCGTCGGCTTGGTCGGGATTCATGGAGAGCAACACGACCGGCACGTCCTGTTTGGGCCCGCTGGCTGGCTTGCAGGCTCAACAGCGGCTGTATCAAGACACCGTCAACGCGCTGTGTGATCCGGCGACAACGACCCTGGTTCTGGTGACTCGTCCCGAGGTCACCGCGTTCCGCGAGGCGGCTCGGACCAGTCACGAACTTTCCGGTCTCGGCGTTCGAAACCAGCACCTGATCGTGAATGGTGTGTTTCAGGCAACTAGCCCGAATGATCCGATTGCGCTCGCGATGGAGCGGCGCGGACAACAAGCAATCGCCGCGATGCCAGACATGCTGGCGAGCTTACCTCGAACGATCGTGCCGCTGTCTTCACAGGGATTGCTGGGCCTCTCACATCTACGAGCCATGACTCACGCGGAGACGATGCCCGCGATCGACTCGGAATTACTCGACCAGACAAACGTCTGGCCGCCGTCACTCGGAAGTCTTCTGGATGACTTAGCCGCTCCGGGACATGGAGTGATTTTGACGATGGGCAAAGGGGGTGTCGGCAAGACGACGATTGCGGCTGCGGTGGCCGTCGCATTGGCTCAACGAGGCCATCGGGTCCACCTGACGACAACTGACCCAGCCGCGCATGTCGCCGCCGCCATTGCCGGAGAGTCGTTGCCGACTCTGCAAGTTAGTCGAATTGATCCGCAAGCGGAGACTCAGCGATATACCGCCGAAGTCATGCAAACGGCAGGAGCGGGACTCGACGAACAAGGGAAGGCGCTGTTGGCCGAAGATCTCCGCTCCCCATGCACGGAAGAGATCGCGGTGTTTCGAGCATTCGCCCAAGCGGTTGCCGATGGGACGGATCTCTTCGTCGTGCTCGACACGGCTCCGACTGGGCACACGATTCTTTTACTCGATGCGGCCTTGGCCTATCACCGCGAAGTCGCGCGACAAGCGAGCCAAATGCCGGAGTCGGTTCAACAACTGCTGCCGCGTCTCCGTGATTCCGCGCTGACACGAGTGCTGATCGTCACGCTACCCGAAGCCACCCCCGTGCATGAGGCCGCGCAGCTTCAACGCGATCTGCGACGAGCGGGCATTGAACCGTATGCCTGGGTGATCAACGAAAGCCTGGTTCCGCTGTCCGTGAGTGACCCGCTGCTGAAGTCCCGACAACATCACGAGCAACCCTTCATCCACGAAGTCGAGACCGAGCATTCGTCGCGCACAGTCCTGGTCCCCTGGCAGACTGAACCTCCTGTTGGCCTGATGCACCTTCAAGAGTTGATGTTCTTGCCTGACAATTTCCTGGCGGCGAATCGCTCCGTCGCGGCTCTCGCGTTCAAAGGCCAATGATGCAGACTCGTTGGGATTCGATCCGACCTTTTGTTTTGGCGCGGCTTGCAGATTGTCGCGTTGCTCTCTGTCGTGGCGGTACGAATTGGAAGACGGCGTTCTGCGCGAGCGTCACTCGACCGAGCCACCGGTTGGCGCGGCGCGCCCTCAAGAATTGATGTCGTCGGTCCAGCATTCGACACCAATGACGTGATTTCACTTAGGAGATCGAGGAACCATGAAACCGAAAGTCTTGTTCCTCTGCACCGGAAACTCGTGCCGCAGCCAAATGGCCGAAGGTTGGGCGCGAGCGCTGCTCGGCGTCCGGATCGAATCGTATTCAGCGGGCATCGAAGCCCACGGTCTCAATCCGAATGCCGTGCGAGTCATGCGTGAAGCCGGCATCGACATCACGTCACAATCCTCGAAGCTGGTGAGCAGCCTCTCCGATGTGCCGTTGGACTTAGTGGTCACGGTTTGTGGTCATGCCGACGAACATTGCCCCGCATTCACCCAGCGGACCAAAGTCGTCCACGTCGGCTTCGACGATCCTCCTAAGTTGGCAAAGTCCGCTGCCACCGAAGAGGAGGCTCTCGGTCACTACCGCCGAGTCCGCGACGAAATCCGGTACTTTGTCGAGACTCGACTTGGCGAACTGCTAGCACCGAAACATTGACCAGTGAAATGAACCAACGCATGACGTGCTCCTTGCGTCCCTTGTGATTCGACGTGATACACGCCGTTTGCGTGCCAAGCGAACTGTGGCACGCACGCGATGGGGCGTTACAAGCAAGCAAGAACTGTTTTGATTTTTGATTTTCGATTGGAACGCAGGACCGCTGGTACGTGCCTACAATCGGAAATCACAAATCGAAAATCTATTTCTTGTGCTCGTGTTCGCCGTGCGGTTCTTCCTTGAAGTCGCCGGCGTAGGGGGTGCCTTCGACTTCGCCGCTGATCGTGCCGGCGAATTCTTGCACTTTGCCGAGACTTTCGTGCTTTCCGACGAAGCGCGAGGCGGTCCCTTCCGCTTCACCCTCCAGCGGCGCAGCGGCAAGTTCGACTTGGAACTTCGGGCCGTTGATGCTCAGCAGCAGTTTGTCGGTCTTGACCGGCGTGGCAGTCTTCTCGTCGCTGCCGAGGATGTAAACGGTGGCTTCTTGTTTGTCGTGATCCACGCAGAATTCGACGTGGTACTTGCCGCCGCCCCAATCGGCCAGCGTGCCCTCATGCGGGCCGGCTCCGTGGCCAGCGTGTTTGTGGCCGTGCTCCTCCTTGGCCGTAGACGCAGCGGGAGTTGGCTTGGGAGCGGGCTGGTCTCCGCCGCCGCAGCCGAGCGCGAGAGTCAGCGTGAGCAGCAAGGCGATTTTCGATTTTTGATTTTTGATTTTCGATTTCGGAGAGACTGTCATGGTCAGGGTTCCTTTCAGGGATTTTCAATTTTCGATTTGTGACTTTCGATTGTGGGCAACGTACGCTGCCTCTGTGTTTCCAATCAAAAATCAAAAATCAAAAATCAAAAATCAAAAGTGTCATCGTGAGAGACGTGTGCCATTCGCTCGGCGTCCTTGCCGCTGAACTTCCAAAACAGGCCGGGGTGGATCAGGAACTCGCAGAATGTCGAGGTCACGAGTCCTCCGAGAATCACGGTGGCCACGGGATACAGGATTTCTCGACCCGGTTCTTGGCCGCCGAGA
>CAZPUJ010000023.1:0-12352 GCA_964589725.1 uncultured Planctomycetaceae bacterium
CAGTTCCATCCGGAATTCAAATCGAAGCCTCTGGCCACGCACCCGCTCTTCAAGGACTTCGTCGACGCCGCGCTGCAGCGGCATCCCGAACGCGTGCCGATGTCCGTCGGCTAGGGATAGAAGCCGGGGGTACATCACAGCAATTGGCTCAAATGACGCCTGTAGCGCAGGCCCTTGTGGCCTGAGTGATTCATGACAGAGGCGGGATCACTCAGGCCACAAGGGCCTGGGCTACGGATTTCGGAATTGCTGTTATGCACCCAGAAGGTCTGCTGAGCATCGACAAGCCGCGGGGCCTGATATCGCGGCAAGTTGTTGATGCGGTGAATCGCTTGTTGCGACAGCGCCTTCGGCGACAAGATTTGCCGAAGGTCGGGCATGCCGGCACGCTGGACCCATTGGCGACCGGCGTGTTGGTTGTTGCCGTCGGCGCGGCAACGCGGCTGATCGACGTATTACACTTACAAAGAAAATCTTATCGTGGAACTTTTCTGCTTGGCCGGCGCAGCGACACGGACGACGTGACCGGAAACGTGATCGACGTTTCTGGTGATTCTGTCTCGCGAGTGACCGGCGATCTATTGTCGGCGATGCTTGGCGGATTTCGCGGTCGCATCGAGCAAGTGCCGCCGGCGTTTTCGGCCGTGAAGGTCGATGGCAAGCGTGCGTACAAACTGGCTCGGCGCGGCCAGACGGTCGAGTTGCGGGCCAAGACCGTCGATATTCATCGGCTGGAAATTGTGAGTTACGAGTCGCCGCAATTGACGCTCGATATTGAATGCAGTTCCGGCACGTACATTCGCTCGCTAGGCCGTGATTTGGGCGAGCGACTCGGCTGCGGAGCCGTGATGTGCGCACTCGCGCGTACGCGCGTCGGGCCGTTCGAATTGGCTCAATCGATTCCGTTGGACCGACTCACGTGCGACAACCTGTCTGACCATCTATTGCCGTGCGTAGACGCCGTCCGGCACTTGCCGGCCTACGTCTGCGACGGAGCCGAGCAAGAGAAGCTCGCCCACGGTGCGAGCATTCCGCCGCGAGTGACCGGTTGGAAGACGCCACATCCTTCCGTCGAAACACGGGACGCAACGGAAGTGTTTGCGTTGGTCGATGTGGCAAACCGTTTGCTCGCGATCGGCGGTTGGGACCACATCAAGCCGGAACTGCGACCGCGAATCAATTTGGCGGCGGAGAATCTGCCAGCGCCTGTCGACAATCAGGACGCCGGCTGACGCAGGGAGCACAAGCGTTATCGACGAGTCGCGTTCGGCTGGCCTTCGGTGGACTGAATCGGACGATTTCGGCGTGGAACAACGATCTCAATGCCGGGAGCAATCCGAATGAACTTCGTCGGAGACGGAGTTGCCTGCGTCTGCACGTCGGTCGTGACCATCTCGGATTCTTGCGTCAGTCCGCCGATCGTCGACCTCGGCTGCGGCCACGTCCGTTGCGGAGCAGGTTTCCAGCCCGAAACCGATGAGTCCCGTTGGGTCTGAGTCTTGGTAGCCGCTCGCTGCGCGATTTGCATGCGCTCCCGATAAATCTGCAATCCGTCGACAGCGTGATACAGCGGACCGCATTCGGCGTTCTGGTGCCGATTGTTGATCAAGTCTTGCGCCAAGCAGCGGAGACCATTCTGGATCCAGTCTTCCTGCAATCGCGACTGCGGCAGAGCGACCATCAGCCATTCCAACATGTGGCCGGAACTGGTGATGCGAGCGTTGAACTCATTGCTGTATCCGGGGCCTTTGAAGAAGTGAATTGAGAAGCTGCCGTCGCTGTTTTGCAGCGAACGGGCTTCCAGAATGAAGCGTTGAATTTTCTGATCAGCTTCGAGCCAAACGCCACGCAGTGGCTGGCGAGTTTGCAAGTACGAATTGCGGATATAGGAGAGTGCGAACAATCCGTGAGTTCCTCCGCAGGGTCCATCGTAGACTTTGGATGCCGTCTCGATGCGGACCAGTTCTTCCATGCTCCAGAGTTCGCCTTTCTTGTTGACCCACTGAGCATCCGGTTCGAGGTAATGAGCCAAGGCCCACAACGTCCACGTCATTTCTTCTTCACGGTTCACGTCCATCTTGGCGTTGTTGATGATATCTCCGACCGTGACGGCCTGTCCGTCCGCGGTCTTGAAAACGTGAGTCGTCGGCAGACGGCACATGGTCAAGTAAGCCATGAACTGCGTCGGATGCCCTTCGAACCAGTACGGGTGCTTGAACGGATGGGCCTGTCCGCCGTGCGGCGTCTTCTGGAACAGCGACTCTCCTTGGAACGTAACGCCGCTGGAGGCCCATTCCAAGGCGTTGATCTTGCGGCCGTCTGTGGTCTTCAGCACGAAGTTCTGTCGGTACGCCAGCAGGCCGTGAATGATCTGCCACGGCGTGTGGACGTCGGCGGTCAGGAATCGTCGGCCCGAAACGTCGATCGCCTCGTTGATCAGTTGCAGCATCGGATCCACTGGCTGCGACGCGAGTTCTGCGACTCTGCGGTCTGGCGCCGGCGAGTTGATCGGCGGGTCTGAAAACGGTCTGAGGGCTTCGCCGGGGCGGTCCGCCGCCGGCTGTCGGTACAGTTCGATCGGAATTTCGAACTGTAAATTGAGGTCGATGGCGATTTTCGGCTTCGTGGACTCGCGAGGTTCTCCCTGCGGCGGCAAGGCTGACTGCGCCGGCAGACCTAGTTCGGGCTGCGGCTGCAGAGCCTCGGTGGGTTTTTCGTCCGCTGGAAACTCGCCAGTCTGCGTGTCAATATCCGGACTGACGGTGGCAAAACGGCCTCTCGCAGCCGGTCGTGAATTGGCCTCTTCGGAGTACGCCGAGCTCGATGAACTCGCCATCGCGATGCCTAGGAAGGCTCCGACTTGAATCCAAGGACGAAGCGATGTCATCGTGACGTCAACTCCTGGTGGATGATTCCGGTGAGGCAAACCTTCACGAAGAAGGCGACTGCTCGGCGCCAGCCCGCGCAGCTTGCGGTCTAGCGCGTGACGCAACCTTACGTCGGCCAGCACGTGCAAAAGTCTTGGCGCGGAGATGTTGCTTACCTGCGGGAAATCAGATGTTCTGGGCAGCGACTCCGACTGATTCCACGAACAGACACAACCGGCAGACCTGGACACGTTGGCACAGTCGGTTAAGTCCGCCTGAAATGAACGGCAGATAAGCCACTCGCACGCGAAATGTGAGCTCGACACAGCGATGAGACGGACATCTGTTATGGGAACGCGCGTTGCAGTTTTTCAAGATCATCCGCGTTGCTGTACGCATGCGGACTCAGCCGAATGAAGCCGCCGCGTCGATTCAGAACGACTCGATGTTGCAGCGCGAGCTGCCGGATCAACTCCGTCGATCGTCCAGGAAGCTCACAAGCGACGATCCCCGAGAGGCGGCGTTCGTCCGTCGAGGAAACCACAACGGCACCGCATTTCCGGAGAATCTCGCGGAGTCGCTCACTGACGTCTTTTAGTCGCGACCAAATCGTGGAAATGCCAAAGGACAGCAGCAAATCAATGCTCGCCCCCAATGCCAGGATGCCACCCACGTTCGCGGAGCCGGCCTCGAATCGCGCGGCCGATGATTTCAGTTCTTGCAGATCGAGTGGCTCGGCAGAGAGAAATGACCCCGTTCGCGCCGACGCTGCTGGCTCGCGAGGCACGAATGCGGAGGCGTCGAAGTTTCCCGCCGATCGCAGACTGCTCCAGCCGACGCACGCGGGACGAAGCTGATCGAGCTGCTCGTGGCGGATGAACAACAGCCCGGCTCCCTCCGGACCGAGCAGCCACTTGTGCCCGTCGGCCACCAGGAAATCGACCGGCGTCTGAGACAAATCCAGCGGAAGAATGCCCAGACCTTGAATGGCATCCACGCAGAGCAAAATACCGCGACGATGACACTCCTCGGCCAGTTCATCCAAATCGCTCCGCCAGCCGGTGACATAGCCCACCCAACTGATGGTCACGATTCGTGTCCGGCTGTCGGTGGCGGCCAGCAATTGATCGGTCTCCAGACGTTCCAGCAAGCACGGCACGCCCCGGACTTCGACGCCTCGCGAAACCAGATTCCGCCACGGCAGAATGTTCGACGGAAACTCGCTGACCGGCAGCACCACGTTGTCTCCCGGCCGCCACGGAAACGACTCCGCCACGAGCGAAAGTCCGGTCGATGTGTTCGGTACGAACGCGATTTCGTCATCCGCGCAGCCCAATAGCCGAGCCGCCGTCTGTCGCACTTTCACTACGCGATGATGCAGTTCACTCGAATTCGCGTCACCGTTGCTGGCGATTTCGCTGGCCCACTCCGATAGTGCCCGAGCCGCTGGCCCGCTTAACGGCGCGACGGCCGCATGATCGAAGTACGCCCATTTCTCGGCGACCGGCATCTGGCGACGAAAATCATCCCACCATTCGGCCATGTGCTCGCTCCGACAAAGGACTGGTCCAAAGAGCTGCGTGCGTCGCTGAATTTCGCAAGAATCCAGCGACGACTCGCTCCTGCCGCGTCCTTCAGTTCATCTGACAATACCCAATTGCTCGGTCGGCCAATACCATGCCGAGTTTTCCCGTGCTCGAAACCCCGTATTGAAGCCAACAAATCATGTCCTTGAACACGCTTGCGGCCAAACGAGTCGCTCCCGCGATCGGATTATCCGCGGCCGAACAAGTCTTGGTGCTCGACTTCGGCTCGCAGACGGCCCAACTGATTGCGCGCCGAGTTCGTGAGAACAACGTCTTCTGCCAATTGGTGCGTCACGATTTGCGCGCCTCTCGCATTCGTGAGATCGCACCGAAGGGCCTGATTCTTTCCGGTTGCCCCGCGAGCGTGTACGGCGAAGGCTCGCCGCAACCCGACCCGGAAATATTCCAGCTTGGCATTCCAATTCTCGGCATCTGCTACGGCATGCAGGTGACGTGTCAGTCTCAGGGAGGCCAAGTCACCGCCGGCCACACGCGCGAGTTCGGGAGTGCTCCGTGCCGAGTCCTCAATGGCAGCGGCCTGTTCGACGGCGTGCCGTCACAGTTTAACGTTTGGATGAGTCATGGCGACCAAGTCCGCGACTTGCCCGCCGAGTTTGAACCGATCGCCGCCACCGAAGCCTGTCCGCACGCCGCCGTCAAGCATCGAACGAAGCCGATTTACGGTTTGCAATTCCACCCGGAGGTCACTCACACCGAACACGGAGGCCGCCTGCTGGCCAACTTCGTGAAGGAAATCTGCGGCTGTCGCGGCACGTGGAAGATCAGCTCGTTCATCGAGCAAGAGTCCACGTCGATTCGCCAGCAAGTCGGCGACAATCGTGTGATCTGCGGACTTTCCGGCGGAGTTGATTCGTCGGTCGTCGCGGCGCTGTTGTCGAGGTCGATCGGCAACCAGGTCTCGTGCATTTTCGTCGACAACGGCCTGCTGCGTCAGAACGAGGCGGAAGAAGTCAGCGAGAGATTCACGCGACATTTCATCAAGACCGACCTGCACGTCGTCAACGCTCGTCAGCGATTTCTGGATGAGCTGAACGGTGTCAGTGACCCGCAGCAAAAACGAAAAATCATTGGCCGAGTCTTCATCGAGGTCTTCCGCCACGAAGCCAAGTCGATTCCAAACGCCAAATTCCTTGCACAAGGAACGCTGTACCCAGACGTGATTGAATCCGGAGGCAGTCGCGACGGACCGGCCGCGACGATCAAGACGCATCACAACGTCGGTGGCCTGCCGGAGGAACTCGGTTTCGAATTAATCGAACCGCTGCGCGACCTGTTTAAAGACGAAGTCCGGCAGATGGGGATCGAACTTGGTTTGCCGGACAACTTGATCTGGCGACATCCGTTTCCCGGCCCGGGCCTCGCGGTGCGATGCCTCGGCGAAATCACAGAAACGCGGCTCAACACGCTGCGACAAGCCGACGCGATTGTCATCGACGAACTGAACAAGGCCGGCCTGTACCGCGCGATTCAACAAGCCTTCGCCGTGTTGCTGCCGGTGCAGTCCGTCGGCGTGATGGGCGATGATCGGACGTACGAAGAAGCGATCGCCGTCCGGGCCGTTCAGACCGATGACTTCATGACTGCCGATTGGTTCCACCTGCCGTACGATGTCTTGCAACGCATCTCGACTCGCATCACCAACACCGTCCGCGGCGTCAATCGAGTCGTTTACGACATCAGCTCCAAACCACCCAGCACGATCGAGTGGGAGTGACGGCGACGCTCGTTCCCAAGCTCCGCTTGAGAACTCGCGCGCGACACGCGGCGTACGCTACAGCGCACCATGTGCATTCCGGTCCCCTCTCCCCCGCATCGGGGGAGAGGGCTAGGGTGAGGGGGCGAATGCTGCCGACGCCTCCGATCGGAGCGCGACCGTTTGCCAATACGTCAACTCGTCGTCGGCCGCACACCAACTCCGAAGACCCCCTCACCCTAACCCTCTCCCCCCGAAGCGGGGGGAGAGGGGACAAGACGGCCGAACACGCGAAACGCGGCTAAGTGCCGCCCGCAGGCGTCTTTTTGTCCGCCCCCAACTCTGCCAACAACTCCTGACGTCGGGCGGCCACTTCAGCATCGAACGCGGAGAGCACATCCAACGCTCGGTCGCGAGATGTGACCAAGCCGATGATGAGGTATTGCGCGATTCCAATTCCGTAACAAATCCAACCGGCTCGGCCCATGTGGATGACGCTGACGATCACGAACACCGGCGACGAACGGCTGAGATGTATGCAGCACAAGCCCCACAGCCACGCCTTCCATTTCCCACGGAGGTCACGCCACTTTTCTTTCGCTCCCTTGCCGATCAACTTCGGCGGGCCGGGATGAATCAGCCGGAAGAGTTCCTGGTCCGGCATCCCTTCGATGCAACCGATGGCCAACAGCAATCGCAGGCCGAAAAGGACCGCATCCAGTTCCGTTTCGTGTCGGAAACTGACTGGGACCGAACCGAACAGCACCGGCTCCATGTTGTGCGTGGCGATCAATAGCAAGATCGACGCCCGAAACCACATCGACAGGTCTTTCTCCAACTCCGCGCTAATCACGTCGACTCGCAGCAGCGACTTCAAGATAAACCGAAAGATCGGAATGGCGATCAGCCGCAGCAGCAACCGCGTCACTGGTTTCAGAACCCAGCGAATGACCGGCAGGTTGAAAATGAATCGGACGAGGTTTCCCACGGCATCCTCAGTTCGTAGTCCCGCCTTCGGGCGGCCTCATGCGTCACACGGTAGCTTGTGCCACCCGACGGCGGTACTACGAGCTTCGCTCACCGCCGCCAGTCGATCCGCTCGAACAGCCCCAACAGCTTCACGCCGCGATGCGGATTGAGTTGTCTCACAAACGCAATCCGCCCGCGCAAATGAGCGGCGAAGTCTTCGTGCTCGCCTCGGTTTTGAGTCGACGGGCCGAATTTGACGCAGTTCGTCAGGATGGCCTTGAGCCGATCAAACTCCGCGCGCGGGATGTTGACCTTCTGATTGACGACGACTCCTGTGACGAGTTGCCTCCGCGACCGACGCAGCACTTTGCGCTTGCGAGTGTTCAGCCGGAACCGCTCCGACCAGACAATTTGCTCGGTCAGTGGCATGACGCATCGCAAGGCGTACCGAAAATCCTTTGATCCTGACAACGTGAGGTCGTCGGCGTACCGCGTGTAGTTACCGCCGAACGTCTTCAACAGACCGCTCAGCCGCACGTCTAGCGAGAACGCCGACAAATTTGCGAGCGCCGGCGACGTCGGTGCTCCCTGTGGCAGATGCCGACGCAGGTAAAGCGACGTCACCGCCTCGCTATTGTTTGGAGAATTCAACGTCCACGGTGCGGCCGAGGTCGTCAGTCGAGCCAACCCAATGGCCGCCTCGCGGCAGTAGCCAAGCGATCGAAAAATGGCCACGACGCGACTGAATGTCACATTGGCGTAAAAGTTCCGCAGGTCGAGTTTGATCACCACTTCCTGCCCGACATGCTGCCGAGCATTCGTCACGATCGACCGCCCGCGCACAAACCCATGAGCCGCCGGATGAGTCGGTACCTTGTCGAGGATCTCCGTGAGAATTTTTCGTTGCGCCGCTTTAAGCGTCGCCTTCGGCGCCTCGATCAAACGCCACTCGGTCTTTACCGGCGACATGTTCGGAGCGCTGGACTCGACACTGGCCGATCGTTTCCGCACCCAATGATAAACGTAATGCGCGTGTTGATCGTCGGGAGGCCTTCGATCTGTCGTGTCGCGATGCACCAACCAAGCGAGCTTTCCCACCGGAATCTCCAGCCAATCAGCAAGTTGCTGTGGCGTGTGAAAAACCGGAAGGCCGAATCGCTGCAATCGACGTTCATCCGCATCCTGCGTGAGGTCGAGAAATCTCCGGTGATCCTCGGCGAAACAGGCAAACAGATACGGTGGTAGTTTCGTTTCAAGTCGAGACTTCCAGCGGGTGTTCTGGCCATCGAGCTTCACGTGGCGACGCTTGGCCGCGAGCCGAACTCGGCGGCACTTTCGTGTCGGGCGTTGCAGATCAGACTTGGCCGGCTGGGAAACAGAATCCGTGCGAGGTGATGTTCCACCAAGCAGCCAGCGCAGGAAATTCAGAAGAAACTTCATCCGTGACGACACACTGCATCGAGTCGCGAGGAAAACAAAGCTGGCCGGCGGGCCGCCCAACGGATCCTGTACCGTAGCCGTGGACGATGCGAACGTATCGCAGCACGGCTTCGGCGACGAAATCGAAACAGGCGAACTGCCACGGGGTATCCCCGTAGTGTCCTTGGACTGCCGTCTTAGACAGCCCAGGAACAAGGCTTGGGCAACCCACCGGCCACGCGGCGGATCGTAACGGCCGTTCGGAAACTGACCAAGAGCGCGACCGTGGCCGGCACGATCGTTCTGATCTACGCTTCGCCATCATGGCCGATTCTGCCAAGCAACAGATGCTCGAAGGTCACCTTCGTCCACGCGGCATCCACGACCCGCGAGTGCTCGCCGCAATGGAACGAGTACCGCGCGAGGAATTTGTCCCGGCCAGCCTGTGCTATGCGGCCTACGACGACCGCGCATTGCCGATCGAGTTGGGGCAGACGATCTCACAGCCTTTCACCGTCGCGTTCATGGCTCAAGCCGCGGGGTTGCAGGGGCATGAACGAGTGCTCGAGATCGGCACGGGGACCGGGTACGGAGCGGCCGTGCTGAGCCAACTGGCGGCCGAGATCTTCACGGTCGAGCGATTGGACGTTTTATGCGAGTCAGCGCGCGAACGACTCGCGCGGCTGGGTTTTGTCAATGTTCACATGAAGCTCGGAGACGGAACGCTCGGTTGGCCCGAAGCATCTCCCTTCGACGCGATCATCGTGACGGCTGCAGCCGAACAGCTTCCGGCAGCGTACGCCGACCAATTGGCTGAAGGCGGACGCCTCATCATTCCGATCGGCGGCCGAGCCACCGGCCAAACCATGTTTCGCTTCACGCGGCGCGGCGACCAACTCAAGGTCAAGAAACTGGGAGCTTTCACGTTCGTGCCGCTCGTATCAACCGACAGTGCCAAGTCGTAGCTGAGTTCGCAAGAACTCAGTCGGATCGGTGTTCGCTGTCAAATCTCTTGCGAATTCAGCGACGTCAGTGGTCACTCGCGGAGCAGCGTCAGAGGGTTCTCACGAGTCTTTAACGGTAGGTCGACGGGCGCGTTCAGGCGATGCGATTCGAAGATCGCGGCGATCATTTCGGTGATGGCGCGAGCGTCCGGTGCTCCGCACTTCGGTGCGCGATCTTTCTCGATCGCATCGATCAAGTCGTTGATCGCGGCGAGGTGTCCGGCTTCGTAGGTCGCGTCTTTTCGCGGTTCGGGCTTGTCAACGCCAGCCGACGAAACGAGTTGCCACTTCTTGCCGCTGCGGCCCGGTGACCAGCTGCTGTCTTTCAGAATGTAGGCTGACGCCAGAAAGCCGGATTGCAACTCAATCGCACCCTTCGAGCCGAACACTTGCAGCGCGAAACGACTTGGGCTGCCTCCGGCTGCACGGTGCGAGGCGAAATAGCCGGTGACGCCTTTCACGAACGAATAGGTCGCGTCGACTGCGTCTCCGGCGAGCGGGCCGATCCCTTCGTTTCCTTCGGCGACATCCGCTTTCGTGACACGATGTCCTTGCTGCCGAACGGTTGCGAAGCACGAACTCGCGTCACCGGCAACGGCTCGCATGAGGTCGAAAATGTGCGAGCCGAGCACCCACAAGTCCTCGCCGCCGCCGCGCCGGTCGTCCTCTTTGCCACGGCCGCGAAGTTCGAGTACTTCGCCGATCTCGCCGCTGTGAATCAGTGACTTCACGACATCGAGTACCGGCGAATATCGGCTGATGTGTGCGATCGCCAGCTTGAGGTGTCGCATTTCGAGATTTCTCACGGCCTCATCGCACTCGGCCAGCGTGCGGCAGAACGGCTTCTCCATGTAGACGTGGCAGCCATGCTCGGCCGCCGCCACGATCATCGCGTGATGCTGATCGATCCACCGCTGGCAGATCGACACGAGGTCGAGTTTTTCTTTCGCCAGCATCTCGCGATAGTCGGCATACGCCGTCTTGGCACCGGTTTTCTTGAGAGCCGCCGCGCGGCCGGCGTCGTTGTCGTCCGCCACCGCGACAACTTCCACATTCGGCAGCTTGGCCCACACGACATCAACGCCGTGCCCGTAATCTCCTTTGCCTGTGCGCCCGATGATGCCGACTCGATAGGTCTTCGCCATGAGAGGTCTCCTTGATTGAGTGACAGAGATTATGTCCGCGATGACGACGACATGCCACTTCACGGCGCGGGCTTGTCGGTCCGTGGGGTCTCTGCCAGAATCCGCCCGCAAATGCTTAACGCGGGCTTCGCCCGAAATTTTGCTCCCTCTCCTCCCGCATCGGGGGAGAGGGCTGGGGTGAGGGGGTTCATGGGCCGGTGGAGCGCTCCGCCCCCTCACCCTAACCCTCTCCCCCGATGCGGGGGAGAGGGGACCAATTGCAAGCAGAGGAATAGACGATGACTCAGCGACTCCACTTCGGAATGGGCCTGCTGGGCCTGCTGGTCCTGTGGTCTTGTGGCGCGTTGACGGGCTGTCTGGGAGCCAACGCGGACAGCGCGCCGCCCGCAAATGCGAAGAGCCAGACCGAAACATCAACCGAGGTTGCCTTGTCCGACAAGGCCGGTGGCGATGTCTCGACGAAAACAGGCAAAGCCACGTCGGCCGATGACGGCGACGGTGGCGCGAGCTTCAAAGGTATCGGCTGGACAACGGCTAATCCCGGTCCGCTCGGTGATCCGAAAGCGGTGCGCGGGGGGACGATGCTCACGAACATGCCCGATTGGCCGGAGAATCTGCGGGTCTACGGCATCGCGTCAAACACGTACCTCAACTCGATCGTCGAGGGACTGTGCTACGAGTCGCTGCTCTCGATGAACCCGAACACATTGGAGTTCGTGCCGAGTCTCGCCAGTCATTGGAAGATTTCCGACGACAAGTTGCGGTTCTCGTTTCGGCTCGATCCGCGCGCGAAGTGGTCGGACGGCTCGCCGGTCACGACGGCCGACGTCATAGCCACGTTCAACCTGATCATGGACGAAACCTTGCAAGAGCCAATGGCTCGCGAATTGCTCAGCCGATTCACGCCGATCGCCAAGTCGCCGTACCTCCTGGAAGTCGAGTGCAAAGAAAAGCACTGGCGAAACTTCATCACGTTCACCGGCTTCAAGATTCTTCCAGCGAAGGACATTGGCAAGATCACCGGCAAGGAATACCTCGACCAATTTAACTTCAAGTACACGCTGACTTGCGGTCCGTATATTGTCGATCCGAAGGACGTTAAGCAAAACGAATCGCTGACGATCACTCGCCGCAAGGACTATTGGGGCGACGCGTTGCCGCAGAACAAGGGCTTGTACAACGTCGACAAGATTCGGTTCGTCGTGATCCGCGACGATCGGTTGGCTTTCGACAAAGCCTGCAAGGGCGAGCTGGACTTTTACGTGGTCTACACGGCGAAGTGGTGGGTCGAGGATTTGCCGAAAACGGAGGCCGTGACGAAAGGGCATCTCGTTCGCCGCAAGGTCTACACCAAGTATCCCGCCGGCTTTCAGGGTCTGGCATGCAACATGCGGACCCCACCGCTCGACGACGTGCGTGTCCGCAAGGCCCTGGCGCACCTCTTCGACCGCAAGACGATGCTCGAAAAGTTCGCGTACAACGAGTACGACCGCTTGAAGTCATACTTCCCCGGCAGCAACGCCGAAAACCAAGACAACAAGATGGTCGAGTTCGACCAGAAGCAGGCGAGCGAATTGCTCGCGGATGCCGGTTGGAAAAAACGAGGTAGCGACGGCATCTTGATCAAGGAAGGCAACCGGCTGTCGCT
>CAZPUJ010000024.1:0-4123 GCA_964589725.1 uncultured Planctomycetaceae bacterium
ACGCCTCGGCAAAGATCATGTCGGCTCCGGCGTCGACGTAGCGGTTCGCACGTTCGATCGCGGCCTCCCATCCCTCGCCCGCAGCGGCATCCGTGCGAGCCATGATGACGAACGACTCATCGGTGCGAGCGTCGACGGCGGCCTTCAGTCGGTCGACCATGACCTCCGTTGTCACAAGTTGCTTACCAGGACGATGTCCACAGCGCTTCGCGTCCACTTGGTCTTCAAGGTGGATCGCCGCCACG
Source organism: uncultured Planctomycetaceae bacterium (assembly GCA_964589725.1). Taxonomy (GTDB): domain Bacteria; phylum Planctomycetota; class Planctomycetia; order Planctomycetales; family Planctomycetaceae; genus CAYSHJ01. The sequence continues at coordinate 246 of CAZPUJ010000024.1, forward strand.
CCGGCGTGAGTCATCTCGCGCACCGTCCTGGCGATCGTCAGAGAACTGCCCCAACCCGCGTCGCAGTCCACCAGCAGCGGCAACTCGGTCGCGGCCGTAATACGTCGGGCATCTTCCAGCACTTCGCTGAGCGTCGTCAGACCCAAGTCTGGCAGTCCAAACGAAGCATTGGCGACTCCCGCGCCGGAAAGATACAGCGCTCGAAACGTGGCTCGTTCCGCCAGCTTGGCGCAGTAGGCATTGATGACGCCCACGACCTGCAGAGGCCGCTCCGCTTCGACGGCCTGCCGAAAACGCCAGCCGGTCTTTTTGTCCATCATCATCCGTTCGTGAGTGGGATCGACTCGATCACGTTAAACTTTCAGATCGGCGAGTGCGTGTTCGCCGCGTCAATCCAGGTTCGCGGGATTATAGTACCACTCGGTACATTCTGCTTTCCGGTCCCCACACCCCGCTTTGGGACACGTGGCACCGAACATCAAACCTCAATCAAGCGATCCCATTGAGCAAGTCTCAGTGGCTCGCGGGTTCTTGCACTACTGGAACTTCACTCGAAACGACTGCCTCGTAGTGCAGAAACCCGTAAACCGCCGACGCAAGGTCGGCGGGGACGGTTATTTCAGGATTCAAGGAACGATTCACCATGCCTCATCCGCGACCTGTTGCCCTTGTCACTGGTTCGGCCACCGGCGTCGGCCGAGCGTGCGCCGTTCGATTCGCGAAGCAGGGCTTCGATATCGTTGTGAACTATTCACGCAGCGAATCGGAGGCTCGCGAGACGATGTTGCTCGTTGAAGCGGCCGGAGTGCGAGCACTGCTTGTTCCTTGCGACGTCAGCAACGATGCGGCCGTGCGAGCGATGATGTCTCAGATTGAGACGGCGTTCGGGCGACTCGACGTGCTCGTCAACAATGCCGCCTGCACGCACTTTGTCGAGCACAAGAAGCTCGAAGAACTCACCGAGGACAAGTGGGACCGCATCTTGGCGGTGAATCTGAAGGGCCCGTTCTTCGTGACGCGTGCGGCAGTGCCGTTGCTGACGCGGTCAGACCAAGCGGCCGTCGTGAATGTCAGCTCGGTCGCCGCCATCAACGGCTTCGGCTCGTCGATCGCATACTGCGCCAGCAAGGGAGCTCTCAACACGATGACCAAGTCGCTGGCCCGAGCGATTGCTCCCATTCGAGTCAACGCCGTCTGCCCCGGCCCAATCGACACGCGCTGGTTGCGAACTTGGATGTCGGAAGAACGAATCCAATCCATGACCTCGGAGTACCCGATCCCACGAGCCTCTACTCCCGACGACATCGCCGACGCCGTTTTGTTTTTCGCTTGCGGAACCAAAATGACGACCGGCCAATGTCTTGTCGTGGACGGCGGGCGGACAATGTGACTCGCTGCGGCGTGTCGCTCTGCGCTACGTTGGCTTCCGATGCACGACCCAGCCGGGGACGGTCGTCCGTGCCATGTACAGCGTCTTGCCGGCGGTGACGTACAGCGTTCGCAGGTCGTCGCCGCCGAAGGCCGCGTTGGTCAGGACGTCTTCAGGGATCGGCAGTCGGCCTAACAATTTACCGTCGGGGCGAATGATCCAAATGCCGGGCGGAACGTCGGTGGACTCGTGTGGACCGCGCGGGTGGAAGATGCCGGCGGCAATGTAAAGATTTCCTTTTTGATCAACCGCCATGCCGTCGCCACCTCGGCCCGGAGCGAAGTCGAAGACGACTCGCGGATTGCTGGGGACACCGCTGTCGGAGAGATCGAACGCCCAAATCTTGCGATTGCCGCCGACAATCGGACAGCTATCGACCAAGTACATCGTCCGTTCGTCAGGGCTGAGCGCGATACCGTTAGGTCGCTGAATCGCCGGCTGCGTAAGCACTCGATGCACCGAGCCGTCGGTGTCGATGCGATAGACCGACTCGTGAGTCATCTCCATCGTCGTGCGATCTCCATAGCATGGGTCGGTGAAGAGAATCTGCCCGTTCGACCGAGCCGCGATGTCGTTCGGTGCGTTGTAGCGCTTCCCTTCGAAGCGTTGCGTTAGCACCTCGACCTTGCCGGTCTTCAAGTCAGTCCGAGTGACTCGGCGGTTGCCGTCGTTCGGGCCGAACTCGTTCCCCTCGCACGCCAGCAGCCGGCCGTTCACGTCGAACAGCAGACCATTCGATCGACCACTGGGCTGTCGCCAGACAGATCGTTCGTTCGTCTTCGGATCAAACCTCATGATGCGGTTGTTGATGATGTCGCTGAAATAGACCGAACCATCGGCCGCGGCGGCCGGGCCTTCGAGAAACGCTACCATCGTGGCGGAACTGACCGCCGCGTGTTCAAAGAATTCATTCGCCAACGGTGCGTCGTGCAGGTCCATTTTTTTCTCCTTGCGGCCGAGCCGCGGCCGGCCAATTCGTCGTCTTAGGCAATCTGTAGCCCCGGCCCTTGTGGCCGATCTGATTTGAATTCATCAAGAAAAGGCGGAAGCCTCATCACTCAGGCCACAAGGGCCTGGGCTACAGGTTCCGTAGCAATGACCCAAAGGTTGCACGCACGGCGCGAGCTTTTGCGATTTCACTGGGCCGTTACGATACCATTGCGAGCTTTCAGCGGCCAACGAGCGGACGATGAATTCCATGCCTTACGACCACCTGTTACAGCCTCATGAACGCTGGATGCGAGCCGCGTTGCAACTGGCGCGGCGAGCGTTCGACGACGGTGAAGTGCCGATTGGCGCAGTCATCGTCCACAACGAACAGATCATCGGCGAAGCTTACAACCAGCGCGAGACATTGAACGACCCGACCGCTCACGCCGAGATGATCGCCATCACCCAGGCGGCGCAAGCGCTCGAATCGTGGCGGCTGTTGGAATGCACGATGTATGTGACGCTCGAACCCTGCGTGATGTGCGCGGGAGCGATCGTCCTGGCCCGCCTGCCGACCGTGATCTACGGCACCACCGACCCGAAGGCCGGCGCGTGCCACACGCTGTTCCAAATCACCAACGACCCGCGACTGAATCACCGCGCCACCGTGATCGGCGGCGTCCTGCAAGACGAATGCCGAGCGATCCTGCAAGAGTTTTTCGCTCAACAACGCGCGCTGGGGAAAAAGTAGCCGACCGCCTTGTGGTTCGTAGTCCCGGCTTGTGTCAGTCGATTCCGATGTAACGCGGGACTTCGAACCTGTAGGCGAGACTATGCACTCGACACCGGCAACTTCGTTTCGGTCGGTGGGCTGAGCGCGCCTTCAACGGCTTGCAGCAGCAGATCCAAGCGAAACGGCTTGTAGAGCGCGTGCTTGAGGCCCATCTGTCGGGCTTTGACAATCGAGTGGCCAGGGTCGTAGCCGAAGCCGGTCATCAGAATGATTGGCAGGTGCTCGTGAATCTGCTTGAGCTGACAGAAGCACTCGAAGCCGGTCATATCCGAGAGGTTGATGTCGATCAGCGCGACATCGTAATGGGCGGCCCGGACCATCGAGAACCCTTCTTGACCGCAGTGGCTGGTTTCAACTTCGCAGTTAAACTTGGCGAGCAGCGTACGAGCCGCCTCGCGCACCGAGTTGTCGTTGTCGACGACCAAAATGCGTTTGCCATAAAGCAACGGTCGAGCCGGCACCGCGGCCGTTTCCGGCAAACTGCCCGGTGGTGTGATCTCTAGGCCAACTTCAGCGATCAACTGTTTTATCTGACGCGTATGCGTGAGAACTCGCTGCAGCCCCTTCGTCGCTTCGGGGTCGAGGCCGATAAACCGCTCCATCAGCCGCGCCGTGTCGTTCAGGATTTCATCAGCCGGTTGCGCGACGCGATGTAGAATGCGCGATGTGCTCTCCGTCGCGGCGGCGCTACGCTGCACGACGAGCATTTCCAACGTGTTGAGCGCG
>CAZPUJ010000025.1:0-3235 GCA_964589725.1 uncultured Planctomycetaceae bacterium
TGACTGTATTGGTTGCCCGTGAAACGGAGCGTTGGGAGCCTGGCGTAGGAGAGTGGGTTGAAGTCGGTGGATCGAATGGCGATTGTGGGGTTGGATTTTCTGAGGCATCTCTCCGATGTCCAATGGTCGCGTTCCGAGACAATTATGGCTGATTCTGAGAGCTTTTGTCAGCCATTGGACATCGGAGGCATGCCTCCAAAATCCATCGCGTCGCGTTCGGCACGTCGGATTCTGGTACGGCAACCCATCGACATTGACTAAATGACGCTTCGTTTTCAACAAGAGCACTACAGCTCTTTTTGCGTTGACCGTTCGCCGCCGGGCAAGAACAAGAAAAAGAGTTGCGCGCTGTGTCCCCTCTGCCGTTTCGTGAGGCTCCGCGACAAGATGTTCTGCTGTTGGAGCTGTAGACAACGGCGGCTCGTGTTGGCACAATTTCCAACATGAAGGCTACTGAGTTGGTCCGTCGCCGCATCGTCGTAGCGCCTGACGCCTTTGCCGAATTGGTGATTTGGCGACTCCCCCAGCCGCTTCCAGGCTCAACTCACTCCTTCAAGTATCGGCTTGCATACGTCGTCGGCGGTGATTGCGTCCTTCGATACGACAATGAATCTGGAAAGGGCGATCATCGGCATTCTGGTCCGAAGGAAACGAAATACGCCTTCGTCAGTCCGGATCAGCTAATGACCGATTTCTTGGCAGATGTGACGAGGTGGAATCATGAAAACGGTCGTTCTTGAGGTGCGGTCACTCCAGGATACGCTGGCCGATGCTGCGCGGGCCATGAAATCACGCAAGAGCGACAAGCAGGCTCACATCAGCTTTAGCTCACCAGAATTGCTGTGGCAGGTCTTGACGCTGAAGCGGTGGGAATTGCTCAAGGTGTTGTGCGGCGCGGGTTCTGTGTCAATCCGCGAGGCTGCTCGTCGCGTCGGACGCGATGTCAAGGCAGTGCATGGAGACATCATGGCCCTCCTTGATGCCGGAATTCTTAATCGCACGGATGCTGGTATTGAGTTTCCTTATGACGCAGTTAAGGTGCAGTTCGTGCTGCGCGCAGCATAAGTGTGGCCCGTCGAACGATTTCGACGAGCGAGAGAGGCATTGACGAAACAGGCACCGTGGTTCGTAAACGCTCCAGCACGAGACACGAAATCCCCACGGATTCCAAGGCCGACACAACCGCAGCCAATCATTCTTCGCTGCTCACTGCAATGAGTCCTCACGACCCGGACTGCCGTACGAACGATACAGTTGGAATAACGGCAACTCCGCCAATTCGTCGTCCGAAAGGGGACTGGCCAACAAAGCCAACGGTTCGGCATACGCCACATCCAAATAATGATTCATCCGCCTCGAACACGGTCTCCGCAGCCCCTTCGAACAGCAGCCGCTCCACCGGATCGGACACGAATGCCCATTCATCTGCCCATTCATCCGGCAGTGGAGTTTTAATTCCCGAAGGCCTCATGGTTCGCTCCACGGTGACAGGTCGTCAGTTTCCCAACTTCATCGCGAGTCAGGTTACGACCGGATTCCCTCGCCGACAATGACTGCTATCGTGCGAAACTTCCGGGCGAATCACGCCAACGAAGGCGGAATTGGGGATTGGTGCGACAAGATAACGAACCGACATACGCCGTGCTCGTGATGCGGCGGCGCGTCAAATGAATAGCAGGGCCAGGCTGATGCTCAGGAAAAACAAGCCGCACGGAACCGCGCCGAGTTGATGCAGCCAGCCGGGACGCAGTTCCTTCGGCAGCAGTTCAGGTGAGCGATCAAGTCTCGACGTTTCAAACTTCGATACTTTTCGTCATCTTCTCATAGGCAGCCGGCAACGACGCACGCGACGCTTGGCGATTCATTTGCAACGCTTCTTTGAGCGCTGACCGCAGATTCTCCAAGAGTTCCTTCTTGGTCCGCCCTTGCGAGTTCACACCTTGAACATCCTCGAACCAGCCTACGTTTGAAAAACTAGCCAGCGGTGGCAGGGCCGTTCACGGCCCTTGTTCGCGTAGCGATTAGGCCCGTCGTTCAGGCCGGGTCTACGGAACACATCGCGAACTGCCATGAGGCCCGTTCACGGGCCTTGTCGCAAAATTGGCTTCAGCCACTCACGCGTCGCGCACTCAATCGTGGTCCTGCGTGCTGTGCTCCAGGCGGTCAACCGTGCTCCCGCTCGCGTGGGGCTGTTTTTGATTGCGGATGTATTCCTTCAACCAGTCCAAATCCTTCGTCCCGAAACTCACGATCCCGTACCCGGCCTGCCACTCGAGCGCTTTCTTGGTGTTGTGAGACATGTGTGGTTCCTGCGTTGGTTGATGCTCGCGTGGCTGAAGCCAGTTTAGCGAGAAGGCCCGTGAACGGGCCTGTTGGCCAACAACGCGGACTGTTGGACCCGGCCTGAAGGCCGGGCCTATGCGCTGCGCGAAGAAGGGGCGTGAACGCCCCTGGGACACAGCCGACTCGACCGATGATTCCAGCGATCACTCAACCGACGACAATAGCGACGAAGTGGGTCCGGAACGTCTGCATCACGATGCTGATCAGCGCCAGCCAGAACAGCGACGCCCCATACTGTGCCGACACGACCGGCCCGAATCGCCATTCGCCCGTGCCAATGCTGGTGCTGGCCAGCACGACTCCCGGTCCGATCAGCGCGGCCCACAATGCCCAACCGCTCCGCGGCGGTTTGGGCAGATTATTTGTCGTCCACGGCGCGAGCGATTCGGCGACAACGGCTGTTTCGGTCGTCATACAGTTGGCCTTAAGTCGGAAGACGACGGCATCAAGAAAACTCCCGAACAGTTTCCCACTCCCAGATAGGGAAGGGGGGGGTACGTCCATTTTCTGACGGTTGACGTCGACACGAATGGACCTGTTCGCTTTGTTTTGCCCGACGATCGCAGCCTCGCGGCTCACAGATTGGGCGGTGATGGGATGCCGAGGTTGCGGCAGATGCCACGCGCTGTGCCTTTCTTAAGAACTCGATGTCGTGGAACGGGCGACTGCGCTAAATTCACTGGATTGACCCAAACGTCGTGTCGGCTGCCATGGTGATGAAGATAACAACCATTCGCTCGCAGGTGCCGCTCCAACTCGACACGGTTCATAGCCGTACTCTCTGGCGGCGGTGCCCGGCGGCGAGGTGCTTGAGCATCTTCGCACGTGACTCTCGCAACGCCTTGGCGGCGTCGCGAGCGTTGGCGAAGGCTTCCTCCAATGTTTCAGCTTC
>CAZPUJ010000026.1:0-19963 GCA_964589725.1 uncultured Planctomycetaceae bacterium
TTCGCCGAGCGGCTGCCGTCTGCCAATCGGTTCAGCGAGCCATCCCGCCCGCGATGGAAAAGCAGGACAAAAGTCCTGTGACCATCGCCGACTTCGCCAGCCAAGCGGCGGTCTGCCAGGCGCTCGCCGAAGCCTTTCCGAATGATCCGATCATCGGTGAAGAAGATTCAGCCGAACTGCGTCAGCCGGAGAACATTCACTTCTTGGCGAGCGTTCAGACGCAACTGGGCCATGTTGGCTTGAAGGGCTCAACTGACGACATCTGCCGCTGGATTGATCGTGGCGGCGCGACATCTTTCGGTCCGCGCTTTTGGACACTCGACCCCATCGACGGCACCAAAGGTTTTTTGCGAGGCGAACAATATGCCGTCTCGCTGGCTCTCATCGTCGACGGACAGATCACCGTCGCAGTACTCGGATGTCCGAACTTGCCCGTGGAGCCGGGAAGCTCGACAGCCGGCGGGACGATCTTCTCCGCCGTGCGCGGGCAAGGTGCAACGGTTCAGCCGTGTGATGCCACCGCCGTAGAACGGATTGCCAATCCGTCCCACATTGTTCGCGTGACCTCAAACTCTTCGTGGTCACAAGCTAGGTTGTGCGAGTCGGTCGAATCGGGGCACAGCGCGCACGATCGCTCGGCGGCGATCGCGGCATCGCTCGGAATTCAGCAACCGCCCGTGCGGCTCGACAGCCAAGCCAAGTACGCCGTCGTGGCTCGTGGCGAAGCAGACATTTATCTCCGCCTGCCGACAAAGGCCGACTATCGCGAGAAAATTTGGGACCACGCCGGCGGAGTGCTCGTCGTCGAAGAAGCTGGTGGCCGAGTGACCGACATCGATGGTAAACCGCTCGACTTCACTTGTGGCCGAGAACTGAGCGGCAATCGCGGCGTCGTGGTCACGAACGGCGCGTTGCACGACATCGTGATCGCGGCAATTCGAGCCCAGTAGCTGAATTCGCAAGAATTCAGCCGAGTTGCCGCTCGATGACGCTGAATTCTTGCGGATTCAGCGACCGCGGGCGTTCCTCACGCCGTCACGGCTCCGGCCACGTTGCCGATCTTGATCGAGCTTCCCTCGCCCGTCACATGCGCGAGCGAGACTAAGAACGTCGAGATACCGACAGTCAGTTCATCTCCGTGGCGCAGGGGCGCCTCGTCGATCGGAACGCCATTCACTCGCGTGCCGTTTCGGGAGCCGAGGTCTTTCACCATCAGCAATCCGTTCTCGCAACGGATGTGGCAATGAACTCGGCTGGCCCAGATGTCATTGATGGTGATGCTGGCTTCGGTGCCACGACCAATGGTCGCGGGGAAGCGGTCCACGCACAATTCACTGTTGATTGCAACAGCGTCAATGCAATTCAAGCGGAGCAACATAGCAGGCGGGAGTGGTAGGCAGGCGACTCGTGAAATCCGTCTTGGCGAGTCGTGGGTGAGTCTGGCGGTGCGACATCCGCGCACTAGTGACATAGTCGTGGGCAGGTCGATCGGCCGAACCTCTGCCAAGAGGGGAACCAGTCGAGCAAACTGGTCAAACGGCAGACGCTCACACCGGACCGGGCAACACGCTAAGACCGCGGCCACACGAAGTCAAGCAACCGGCCGTGCGCGCTCCCCGCAGCGGGCTAATTTGTTAAGTCCTTCGATTCCGGGGCATTCGGAATCTGAGTCGCGGAGCGACACAGCTACGTAGCCGAGTCGCTCCGCGACTCGGATTGAGGCCGGCCAGACTTCGCCATCGAGAAAATCAGCCAGCCGTGCCGTGCTCCCGCGGCACAGGCGTCTCGAAGGTGATTCGTGCCGCCGAGCGGTCGAGACCAACAACGAACAACTGACAACAGACCGCTCACCACCTAGAATCCGCCGCACTTTTCAAAAGCTGGACATTACGCATGACGCAACGTCGCATCCTGGTCACGGCCGCCCTGCCCTACGCAAACGGCCAGATTCACATCGGCCACATGGTCGAGTACATCCAGACAGACATCTGGGTCCGGTTTCAGAAACTGCGCGGGAACCGCTGCATTTTCATCTGTGCCGACGACACGCACGGCACGGCGATCATGATTCGTGCTCGGCAGGAAGGCCGCAGCGAGGAAGCTCTGATCGCTGAGATGTCGCAAGCTCACCAGCGCGACTTCGCGGGTTTCAACATCGAGTTCGACAACTATGGCAGCACGAACTGTCCGGAGAACCGCGAGCTGTGTCACACGATTTGGGCCGCGCTTCGCCAGGGCGGCTACATCACTGAGCAGGCGGTCACGCAGCTTTTCGATCCGGTCGCCGGCACGTTCTTGGCTGATCGGTTCGTCAAAGGAACGTGCCCGAAATGTCTTGCTCCGGATCAATACGGTGATAGCTGCGACAAGTGCGCCAGTACGTACTCGCCGGTGGACCTCATCAATCCGGTCAGCACGCTCTCCGGTGCGAAGCCCGAATTGCGGTCGGCCAATCACCTGTTTATCAGCATCGAGAAACTGCACGGATTCCTCGAAGAGTGGACACAATCAGGCGAGCACTTGCAGACCGAAGTGGCCAACTATCTCAAAGGCCATTTCCTCGGCGAACCGCTGCGCGACTGGGACGTCTCGCGCCCCGCTCCTTACTTCGGTTTCGAGATTTCCGACAGCCCCGGCAACTATTGGTACGTCTGGTTCGATGCACCGATCGGCTACATGGCCTCCACCGCCGAGTGGTGCCGGAGGAATGGAGAGGAATTCGATGACTGGTGGCGGGATCAGCCGGCGCTTGGTTTTGGACAGTTCCCTCTCCCCCGCCACGGGGGAGAGGGTCAGGGTGAGGGGGCCGAGTGCTCCGCCAAGCCCCAAGCGCACCCCCTCACCCCAGCCCTCTCCCCCGCTGCGGGGGAGAGGGAGCATGACCGCCCAGCCACGGAAATCCACCACTTCATTGGCAAGGACATCACGTATTTCCACACGTTGTTCTGGCCGGCGATGCTCAAGGCGTCGGGCTTCAACCTGCCGAGCAAAGTTCATATTCACGGCTTTCTGACGGTCGGCGGTGAGAAGATGTCGAAGACCAAAGGAACGTTCGTGCAAGCCGCGACGTACTTGAAACATCTCGATCCGGCGTACCTGCGGTACTATTACGCTTCGAAGCTCGGCTCGCGGTTGGATGACCTGGACCTGAACCCCAACGAGTTTGTGGACAAGGTGAACTCGGACTTGGTCGGCAAGGTGGTCAACATCGCCAGCCGGACGGCCAAGTTCGTCAGCGGGCAATCGCTGAGCGACTCGTACCCCGCTGACAACGGTCTGTTCCTGTTCGCCGCCGTGCGGGGCGAGTCGATCGCCGAGATGTACGAGCGTTGTGACTTCAACGGCGTTATGCGGTCGGTGATAGAACTGTGCGACCGAGCCAACAAGTACATCGACGAGAACCCACCTTGGTTGCTCGCCAAGCAACCGGACCAGCAAGACCGCGTGCGGCAAGTCTGCTCGGTGGCGATGAACTTGTTCCGCCAGATTGTGATTTACCTCACGCCGGTGCTGCCGCGACTGGCTCGCCAAACCGGCGAGTTGCTCGGCTCACCCATCACGAGTTGGGCCGATGCTCAAACTCCGCTGACGGGCACGCCCGTCGCGACTTTCCAACACATGCTCAAACGAGTGGATCCCAAACAGGTGCAAGCCATGATTGAAGACAGCAAGCCAGTTGATTCCACGGTGCAGGCGAGCGGGGGCCGTCAGGCCCCTGATGCGTCCGCCGCGCCATCGGTATCCGTTGCCACACCTACCCATCAGGGGGCTGACGCCCCCCGCTCGCGGGATCTGCCCACCGACGGCTCCGAAGCGCTGGAGAAAGAACCTCTCGTTGCGGAGCAGTGTTCGATCGACGAGTTCACGAAGATCGATCTCCGCGTCGCGCGAGTTCTCGCCGCGTCGCATGTCGAAGGCGCGGACAAGCTGATCCACCTGACATTAAACTTGGGCGGCGACGTCCGCCGCAACGTGTTTGCCGGGATCAAGAGCGCTTACGATCCGGCTCAACTGGTCGGCCGCTTGGTGATCGTCGTCGCGAACCTCGCCCCGCGTAAGATGCGTTTCGGAGTCAGCGAAGGCATGGTCTGCGCGGCGGGCGGCGGTGGCAAAGAGATTTTCCTGCTTGCTCCGGACAGTGGTGCGGTGCCAGGGCAGCGAGTGCATTGATTGAGCGATCAAACTCTGCGAAAAACAAACCGGTCGCCCAAAGATTCTCGCGACCGTGACCAACCAGGATCACTTGTGACTCTCCCCTTCTACACGTTTCCTGGATGAGGTGTCCCATGCGGATCACGCGGCGAATTTTTGTACTTTTCGGCCTGGCGCTGGTGGTTTCGAATCTCAGCCAAGCCGCGGACGATGCGGCATCGCGAGCGATCGTTGAAAAAGCGCTCGAGACCCACGGCGGCGAAAAGCACCTCGCCAAGTTCAAGGCGACGACTTCGAAGATCAAAGGGACGATTTACATCGCGGGTGCCCCCGTGCCCTTCACCGGCGAAGTCGCCGGGCAAGGAGCGGATCAGCAGCGAGTCGTTATCTCGTTCACGCTGGACGGGCAAACGATTTCGCTGATCAGTGTGCTCAATCGGGACAAAGGCTGGATCAAGATCAACAACGACACCATCGACATGACGGCAGTGCAGCTTGCCGAAACGAAAGCGTCTGCCTACTCGGGTTGGGTGGCCACGCTGCTGCCGCTGCGAGACAAAGCTTTCACGTTGATGCCCTTCGGAGAAATCGAAGACGCCGGCCGCAAAGCGGTTGGTGTGAACGTGACGCGCGAGGGACATCGCCCGATCAATCTCTTTTTTGATAAAGAGACCCATCGTTTGGTGAAGAGCGAAACCCGCGTGCGAGATGAGACGACCGGGCAGGAAGTGACCGAAGAGTCGTCGTTTGGCGAATACAAGCCGGTCGAGGGTGCTCAGCAACCCATGAAGATTACCGTCAAACGCGACGGCAAGCCGCACGCCGACGTCGAAGTGGAAGAATACAAACCTACGGAGAAACTCGACGACAGCGTATTCGCGAAGCCGTGAGCACTCACCACCGCGATTCGTTCAGCCGCTCGCCGAGTTGTTCACGCGGTTCGAGGTACGGGCCAAGGGCGAAGAACTTGGCTTGCATCGGCGTGAGTTCGGGACGCTGAACTGCCACGCGCGGGACGCCGTCTCGGCGCGTCAGCCGGTACAACAGCAAAGAGGGCGCGTCCGCCTGTCCGCTATCGAGCACCGGCATCACATCACCCAGCCGTTCCAGCAGCACTCGCCCCGTTCCGTCGGTCACGACGAACAACTCACGGTCGCGTACGCGCTCGTCGGCGAGGAACGTCGGATTGTGAATCGCTACGGCTCGCTCGCCCAACACGAATTGGCACCAGAAACTCTTTGCGCCACCGAGGCTCATGTCCAAGAACAGCGGCGTCCCTGGCGGCACGACGTCGCGCACTTGTCTGAGGAAGGCCGCGTCCGCGCGGAGTCGTGGGTCGCGGCGAGTGCCCGCTTCCCAAAAGCCGACGGAGTACAGCACCGCCAAGCTGGCGAACATCGCTCGCGCCGCGCGGCCAAAGTTGGAACCACGCAGGTTCCAGACACAGACGGCGGCGACGATCGGGCAACACCACAGCCACAGCGGTGCGCCGTGCCAACCACCGATCGCCGTGCGAGCCAACCACAACCACGCGACCAACGGCAACACCAGAACTGTTCCCAACGGCAGCGGTCGTCTCGCCCACGCCGGCCATTCGGTGATCCGATCGCGCAGCCACAGCAGACCGAACGCCGCCAAGATCGACCAAGCCGGAAGGCTCGGCAACAAGTAGTGCGGATGTTTGCCCGGAATCAGCGAGGCCACGAACGGCCACAGCCCGGCCCAGCACCACACGAATCGCTGCGGCGAATATCGCTCGGCCAACGCCTCATGCCGCGTCAGCCACAATCCCGCCGGCACGACCAGTGACCACGGAGCGGTCATCCAGGGCAAGATCGCCATGTAGAACCACCACGGTTTTGTGATCGCGGCTCCAAAACCGGTGTCGTCGCCAGCCAGACGGACACGCAGATCGAACGACCAAAAGTTCCACACGTCGGGAAATCGAGCGGCGGCCAGCAGCGGCCACGCGACGCCAATCGTCGCGGTTAGCAACCAGCCCCACAACCAAAAGTACCGACTGAGCCGCACGGCATCCCAATTCCAAATCAAGAGCCCGGCGATCGGAATGATGGCACACGTCGGACCCAACCAAAGCGGTCCCGCGAGATTAGTCGCTCCTAGCATTGCGAAGAGCAACAGCAACCGGAGCGACCGCGCGCCGAGTAATTCCGGCCACACACCGCGCCGGCCGCGAGTCGGTTCACCGTTGTGAGTCAGCTCCAACCGAGCGAACAACGCCAGCGAGGCCGTGACCAGCAGTGTCACCAATAACACATCGTTCGCTCGCCACGCTTGCCGCGCGAATTGGCTGCCAGTGGCGAGCAGCATGCCGCTCAGTAGGCCCGCCGTGCGGCCGAACCAGCTCGCGGCCAATTGAGCCGTGATCAACACAATCGCCACGGCGAGCAACACTGACGGCAGCCGCACCGGCCACATGCGACCATCGGCGCCGAACAGCGACCACATCACCGCCGTCAGCCATTGCCCCGCCGGAGCACCTTCCAGCCACGGCCCATCGCCCCGTTTCGGCACGAGCCAATCGCCTTCGGCCAGCATTGATCGAGCCGTCTGCGGCAAGCCCGACTCCGCGATTGACAACTCGCCGCCACAGACCATTCCGCAGCCAAACAACACGACGCAAAACAGCGACAACATGGCCACGTCTCGTCGTTCGAGTCGCGTGCTGGTCGCCGAATCGTGCATGGTGCGCTTGCCAGTTGTTGTTTGTCAGTTGATTGGATGGTCTGCTGGTTGTGTTGCCATTTGCGGTTCTGGCCGCGCCAGCACCAACTCCGCGCGGACGACGGGATGATCCGACGCTCCATCGTCGCGAACTTCCGCTCGGACCGCCTTCAGCCCGCGAGCTAGAATCCAATCAATGTGCGGTGGTGGTGAACGATCGGTCGGCGAAGCAGCTCGCAGGACATCGATCACGCGGGGAGTTTTCAGTAAGCCTTGGAGTTCCGGGTCATCGGCCCGCGTGTTGAGATCGCCCAGCAGCAGCGCGGGCTCGTCGAGCGACAAGAACAGATCACAGATCAGTTCCAACTGCCGTGCTCGGTCTTTGTCAGCGTCTAGATGTACGGCGAGCACGCGGACGATCTGATCATTCCAACGCACGCCGGTCAGAATCGCGTTGCGAAAGCGTTTGCGCTGAGTTCCCGGCAGTGGAACGCGCTGCACACTGGTCAGCTCCAGTCGGCTCAGCAGTCCGTTGCCGAAGCGGTCAAACCAGCCGGCTTGCTCCGTCGGTGCAAACGCCGATGCCATGTTCAATCGACGGCCCAGTTCGTGTGCTTGGTCCGGCCGCCATGCAAACCAATCGCTGCGAACCTCGTTCAATCCGACGAAGTCGAGTTCTTCAAGGCACTCAGCCGTCCGGTCGAGGTCTCGTCGGCCATCGCGTCCTTTGCCGCCATGAATGTTGAATGTGGCGACTCGTAGCGGGAGTTGATCGGCCGGTACGAGTCGTTCATATTTCGATGCGGTTGCCGTGGAGATTTGTCGGAGCATCAACGGTTCGTGCGGCGAGACCGGATGATGTTGAAACTGCCACACCGCCGCGCCGATCACAACGACTAACAAACTCGACGAGAGCAACTTGGTGGCTGGCGCGAGCTTCACAGTGGCGATCCCCTCCCTGGTTTCCGGACGCGAGGCGGACTTGTAGGCCAAATCGCCGGAATGGGTCAATTCGTGACGTGCGACGCCATTCTTCTTGGGCGCACGACGCACGTTGCACGCCGGGGTCAGGTGTTCTGATTTCTGTTTTGGCCGTTGAAGAGCCGTTATTTCCATCGCAAATCAAACTCCAAACCACGCTAGACTCCGTTTGTGACGCCAAAACAGAAATCAGAACACCTGACCCCTCGCCCAATCCGCTTCGCGGGTTCTTCCGACCTCGAAGCACGACGTCTATACTCCGGTCGCGTTTGGGTTTATGTGCCGAACGAGCACCAAGGATCTCTGTGATGACGACGGCTCAATCTGGTTCCCAAGGCCCTTTCTTCATCGGCGTCGATGTCGGCGGGACGAACATCAAGGCGGGAGTCGTCGACGATCTCGGTCGGCCGTTCTCTAAATGCAGCGTGCCGACGGAAGCTCGCCAGCCGGTCGAGATCGGTGTCGCGAACATCAAACGAGCGATTCACGACGCCGTGACGCACAGCGGCCTGACGATGAATGACATTCATTCGATCGGCCTCGCCACACCGGGCACGATGGATATTCCGGCTGGCAAGTTACTCGAACCGGGCAACCTGCCGACGTGGCATTACCTGCCGATCCGCCAGATCATCGCCGACAGCTTTTCAAAACCGACCGTTCTAAAAAACGACGCCGATGCCGCAGCGTATGGAGAGTTCTGGGTCGGCACTGCTCATGATGCGCCGAGCCTGGTGATGTGGACGCTCGGCACGGGCGTCGGCTGCGGCATCATCATTCACGATGTCATCATCGAGGGACAGCATTCGCACGGAGGCGAGAGCGGCCACATTATCGTGCAGATGGATGGCGGACGAGAAAACGTGGATGGCCATTTCGGCACGCTGGAAGCGTATTGCAGCGCAACCGCACTGGTGAAACGCTGCCGCGAGTCGCTCGCCGCCGGTCGCCAATCGTCGCTGTGCGCGCAGCTCGCCGCCGGACAGGAATTGAGCGCCCGAGTGATCGCTGATGCCGCCGAAGCGGGCGACGCGCTCGCTGAAGAATTGGTGCTCGAAACCGCGCGAGTGCTGGGCGTCGGAACCGTGACCATGATGCATACCATCGATCCCAGCGTGATCTTGATCGGTGGCGCGATGACCTTCGGCCGCAACGAGACGCCGCTCGGGCGCCGTTTCTTGCAGCGACTCAAAGACGAAGTCAAAGCCCGAGCCTTCCCGATCCCGGCTGCGCAAACGCGTATCGACTACGCTTCGCTCGGTGGCGACGCGGGTTTCATCGGCGCCGCCGGCTGCGCCCGCTGGCGTTTCACCGGCAAGGGCGCGACAACGACGTGAGGTCGGCGTCGCGTCACTTGCCCCCGTCCAGGCCGTATTGATTCGGGACGTCCCGGCCTGATCCTTCGCTCGTTCCCAAGCTCCGCTTGGGAACGTATTCCACGAAGCTCCGCTTCGCGAAGCAGAGATTCGATCACGGCATTCCCAAGCGGAGCTTGGGAACGAGGACCACGGGGAGACGACGAGGTCAGCCCTCGTGATTGATGGCATCCACCAACTGTCGCAAGCGGCCGACTTTCTTGCGGTCGAATTGCAGAGCGAGTCTCGGCAAGGACATTAGGTCGGGTTCGTCTTGCTCCACGCGGAGAGGGGCGGTGCGTTCGATTCGTCCCGATTCGAGCAGGTCGGCGAACTCGGCATTCAATCGTGCGAGCAAGTCATCACTGATGTCGCGCTGCAATCGCAACACCAGCTTGCCGCGGACGAACCGCATGCTGTGATAAACGCGGTAAAAGTTCAGAATCTCGGCGACCGCTTCGTCGACGCTCTCGGTGACTTTCACCAGCGACAAATCTTCGAGCGAGATCAATTCGGTGGCGAGCAGCTTGTCGTTGAGAAACTTCAGCCACGACTCCCAATAGTCGCCGCCGGCTTCGTCGATGCAGACGATCGGCATGAGCTCGTGCTTGCCGGTCTGCACCAGTGTCAGCGTTTCGAAGCCTTCGTCCTGAGTGCCGAAGCCACCGGGAAACAGGACGACGGCCCCGACCTCTTTCACGAACAGCAGCTTGCGCGTGAAAAAGTATTTCAGGTTGATGAGCTTGGGGTCGTTGAGGATGACGGGGTTCGCCTCCTGCTCGAACGGCAGCATGATGTTGACGCCCATTGCCATCTCACGGCCGGCACCGACGTGCGCACCCTCCATGATGCCACCCCCCGCGCCGGTGAGAACCATCCAACCCAGTTCGGCCATGCGGCGACCGAATTCGACCGACTGCTGATACGACGGATGGTGCGACGGCAACCGCGCGGAGCCGAAAACTGTCACCTTGCGATGTTGCCGATATGGCGTGAAGACTTTGAAGGCGTATCGCAACTCCTTGAGCACTCGCGCCAGGATCTTGATGTCGCCGAGAGCCGCGTTGTCTCGCAACAGCTTGTCGGCCGTTTGTTTGATCTCGTCCACGAGCGACTCGACTGTCACCGGCGGCCGCTTCCGCGTAGGTTCGTCCAGCCCCTCTTCTTCCGGCAGACTGACGGGGATCTCGTCTGCCATCAGAAACGACGAGTCCGGCTGAGGCACGAACGTCTGCGTCGCCAGCGGATCGAGTTTCGACTCAGGTTGCGGATGATCCGTCATCGCTCCAACTTTCTGTCATCTTTCCGGCATTCAGACGGCCATCGCGGCGACAGCTTCGTCGCGGGAATCGTAGATTGCCCACAAGGTGTCAAGCGAGGTGACACGCAGCAACTCGCGAGCCGTCTCGCTCGGGCCGCACAAGACCAGCTCGCCGCCGCGCGTCTTGACCAGCTTGTGGCAACGCAACAGCAACGCGAGAAATACCGAGCCAAAGTACGACAACTCACCGAGATCGAAGACCACGATCGGCACCGCTTGTTCCTTAAGAGGTCCGAAGATGATCGCCGCAGCCGGCTCGATCAGATCCCAGCGGATGTCCTGGACACTGGCCGAGGGAATCACGACCACGACGTTGCCGTGCCATTGAAGCTGAAAACTGTCATGTGCATCATTCCGGTTGTTCATGCGATCGCCTCAAGACGGGACGGGACGGGAAAGATCGGCCCACGCCAAGCTGGCGTTTCGAATGGCAAGGAGGCCAGATGTTACGGCCCCGCGCACAAAACCGGCAAGCGCGGATTCCAGAGCCACCGCAAGGTCAGCGAATCTTCTGATCCGGAAACGCCTGAATGCAGTACAGCGAGTCCGTTCCGCGAATCAATATTCGGCCATGGCTGATCGCTGGCGAGGCGAACGTGTCTTCGGACAGCTTATTCTCGGCGACGACTTCCAGAGTCGGGCCGGGCTTGATGACTTTCATCAGGCCGTGATCGTCCAGGAAATAGACGAGGCCGTTGGCCGTCACCAGCGACGCGCTGTAGTGCGTGCCGATTCGTTGCTGCCAAAGAATCTTGCCCGACACCCCGTCGTAGCAGGTGCCGACGCCGCCGTCCGAAACGATCAGGAAATAATCGCCACACGCGATCGGTGACGGGACATAAGCATCGGCCTTCGTGTAGTGCCACTTCACGTGCGACGCTTCCGTGATCTTGCCGCTGCCGCGCGGGTCGATGGCCATGACGTGATGATCGGGGAAACCGCCGGTCATGAAGATTAGCCCCTTATTGTAGACCAGCGAGGCCACGAACTGCTCGGTCGGGCCGTCGAGCATCCACAGTTGCTTGCCGGTGTGCGGGTCGTAACTGGCGACGCACTTGCTACCCGACAACATCATCTGCGTGCGGCCGTCGATCTCGCGAATGATCGGTGTGCAGTAGCTGCGAGTCTTGTACTCGCGAGGCGTCTTCCACACAGTTTCGCCGGTCGTCCGCTTCAAGGCCGTGAGGTACGACTCGCCGTCGTGATCGCCGTTGACGATCAACAGATCCTTGAACACCACCGGACACGAACAGAACCCGTGGACCGATTTGAACACACCGGGCCGGGACGTCCACTGTTCCTGGCCGTCGAAGTCATACGCCGCGACGAGCATCTCGTGCTGGTCGAGGAACGAAACATAGACCTTCTCGCCGTCCGTAACCGGCGTGCCGCTCGCCCAACTGTTGAGGTGATGCTTCTTCTCCAGCGACGTCTCGACGACGACTTTCTCCCACAACAGCTTGCCGGTCGCGAAGTCGAGGCACATCAGCACGCGGCTGGGCGACTCGGTGTTCGCTCCTGCGAGAAACACGCGATTGGCGAACACGATTGGCGACGAATGCCCACCGTTGGGAATCTTCGTCTTCCACGCGATGTGTTCGGTCTCACTCCAAGTCACCGGGACTGAAGTTTCCTCGCTGGAACCGTCGCCACGCGGCCCGCGCCAGCCGGGCCAGTTCTCGGCCTGAACGGTGACGGTGAGCATGGTTCCAAAAACAAAGACACACAACAGCCAGTCAACGATTCGCGAGACGCAGTTCAACATGGAAACCTCACTGGGGGAAGCTGGAAAACATTCGAAAACGGTGCGGCATGATGGCGAAGTGACGTTGTGAAACGCCAGCGATCACAGCCTTCCCCACACGGCCGCCTAATTCTTGAATCTACGGAACCTGTAGCCAAGGCCCTTGTGGCCTGAGGGATGAGACTTCTGCTTCTCTTCGGACGAATTCAAATCAAACCGGCCACAAGGGCCGGGGCTACAGATCACGCGAGAAGACGAATTAGCCAGCCGTGGGGAAAGTCGGCTTCGAACCGCTACTTTCGCGGAATCGTGATCGAATACACATCGCGGTCTTCGCTGACGAGCAGCAGGTCATCGCCGTCCCATTCGCAGCCTTCAACTTGAGTCGGCGCAAAGCGGATCACGCGCGACGGGCATTCGTCCAGCTTCTGCCACGAGTCGTTTTTGGTCAATTCGATCACGCGAACATAGTCCTCGCTGCACACGGCTAAGCGGTCCTCCTGCGGCGACAACGCCGCACCGGTGATGCGACGAGCCTGCAGACGCTCGGCGAGTGGTTTGAGTTCGATCGCACCACGGGACTTCGCCACTCCAGGCGTCTTGGTCGAGTTTTCATTCGTTAACGGCAGCGAGAAGATCGGTGCGGCCCCCTCGCGAACTTTCGCGAACAGAAACAGTTGGTCCTTCGTCGAGACAACTGCTTCGACGTCGAACGCCTTATCGGGAAACGCGAAATGGACTCGGCGTTCAACGTCGACCTCCAACAGTTTGTTCTCTTCGCGGGAGATCGCATCGTTCGGCTGGGGATTGGCTGGCACGGCGCGCGGGTCGGGTTCTTTCACGATGTCGATCCAGCGGACTTTCAGCGGTCCGCCCGGAAAGTGATTGCCGACATCAGCCAAGTACAGTCGTCCCTGGTCGTCGGTCTCGATGGATTCCCAATCCAGGTTGAGCGTGCCGCGCACTCGATATGTCGCCAACAGCTTCCCAGCGCGCGTGATCGCGAATAGCAGCGGCGGATTGCCGGAATCGGAGTGCGTCCAAAAAACTCCCGCATGCTGTCGGCTCTTGCACAGTCCGGAGGCTTCGCGGATCGATTCAGGCAGATGACCGATCGGCTTCAAGACGCGCGGCGGTTCATCGGCGACAGACACAGACACTATCACTGTCGGCGACAGGGCGAACAGGCAGAGACACAAAATCCAGCGAGTCATGCCATCCTTCCGCGAGGATCACGGGAATTATTTCGTCGTGGCTTGCTGAGCCAATTCATCGAACTCGGCGACGGTCAGCGTGCGCCACGAGCGGTCTTCCGCTTCAACGACGTACAGCAGACTATTCGCCAACTCGGGAGTCAAACTGAGCCGCTGGCCGCCTGCGGAGAACAGGACCGAGCGCCCTTAGCTGGCCGCGCCTAATGTATCTTCCGGCTGACCGTCCTTCGCGGTCCACAGTCGCACCACGCCGCTCTGCGGGGCGATGGCGACTCGCTCCCCGTCCGGAGACCACGCCCCAGTTCGAAGTGATGCAGCGTCGAACGGCCACTCGCCCTGCTCCGACGCGAACGAAGATTCCGCCACACGCATCAACCGCGCGTGGCCATGATGATGGCCAATCAAATAGTCACCGCAACTGGCATGCGCGGTCGAGACACTTCCGGCTTGGCAGGCGATCGCCGTCGCCAGTATCAGCAGCCAGAGATGGGTTCGCCGCGAGGTCATGGGTCACACCATCCACGATTGCTGGCCATCGGAATGCCGGACTTCCAGTCGCGGCCGCTTGACGCCTTCGATCAAACGGAACGACAGCGGCAAGACCAGCGACGCAAGCCACGTCTCCGATCCGACCGTCGAATCACCGGCCAAACGCAGTTCACCATCTTCCAGACGATAGAGCTTCAAACACCACGGATAACGCTCGACGATCAGCAACTCGCGCGTTTGCACCTTGGCATAGAAGCGGAGCTTCCGCGCGACCCGCTCACCCCGACTTGCGACTTCGACGGCGAAATCTGGGCCACCCAGCCAATGGGTGCTGCAATTGATGGCGGCCGTGTCGTTCAGGAACACGGCGATATCCGGGCAGCGAAAATTCTTCTCCCATCGCTGGTGACGGTCGCTGACATTGGCGCCGGGGCGAACAACTCCCAGCCCCGGCCACTGAATGACCAGACATAACAGCGTGCTCAGCACACAGACAACGTCTTGATGTTCATCGTTGGCCACCGGCGACATGACGTACACCCCGTTCCAGACTTCGTCGAACTTGTCGTGTCCCAAGCGGCGGCGGCGCGCAATCATTCGCCGTTCCGTCTCACGATCGTTGATGACAGTCGTCATGCCTGAACCTCCAAAACTCCACGTCGCCATCATGCTCTACGTCGTGGAGTTTCGTCTCGCGGAACGAAATAGCTACTTCGACTGCATGAGTTTGTCTTGGCCCCCTGCCAGCTTGCCTGGCTGGAGCCGAAGATTGACAAGCTAAGACACCGCCTCCTTTCCTCGCCTCCCCTTTCTTCCTCCGCTTGCCGCCAAAGGCGGCAAGCGGAGGAAGAAAGGGAGCGATGGGGAGGCTTGCTTGCTAGCTCACCAATCTCGTTCACCAGCCAGACAAGCTGGCTGGGGTCAACTCATACAGTCGAACTGGGGTCAACTCATACAGTCGAATTAGCTACGTTGCTGACGACGTGGCCAATTTATCGGGACAGCTTGGCCAACCGTCCAACGCGGTAGTTTACTAATTCGACGTGACTTGGACACGCGAAATCTTGCCGGCGGCGTCGATGCCGAATAGGGCTTTGGCATGCGGATCGAATGCCAAGACAACAACGCGACATGTTAGCCGCAACCAAGAGCGAGTCGTAGCCAATCAAGATCAGCGAAGCGGACAGCGAGCGGAGCGGGATTTCTCACGACTTCGACTGTATGAGTTGACACCAGCCAGCTTGTCTGGTTGGTGAACGAGACTGGTGAGCTAGCAAGCAACCCACCCCATCGCCCCCTTTCTGCCTCCCCTTGCCGCCTTTGGCGGCAAGGGGAGGAAGAAAGGGGAGGCGAGGAAAGGAGGCGGTGTCTTAGCTTGTCAATCTTCGGCTCCAGCCAGGCAAGCTGGCAGGGGGCCAAGACAAACTCATGCAGTCGAACGACTGACTTTGGACTGTTCCGGCTTGACGGAGCTTTGGATTTGACGCGGAGCGACTTTCTGTAAATGGGGCGAACGACAAAGATGGCGCGTTAAAGCGAGCGGCAGGAGATAGTAGCCCCGACACTCCGTGGCGGGAGACGTCGTGTCACGGAGTGCCACGGCTACTTTGGGTAAATCAATTCTTGCCGCTCGCCTAAAGGCCTTTGGACTGCGGCGACCGGGGCACCCTCTGGGTCCGCCGCTTTTCAAGCAGCGATGTTGATCGCGGATCGTGGCATCGGTCAACACGTCGTTGCCTTCGTCGCCGGCCTGCTTTGAGTTGCCACTTTGCGACCGTCATTGAAATTGTTAAGACGGTGTCACGATGGCGATATCTCTTAAAGACTTGGTCGGCCGGATTGTCGAATCCAGCTTGCTCACCGAGGCCGAGACGCGCGAGGTCATTGACGAATGGCCCGCCGACCAGCCAGCGTTGGACGGCGAGCAATTCGCTCGCGAGTTGGTCAAGCAGAAGCGGCTGACCAAGTTTCAGGCCGAGCAGCTTTGCGCCGGCAAAGGGAAGTCGCTGACGTTGGGGAACTACATCATTCTCGACAAGCTCGGCCAGGGTGGCATGGGGATGGTGCTCAAGGCCGCGCATAAGCGGATGAAACGAGTCGTCGCGCTCAAGGTGATGATGGGGCCGGCGATGAAATCGGCCGACGCGGTGAAGCGATTTCATCGCGAAGTCGAAGCGGTGGCGAAGCTCACGCATCCGAACATCGTCACGGCGTTCGATGCCGACGAAGCCAAGGGGACGCACTTCCTCGTGATGGAGTACGTCGAAGGGGACGACCTGTCGCAGTTGGTCAAGAAGCATGGGCCGCTGTCGGTCGAGCAGGCGATTGAGTGTGTGACTCAAGCGGCGCGTGGGCTGGCTCACGCGCACGCCGAGCATGTGATTCATCGTGACATCAAGCCGGCGAACTTGCTGCTCGACAAGCATGGGACGGTGAAGATTCTGGACATGGGACTGGCACGGCTGGAGAGCGGCTTGTCGGACGCGGCCGGCGTCTCGGGAGCAGGGCTGACTCAATCCGGCACGATCATGGGGACGGTCGATTACATGTCGCCGGAGCAGGCCGAGGACACTCGGCACGCCGACGCGCGGGCGGATATCTACAGCTTGGGTTGCTCGCTGTACTACTTGCTGACCGGGCATGTCGTGTACGGCGGCGAGACGATGATGAAGAAGCTGCTGGCGCATCGCGAAGCGCCGCTGCCGTCGTTGCTCAATGAACTGGCGAGCGGGGGGCGTCAGCCCCCCGGTTCTTCGCATGACGGCGCCACGAATGCACCGGGGGGCTTACGCCCCCCGCTCGCCGAGACGCTCGCCGAGACGCTCGTCGCACTCGACTCGGTCTTCCACAAGATGATCGCCAAGCGGCCGGGGGATCGTTACCAGTCGATGACCGAAGTCATCGCGGACCTGGAACGCTGCCGCGCGGGTGAGTCAGTGACGTCTGTTGTGCGCGGGTCTCCTGACCCCGCACCCAGTGGAGCGGCCAGCGGCGAATCGGCCAGCATCAATGAACTGCAACGGTTCCTGCGGGAAATCAGCGGGGACGAGGGGAGTCAGGTGCCGAGCGCGACCTCAGCGAGTCCGCACGGGACGGCCGTGCTGCCGGTGAGCGGGACTGACGAGACGATCTACTTGTCGGCGAATGGTGTCGGCACTGATCCGCAGACGGAGATGACGCTCGCGAGCGAGCGGATGCGGCGGGCGCGCGGCCAGGCATTGCGAAGCCGAAACACGCTGTTGGCGAGTGTCGGCGGCGTGTTGTTGCTGCTCGGAGCTTGGTGGATGTTTCGGACTCCAACCGGCACCGTGCCCATCGAGATCACCGACGATCAAATCGAAGTCACGCTGGGCGAGACCGGCCGAACGCTGCGCGGCAAGACGACGGAAACGCTCAAACTCCCGATCGGCGAGCATGTGTTGCACGTTCAGATCGGCGAGACGACGTTCGACACGAAAGAGCTTTCCGTCGCGAAAGGCGAATCGGTCCCGATCAAAGTCGAGCGGGTCGGCCGCCGAGTTCGCGTGATGCAGGGAAAGACATTGCTCGGCCACAAAGAATTGCCCAAGTCCCAGACGCAGCCCGCTGTGACGGATCGCCGCTCCTCGCCACAGAACGCCGACCGCCGCGCGGCCGAGTGGGTGCTGTCGATCGGCGGCAAGATCAGTATCCATGAGTACGGTCAGGAACGGCCGATTGCGGCTGCCGACGATCTGCCCCGCGGAGCGTTTGAACTCACGCGCGTGGGTTTGGGGCATAGCCCAAAGGTGAGCGATCCAGGGCTGGCCGTCTTCAAGGATTGCAAGAACCTCATCGCCCTTGATTTGAGCGTTACCCAGGTGAGCGATGCGGGACTGGAATACTTCAAAGACTGCAAGAACCTCTTTCACCTGGCGCTGTCCCACACACAGGTCAGCGATGTGGGGCTGGCCCACTTCAGAGAGAACCCGAAACTCATGCAGCTTTATCTGGGCGGTTCACAGGTCAGCGATGCAGGCCTAGTTTACTTTAAGGATTGCCAGAAGCTCACGCTCCTTGCACTGTCCGGTACCAAGGTGAGCGATGTGGGGCTGGTCCACTTCCAGGATTGCAAAAACTTGACCTACCTTCATCTGGACCAGACCAAGGTGAGCGATGCGGGGCTGGCCCACTTCAAGGATTGCAAGAACCTCACGCACCTTGCTCTGAGCAATAACCAGGTCAGCGATGCGGGCCTGGCGCACTTCAAGGATTGCAAGAACCTCACGACCCTCCATCTGGACGGCACGAAGGTGAGTGATGCGGGGATGGCCCACTTCAAGGATTACATGAACCTCACGAGCCTTTATCTGAACAATACAAAGGTAACCGACGTCGGGCTGGCCCACTTCAAAGATTGCCAGAACCTCACGCAGCTTTCTCTGGTTGGTATCCAGGTGAGCGATGCGGGGCTGGCCCACTTCCAGGATTGCAAGAACCTCACGCAGCTTTCTCTGGTCGGTACCCATGTGAGCGATGCGGGACTGGAACGCCTCGCCGGCTGTCCGAAGCTCGCTTCCGTGAACGTCACAAAGACGAAGGTGACCGAGGCTGGGGTGAAGAAGCTCTCGGTCGCGTTGCCGCGTTGCCAGATCGAATGGGACGGCGGCGTGATCGAGCCGCTCTCCGCCGATCCCGACCGCCGCGCCGCCGAGTGGGTGCTGTCGATCGGCGGCACCATCAGTATCCAGGAGAACGCTCAGGAACGCCCGGCCGCCGCTGTCGCCGATCTGCCCCAGGAGGCGTTTGAACTCACGGTCGTGGATTTGAACAGCAGCCCGAAGGTGAGCGATGCGGGGCTGGCTCACTTCAAGGATTGCAAGAACCTCACGACTCTTGTTCTGGCCGTAACGCAGGCCAGCGATGCGGGGCTGGCCCACTTCAAGAATTGCAAGAACCTCACGGCGCTTAATCTGCAACAGACACTGGTGAGCGATTCCGGCCTGGCCCACTTCCAGGATTGCAAGAACCTCACGGTCGTTGTTCTGTCCTCGACCCAAGTGACCGACGCGGGCATAGCCCACTTCAAGGATTGCCAGAACTTAACGCAACTTCACCTAAGCGGCGTGAAGCTAAGTGATGCCGGCCTGGCCCAGTTCAAGAATCTCAAGCACCTCACGCAGCTTAATCTGCGCTTGACCCAGGTAAGCGATGTGGGGCTGGCCAACTTTAAGGATTGCAAGGATCTCACGTTCCTTTGTCTGGCAGATACCTACGTGCGCGATGCAGGGCTCGCCTGCTTCAAGGATTGCAAGAAGCTGACGCATCTTGATCTGGGCGGTACGCCGCACATGACCGACGATGGCCTGGCGCATTTCAAGGATTGCGACAATCTCACGAGTTTAGAGCTGCGCGAAACAAAAGTGAGCGATGCGGGGCTAGCCCACTTCAAGGAGTGGAAGAATCTCACGAGACTTTATCTGGACAATACCCAGGTGAGCGATGCGGGGCTGGCCGATCTGGCCGGCTACCCGAAGCTCGTTTCCTTGAACGTCAAGAACACAAAGGTCACCGAGGCTGGCGTGAAAAAGCTCAGGGCCGCCTTGCCGGAGCTCCAAATCGAATGGGACGGAATGCCGGGCAAGTGATCGCGGCTGCCATTCCCATTCCGCACTCGGCGCGGGTCTCCCGACCCCGCCGCTGTTGTGGCACGGTCTCCCAACCGTGCCACTCGTTGGACCGCAGACCCGCCTGTCCGAACCCTCTCCGATGCACAACGCCGTCACGATTTCCTGGTGATGCCCGAACGCCACGCGCGGCGGCTCGCGCGGTGAGGTTCGGCCGAGCGACGTCTTGGCGCGGACTGGTGCCCGCAACCCGAGAGATTCTGGCCACGGATGAAACACTGATGGAACACGGATCAAAAAAAACAACACGAACGAGAGCCAAGCGGTGACGGCTGTGGCGCTCCCTTGGGAAGTGATCGCAAATCCGTGTTTCATCTGTGTTTCATCCGTGGCTGAATAACCTTCGCGTCACGCAAAGATTTCAAATGTTTGCAGTG
>CAZPUJ010000027.1:0-2578 GCA_964589725.1 uncultured Planctomycetaceae bacterium
CTCGATGTGCCTGGCCGGCGGCGGTGTCAAAGGAGGCTACATCCACGGAGCCACGGACGAACTCGGCTGGAATGCCGTGGAAAACCGCGTCCACATCCACGATCTCCACGCTACGATTCTCCATCTGCTGGGCTTCGATCACGAACAACTGACCTACCGCTACGCTGGTCGCGACTTCCGCCTGACCGACGTGCATGGGCAGGTCGTCCAAGAGGTGCTGGCGTGATGAAATTCGACGAACGCAAAATCGCGAGTCACCTGGAAGCTGTTTCAAAACTAGCTCGACTTCAAGTTATGAAGTTGCGCTTTTTAGCCCCGTGAGGGGCGGAAGATAGTAGCCCAGGGCGAGAGCCCTGGGATTTGAGCCATATGAAACAACCAAAGCCCCGGAGGGGCGAAAGAATCGATGTCAAAAACTCTGTCGCCCCTCCGGGGCTCTGCGGATTCGTGTTGTCGCAAACCCACGGCTTACGCCGTGGGCTATTACCTTTCGCCCCTGCCGGGGCTGACAAACAGCGCAACATCAAGACTTGCACGTCGGGCTAGTGTGCCGGTTTCGAAACCACTACTTGCCACTCGTCGTCAGCTCTTGGACGGGGCCGGACGCGGCTGCCTGGGACTGACGTTGAGCGGACTCCTGCGCGCCGAATCCGCAATGGCAGAGTTGGCCGTTTCTGCGACCACCACGTCGCGGATTCGGTCCTGCATCCTTGTCTTCTACTACGGCGGGCCGAGTCATCTCGATACGTATGACTTGAAACCGAACGCTCCCGCCGAAGTGCGCGGCGAGTTTCAACCGATCGCGACGTCGGTGCCTGGCCTTCACGTCTGCGAGCATCTGCCGCGCATGGCGAAGCTGATGCACAAGGTGACGCTGATCCGCGGAATGCACCACACGAACAGACTGCATGACTCGGCCTCGACCGAAGCTCTCACGGGACGTCAGTCGCCACAAGGAGACCGCGAGGAGTTCGCGCCCATCAAGCAGTTTTTTCCGTGTTTCGGAGCGACACTCAGCCACCTGCGTCGCGAACGTGACTTGGATGTTTCGCACGCGGCGTTGCCGTTTGTGTTTCACAACGTTGTTGACACGCCGTGCCAAGGCGGCGGATTCCTGGGGACCAACTTCGATCCGCTGCAAGTCACGGTCGATCCCGAAACGCGAATTTATCAAGCCGGCGCGTTGACCCGATCGGACGGTTCGCTGCCTGGACAACTTGCTGAACGCCGGCGATTGCTCGATGCGTTGGACACCGCTTGGGCCATCCCCGAGAAGACGACACCCGCACTTGGTCAACTGCGTCGGTTCTACGACCGAGCGTATCGATTGCTTGATTCAGCCGCTTTGCACCGGGCGCTCGATTTGAATCAGGAACCGGCCGCGGTGCGCGAACGATACGGCTTCGGTCCGGCTCCGCTGGCGGTCGGTGCGGGGGGCGGCGGCGGGAACGGAGCGGAGCTGGCGTACGCTCGGCAGATGCGCGGCCAGAATCTGCTGTTGGCGCGACGACTGGTCGAGGCGGGAATTCCCTTCGTCAACGTTTACGATTGCCGGCAGCAGGGGCAGAACTGGGACGCTCACTTTCAAGTCTTCAATCAGCACAAGAATCATCTGCTGCCGCTGGCGGACCAGTCACTCTCGGCATTGATTGAGGACTTGGACCAACGCGGGCTGCTCGATTCCACGTTGGTCGTGGCGATGGGCGAATTCGGCCGCACTCCGCAGATCAACGGCTCCGGCGGCCGCGACCATTGGCCCGACTGCTACACCGTGCTGCTGGCCGGTGGCGGCGTGAAGGGAGGATTCATCCATGGCTCGAGCGACCGCATCGGAGCCTATCCCGCCACCGATCCCGTCACTCCCGCCGATCTCGCCGCGACGATCTTCTGGCGATTTGGCATCAACCCTGCCACTGAAGTCCACGATCTGACAGGCCGTCCGTGGCGGATCGCCGATGGACAACCAGTAACGCAAGTCTTCGCTTGAGCCATTCCTTCTGTTGATGTCTTTCCTTGAAAGATGCCCGCATCGTGCGTGCAGTTGGTTCCCTCTCCCCCGCCGCGGGGGAAAGGGTTAGGGTGAGGGGGCCGAACGGTCAAACGGAATTCGAAGACATCCCCCCTCACCCCGGCCCTCTCCCCCGATGCGTGGGAGAGGGAGTAAAGTGACCGCATTCCAAAAGGATTGCTCATGGACCAGCGAGCCGATCAATCGTTGCGGAGTGCCGAGACAATTCCTCCGCGCGGAGCGACGGATTCCGCATCGGTCCCATCCGTCCCCTTTGTCACATTGCCCAAACAGTTCGGGCGATTTCGTGTTGAACGACTGCTGGGGCGTGGCGCGATGGGGGCGGTCTATTGGGCATGGGACACGCAGCTCGACCGCCCCGTGGCGCTCAAGGTGCCGGGATTCTCACGAGACGAAGAAGCTGAAGTGGCTCAGCGACTGCTGCGCGAGGCCAAGGCGGCGGCCAACTTGAATCACGCGAACATCTGCCGCGTGTACGACAGCGGCGTCGAGGCGGGCACGTATTTCATCGCGATGGAGTTCATCGAAGGTCGGCCGCTGTTGGACGAC
>CAZPUJ010000028.1:0-11237 GCA_964589725.1 uncultured Planctomycetaceae bacterium
TTCATGGGACTCGCGAAGCGTTTGAGCTGCTCGACGGAATCGTCTCGGTGTACGTGGCCGATTTGAAGTTTGGCAACGACGAGTGTGCTCGGCGGATCGCGGGAGTCGACGGATACCTGGAGAAGGTCACGCCGAATCTGTCCTGGGCGGCGGTGCGCGGTGATTTGATCGTGCGACATCTCTTGCTGCCGGGACATTGGGAATGCTGTGCGGTTCCGATCTTTCGGTGGATGCAAGACAAACTGCCAGGCACCAAATTCAGCCTACGGGACGGCTATTTGCCGAAGTGGCAGGCAGCCCGTGACGAGAGCTTGAATCGTGTGCTTTCTCGGAGCGAAAGCCAGCAAGCATGGATGTTGGCGAGACAGATGAATCTGAATCTCGTGCAGTAACGGCAACGCGGCGCGTCTCAATCCCGATAATCTCGTTCAGCGATATGTGACATCGCTTTCACGATCGAATGGAGATCGCACCGATACCAGCCGGCACAATTGATACTGCCGCTGGCGTGCCTTTGGTGTTGACGCTTCGTCGTCGCACGATAACCTCGCTATCCGTCGCCGATCATTTCCTCAGGCCAATCTTGCCGTCATTCGATGATCGTTTCATGTCCAAGTCCAAAATCCAAGCCGCTGATGAAACAGCAATCAGCGAAATTACTATTCAACCGGATGGGCGGCTGTTCGTTTTTGGGGCGTCCGGCCAGCTTTTAGAGCTATTCGCGGACCTGGGTTGGGCGGATGATGGTTTGGCGGCACGAGTGGATCTCTTGCGTGAGCACGACGCGCGCAGTCTCGTAGACCGGACGCCGACGTCCGGTCAGTCGGACGTAGGCGTCCGACCTACCGTTGGTTTGCGGGCCACGGCTGCGATTGGCGAGCAAACAGCGGAGGCAACGATCACGGGAGTCCCCACGACATGACAAATTCGGCGAGTCCCACGACAGGGCCAGCACCGGCGAAACCACGTCCGGCCGTGAAACCGGAAGCGTCCGACAAGCAGCGGCGTCTGAGCGTTCAGGAAGAGCTGGAGGTCTTGATCCGCGCGCGGTATCCGATCATTTACGTCGTCAGTTGGGAAGAGGAGCGCGTCGAACGGTGCCTGCGCGCGATCGCGGAAGCTCGCAATAAAAAGCTTTTCACCTGGACGCTGACACAAGGTATCGTTCGAGCGGGCAGCGATACGTCACGACCCAAGGCTGCGAACAACACAACCGACCCGATCGCGGCGCTCGACGCCGTCATGGAACAGCTCGAACCGGCCATCTACCTCTTCAAGGACTTTCATCCCTTCACCGACGACCAGCGCTGCAACATGAGCGTACTGCGCCGGCTACGTGACGTGGCTTATCACCTGCGCGATACGTACAAGTCGATCGTCATCGTCTCGCCGTTACTGCGAATCGCTCCTGAGTTGATGAAAGACGTCACGGTGCTGGAATTCGGGCTGCCACAGACTGACGACTTCGGCCAGTTGTTGGATCGCATCATCGAAGACGTCAAAGACAATCCGCAAGTCAAGATCGCACTCGAACCAGAATCTCGAGAGCGACTGCTCAACGCCGCACGCGGATTGACGCTGAAGGAAGCGGAGAACGTCTTCGCGAAGACCTTGGTGCTGGATGGTAAGATCGACGCGGACGACATCGGCATCGTCTTCAGCGAGAAGCAACAGATCATCAAGAAGAGCGGTCTGTTGGAGTACTACGAGACTCAGGAGGGCTTTGGGCACGTCGCCGGGCTGAAGAATCTGAAGCAGTGGTTTCAGAAACGGACGATCGCTTTCTCCGAGCGAGCGACGCGTTTCGGCCTGTCGGCGCCGAAGGGAGTTTTGCTGCTCGGCGTTCAAGGCTGCGGCAAGAGCCTGTGCGCGAAAGCAGTCTCGGCCATGTGGAAGCTGCCGCTCTTGCGGTTCGACATCGGGCGGCTGTTCAGCAGCTTGATCGGTTCCAGCGAAGAGAACATGCGGCGCGCGATTCAAACGGCCGAGAGCGTTGCGCCGGCGATTCTGTGGATCGACGAAATCGACAAAGCATTCGCCGGAGCGGCCGGTTCGGCATCGAACGACGGCGGCACCTCTTCGCGCGTGTTCGGCACGCTGCTGACGTGGCTTTCCGAAAAGACGTCGCCGGTGTTTGTGATTGCGACCGCCAATGACATCAGCCAACTGCCACCGGAACTGCTGCGCAAAGGCCGCTTGGACGAAATCTTCTTCGTCGATCTGCCGAACGAAGAAGAACGCACCGACGCGTTTCGCATCCACATCAAGCGCCGTGGACGCAACCCGGAAAAATTCGACGTCGCCGAATTCGCCCGCCTGAGCGAAGGCTTCAGTGGCGCGGAAATTGAAGAGGTCATCGTGGCCTCGCTGTTTGACGCCTTCAGTCAGAAAATGGACCTCGACACGGAAACGGTTTGCCGCACGTTGCAAGAATCGGTCCCGCTGTCGAAAACCATGTCCGAAGACCTCACTCGCCTGCGCGAATGGGCCAACGGCCGAGCACGCCCGGCCTCGGTCACGCCGACGAAGACGGTGGACGAGGTGCGGAGGAAGATTGAGATTTGATTGTTGGTGTTTGGGAGGAGCAGCCATGAGCAGCGTTCTTATCGTGACTCCGTTAATCATTGCGAACTGGTCCGTGATCTCCGCTGCCGTGATCGGTGCGGCCGGGACGCTGGGGTTTTCTCTGGCGAGCGCGGCGGCGAGCGCAGCCGGTCAGGCTCGCGGCTCGGTGCGATCGTCGGGCGTCAACCGCGCGGAGATCGAAGCCGAGAACAGCGAAGTTCTTGCGGACGCCGCTGGCTCCGGCGAAGAGATGGTGATTGAAAAGGACGGCGTCAAAGCGACGTTTTCGCGGGACGCCCGCGGGGCGCTCAAGGTCTGCATGGAAGGGGCCGGCCACACGAAGGCTCAGCTCCGCGAGATCGGTGAGAACCTAATGGGCGTCGTCACGCAGCAGTACGTCTATCACCGAGTTGTCACCGAGTTGAAGCAACGTCACATGCCAATCGTCCACGAAGAAGTCACGGAAGATCGCACGGTTAAGATTCGCGTGCGAAATGTGAGCTGATTTGGAGTGCGGCGGCTTGACGCCGCTTTCGTATCGCGGCGGAGCCGCTTTCTTTGGAAAGAGACAGCGCGAACCAAAGCGGCTTTGCCGCGATTCCAAAATTCCAAAGCGGCGTCAAGCCGCCGCAGTCCAAAGGAACACCATGGCCGAAGAGATTGAAATTGAGATCAGTCCCGCTGGAAAGGTCACCGTGCGGACGTTGGGCATCAAAGGTCCGAAGTGCGTCAGCATCGCGGAAGCGGTCGCGCGGATCATCGGGCAAATCCAATCGCAAGAGCGGACGTCCGAGTACTACGAAGCCGAAGGTCACATCACCAGCCAAGTCGAAGTCCACGCGCGGCGGTGACACAAAGGTGAACATCACCCCACCGAGGTCGCCTCGGTGGCTCGCGGGACTTTGCACTACTTTCTGCATCGCGACCGGCCGCTGAGTCGTGCAAAGTCCCACAAGTCATTGGGACAAGTCCAGTGGGGACGCGATGATTCCGAAACCATGCAATGCGTCAACTGCCAATTCGAGAACATGCCCGGCCTGACCAGTTGCGTCCGCTGCGGCAGTTCGTTGACGCTGGCGACGGCCACGATCGACGTGCATCCGCCGCGGGCGGGTCGGTGGTCCAAAAAGTGGCGGAAGATTTCCGGCCACCGGAGACTATCGGAGGCACCGTTTCGGCTGGCGAATGCCTTGGCCGTGCTGGTCGAACAAGTACTGAGAATTCGGGGCGTCGCGTTTGACGTGCCGATCTACACGGCATTGATTCCGGGATGGCCGCAATACGCCGCGGGGCGGCGAGTGCTGGCGATCGTGCATCTCGCCAGTTACGTGTTATTTCTGGTTCCCACCGTCCTGTTTCTTGGCAGCGCCGTGAGCACGTTATGTCTGGGACTGGCGTTCTCCAGCCACTTTTCCAGCGTCTTGTCAGCGTTAATCATCTCTCGTCGCGACCTCCGCACGCGCTGGCAATGCGGCTTCTTTATGATCGCTATTGTCGCCTTGTTCGTGTGCCTGCCAATGTATCGTTTGCTGGATTGGTTCGGCTGGCCAATGGAGCTGCTTCAGCCGATGGCCGGGTTTCAGCGGGGCGACGTCGTGCTCTTGGAACGCGGTATCGGCATTCAGGCCGGCGACGTCATTGTGTACCAGCCGCCACGCGCCTTGCCGGGCTATGCGATTCGCGGAGAATGGGTGGGGCGCGTCTTGGCGGTCGGTCCCACGCGGATGGAATGGAAGCACAATGAACTGTCGTTTCGCGGTCAGCCCGCGACTTGGCAGCCGTCGGCGGGGAGCATGCTTGCGGCCACCGAATCCATCGAAGTTCTCCCGAACAGCGTCGTTGTGCTTCAGCCGACCGAAGCGGACGTGGTCGCCCGGCGTCGTCGAGTTCTGGCCGCGATTCCCGTGCAACCACCGCTCAGTCTCCAGCAGCGGATCGCGATCGTGGATCGAAGCCGAGTGGTTGGCCAAGTCATCTGGCAGACGTGGCCTTTGGCACGATGGGGTGCGGTCGAGTAACCTAGGCAGCGGGTTTCTCGCCGTGCTCTTGCGACTTGCGATGGGTAGTACTAATGGCCCGATTTGACAAACTGGAATTGCAACCGGCCGATGACCTGCCACCGGAGTGGCGTCAAGCGAAGCGCGAGCCAACCGATTGGCTGACGGAGGCAGATCGCGAGCGGCGCATCGGCCAGTACGAAGCCGCGCTGCGGTACTACTCGCGCGCCTTGGAGTCGGATAAATCGCTCGTCGTCGGGTGGCTTGGTCAGTGCCAGATGCTGGTCGAATTGGGCGAGCACAAAGAAGCGGAACTGTGGAGTCGCAAGGCTCTGGAGATGTTTCCCAACAATGGCGAATTGCTGGCCGCTCAGGCCCAGGCGATGTGCCGTGACGGCGACACCGAAGCTGCGGTGGCGATGTGCGATGGAGCGATTAAGCAGCGCGGGCAATCGCCGTATCGCTGGCTGGTGCGCGGCGAGACAATGCTCGCCAGTGGGCTGGACCCGTCTCGGCATTGCTTCGACAAAGCGGTGCAGCTCGACGCCGACTGGCTGATTCCGTTGGAGATCGCTCGCATCTACCTCTATCACAACCAACCCGGCCACGGCCTGACGCGAGTCCGCGACGCCACGGAAAAAGCGGGCGACCAACCCTATGCTTGGTTCATCTTCGGACAGTGCCAATATGAACTGGGCATGTTCAGGCCCGCCGGCATCAGCCTGCAACGCTGTCTGCAACTGCGTCCGCAGTTCGGCGAGGCTCACGAACTGTTGACCAAACTCGCGCAGGGAGGCGGTTGGACGCTGAAACGAATTTGGCGGAGGATTTTTGGGTGAGTTGGACGCTCGACAAGATCCTGAAAGGCGCGCGCGGGCTGAAGGCCAGCGATATCCATTTGGTCCACGGCGTCGCTCCAGTGCTCCGGATCAATGGGGAAATGCGGCCGATCGCCGGCGACGAACTGGACGAAGAATCGCTGCGCCGAGTGACGGCCGAGCTGCTCAATGACCGACAGAAGGAATCGCTGGAACGCGAATGGCAGATTTGCTTCTCGCGGCAATTTCCCGAGATCGGCCGGTTCCGCGTCAGCGTCTATCACCGCTCGGGCATTCCCGAAATGGCGATTCGCTTGTGCGAGACCGTCGTTCGGCGGGCGGACGAATTGGGATTGCCGCCGATTCTCGCCGAGTTCACTCGGCTGCCGTCCGGCTTGATCTTGGTCACCGGTCAGACGGGCGTCGGCAAAACCACCACGCTGAACTACATGATCGACGCCATCAACCAGCAGCGCCGCGCCAAGATCATCACCATCGAAGACCCGGTCGAGTTCGTCCACGAGAACATTCGCAGCATCGTCATCCAGTTGGAAGTGCTGACGGACGTCCCCACGTTTCGCAACGCTTTGGTCCACGTGCTGCGTCAAGACCCGGACGTCGTCGTCATTGGCGAGATGCGCGATCTAGAAACCATCGAGACCGCCTTGATCGCCGCGGAGACCGGACATCTGGTGCTCGCCACGCTACATACGCCCGACTCCGTGCAGACGATCCAACGCATCTACAGCGTCTTTCCCGCCGCGCAGCAAAACTCGATCACCGTGCAACTGGCCAACAGCTTGCAGGCGATCGTGTCGCAGAAGCTGCTGCCGAGCGCCGACGGTAGTCGCCAAGTCCTGGCCTGCGAAGTCTGCGTCGCCACGACCGCCGTTCGCAACCACATCCGCGATCATCAATTTCACCAGATCGTCAGCGAGATGCAGACCGGCAAGAAATTCCAAATGCAGACAATGGACGCGGCACTGTTGGACCTCTACCAACGCGGCGACATCTCCTACGACGTCGCCCTGTCCAATGCCCGCGATCCAAGTACTATCCGCACTCGCAGCGGGCACGCGTAGCGCGGCGACTCCGTAAATCCGAATCTCGAAATCCGAATCAAGCACGAAGTCCCAAAAGTGGAATCGAGACCGGACGCGAGACGATCTTCATGCCGAGTTCGTCGGTCTTGCCAATCGTCAGTCCATTCTTCAAGCCGCCGCCAGCGTCGTTGTCGCAGCCGTCGCGAGCAGAACTGATTCGCGTCAATTCAATCCGGCGAAAAGCGAACTTAGCCCTGATCGCCGTTGAGCGACGTGTCTTCCACATCCGTCTGACGTTGCAACGGATTGCGGCGTCTCGATTCGTAGTACTGACGAGCGAGTTCGGAAACCGAGGCGCGTTTGCGGCGCGGTTTCGTGTCGTGCTCGCAGAGGCGGAGCAAGTCATGCGCATTGATGGCGAGCACGAAGTACGCGATCAACGCCTTTTGCCACAGGCCGAAGCTGTGTAACTGGATCGTCAAGGCGATCACGACCGGCATGAACAAGTGCGCAAACAGCAACCAGCTCTCTTCCTCCAACAGCTTCAAAGCGAAGAACAGCAGCATCCAGCCGAGCAACACGAACGAGGCGAACAGATGCCAGCGGTTTCCCGAGTCGGTCAGCGCGACGAATCCGAGCAGCGGCAGCACGGGAACCACGGCGATCAATTCCGACGCACGGCGTGTCCGAATCAACGTCCAAATCCAATTCAAGCCGATGAACGCTAACAGGCCAAACAACGCGAAACCCCACGCTCGATACGGCCCGTCGCGAAACATGCTCAGCGGCTTCGCGAACGTCTCCTCCGAGGGTTCGCGCAGGTGCAGTCCGGCCAAAATCAGAAAGAACGCGAGCGAGGCGAGTCTCATGGATCGGTCTTGATTTCATGC
The DNA here is from genome assembly GCA_964589725.1 of uncultured Planctomycetaceae bacterium. Taxonomy (GTDB): domain Bacteria; phylum Planctomycetota; class Planctomycetia; order Planctomycetales; family Planctomycetaceae; genus CAYSHJ01. The sequence goes on from CAZPUJ010000028.1 coordinate 7,314, forward strand.
TTTTCGGTTCACGCACCCTGACCGTAGAATACCTCGGCCAGCCCAAACACAGGAGAGTATCGCATGACGACAGTCATTGTTGACCGTGGACTTCGCGGGAAATTGGGTGATCTCTCGACCACCGTCGAGTTTGTCGACGAGTCCGGATTAGTCCTGGGCTATTTCACGCCCGCAAGCCGCGATGCTTGGGAGTTCCAACCGTCCGTGTCCGACGAAGAGTTGTTGCGACGGGCGGAAGGCCCTCAGGGACGTCCATTGGCCGAGATTCTGAAAACGCTGGAGTCACGGTGATGAAATGCACCGTCGGCTGGACTCCGCATGCGGAACTGGAACTCACCCGCATGTGGCTCTCCGCGAACGACCGAGCCGCGTTGACCCGGGCCGTCGAACAGATCGAAGTATGTCTCGCGACCGATCCCGAACACGCTGGCGAGTCGCGCGTGGCCAACCTGCGAATCATGATTGAGCCGCCCGTCGGAGTCGTCTTCAGCGTTCGCCCCGACGATCGGCTTGTGAAGGTCGTGGAGATCGGTTGGGCACGGCCGCGACGACGTACTGAATAGGCCCAGGTGCCGCTTTCAGACATGGATTTCACGTTCCGCGAATCCGAATGCCAACGCCTTCGTACCATGCGCGACAAGGCGGCCACCGACGGTTCATTTCCGGACGCTCCGCAAGGCAGCGCGTCACTGAATGACTTGCACGAGCGGCATTGGCTAAGATGATGACTGCTGAGCGTCAATTCAGGCTTGAGTAGGACGTCTCTCGCGGAAATACTGCTGTCGCAAGAACACGTTTCTTAGTTTGGAGACCAATCATGACCCAAGTGGTCGTCAAAGGTGAACTCAGCGACACATTATCCGGCCTCACAGATCGCTCGGAGCTTCTGAACGAAAACGGCGAATTGTTAGGAATCTTCATGCCCGCCAAGTTCACCAAGCTCCCCATGTTTGAGGATATCACCGAGGAGGAGCTGCAGCGCCGGCGACACCAAAAGGGTGGTTGGACATTGGCGGAGATTTGGAAGTCTTTGGGCGTCACACCATGAGATTCACCGTCGTGTGGACGGACGAGTCCAAGAACGCACTCTGCGAACTCTTGATGGCAGTCCCCAATCCGGGTGAATTCTCGCGAGTCGTCAACGCCATCGAAAGCGATCTGGCACGCCGTCCCCAAGACGTGGGTGAGTCGCGTGACGAACACGTTCGGGCCGTGCTGGAGTCACACATCGGAATCCTGTTTGAAGTGCATCCGGACGATTGCTTAGTTCAAGTACTTCATATTGGCTGGTTGCCGTAGCCTCACGGCACGAACAGAAACTCCGGGGAATTGATGAGCGTCCAGACCAAGTCTTCTGCCCACTCGCGCCAATCAGCGTTGAGACGAGACGTCGCGGGGTCGCCGCGTTCGACTTCTTCGGCGAGGTGGAGCTTTCGTTCGCTGGCTTCGGGCTTGAGGTGATTCGACCAGGACACTCCCGTGTTGCGGACCGGACGGGAACGACGAAGAGGTCCTGAGCCGGGAACGACTCGGGAGTCGAAGCCGTCTCGCAGCAGATCGCTGATTTGTTTCACCATAATTCCAACCGACTGCTGCCCGACCGATGCCGACCGACAAGACCGGCAAGCGGTCGCTCGGCTTCGCCCGACCATGTCGGCTGGATCGTGTAAACTCCCTCGCTGTCACCACCTCCGACTACCAACTTTCTCAAGGACCAATTCCATGAAGACCACTTCTCTCTGCGCAGTTGCATTCCTCTTCGCCATCACTTCCTGGGCGTTTGCGGTGTCGGTTGATCGCGACATCACGGCGGACTACGTCAAAGCCAATCCCAAGGAATTCACCGTCAGAGTCACCGAAGAAGCGAACGGACTTCTCGCCTTCACCGTCGTCCTTGAGACGCCAGATCCGCGGTATGTGGTCGCGCATCTCGTCGTCCGCGATTCTGAAAAGATCTACGCGACAAGCGATATGCCTGCCTTCACGAAGAACCGCTCGAACACCTTCCATTTTTCCGTCCCCCGGGACTTCGTCGCGACTTCCACGTTTTCACTCGGCGTCTCCGGATTCGCGGACTCTGGTGGTGAAGCTGTTCCTCGTCCGGGAACCATCGAAAACAAATTTCAATTGCTCGACTTCATTCCCAAGAAATTGCAAAAGTAACGTGATGCACTGGATTCGCGATCAAGTCGATAGTGAAGCCTGATCAAGTCGTCGCGAGTCATTGATCTCAACCAAAGTGATTGACGAATCGCCGTTTCAATGGCAACCTCTCGACATTCACAGGATGGAACAGCCCTCAGTGCCGGAACAAGTGTGGTTGCACGCTGCTCAATAAAACCGTTCCGCGACGGAGCACAAGTCATGATGAAGCCAGGCACCTCGCTGATTCTGACTTTGGAAGCGGGCGCGGTCATCGCCCTCGTTGCGGCCGCCGTGCTGGGCGATGCCACCCTTCAATCGAACGGCCTGCATGTTTCCAAGCTCGCATACGACCACATCGCTTTCACGATCTTGGCCGTTTGCATTGGCTCGTGCATCCTAGCTGCGGTTCTTCTGGCGCGAGTTGCGAAGTCATGGAACCGTGTCGAGGCCTTGGGATTTCTCGTTGCCGCTTTGCTCGGATGGCTGGCTGGGTCCGCTTACGCCAACGCCGGCGGACGTGTCACCTTCAACGGCACGAGCACGGAGTGGATTGGTTGGTCGGCAACGCTGTGGCTGCTCGCCCTCATGGTGATCTTTGCAGTGCGAGCGTGCCCGTCGCAACGAAATCGCCTTTCCCGGGGCCTCGCGGCAGGGGCGACTGCCGTTGGCGAACATTTTCGCTAATCGGTGTTGTATTGGCGAAAGTCTTCGCTATATTGATTAGCGAAGACTTTCGTCAAAATGCTGTCGCGTCCATGCGGAAGCCGGTGGGCGACATTTGATCCGGAGACTGTCGATGCGCAAATCGAGACCAGTTCAACCCACGCAAGTGGAGTTGCAGATTCTGAGAATCCTCTGGGAGCTGGGGCCCAGCCCGGTGCGAGAGATTCATGCTCGACTCAATGCGGACAAGGGGACCATCTACTCCACCACGGGCAAGATGCTCTCCGTCATGCTGGAAAAGGGCTTGGTCAGACGTGACGAGAATGCGTCGCCGCTCATCTATCGTGCGGCGTTCTCCCGCGAGACCGCGGGCAAGCGGATGCTGAGCGATCTGATCGAAAAGGTCTATGACGGGGCGGCGATGAGTCTGGTACTGCAGGCTTTGGCTTCAACGCAAGCTACAAAACAAGAACTCAACGAAGTGCGACGGTTTCTCGATCAGATGGAGGGGAAATAAGCCATGAACAATTTCCAACTTCCCGCGAATCTTGTGGATCGGCTGGGCTGGGTGCTGGTGCATTCGGCTTGGCAATTCGCACTCATTGCGTTGATGGCGTTGCTGCTGATGTCGGTCACTCGGCGATGTTCGGCGGCGAGCCGGTACTGGCTGTTGCTGCTGGCCCTCGCGGCGATGGTGGCGTCGCCCGTCGTCACGCTGCTCGTCATGCCGGTGGATGTGTCGCTTGTGGCGGCTACGATGACATCGAATCAAACTGGTTTGGCAATGAACGCGGTGCGACAGGGACGTGATGACGGCACGCTGGCCGGTTTGGCGGCGACGCCCGAACCGCTGGCGAACACACGCCCGGTTGCAGATGTCGATGCGCGCCAGTTGCCGACGAATTCCACGCCGACTGTTTCGTGGCGATCAACGGTCGAACTTGCTGTACGACCTTGGCTGAGCGCGATCGTGGGAATCTGGTGCTTCGGTGTTCTGGCGTTTGCCTGGCGACCGCTATTGAGCTGGCGGACCGTGCGTCGCTTGCGGTCGGTCGGCGTTTCGCCGGTTCCGGCCGCCATTGCGACGATGCTGGAGCAGACATCCCAAAGGCTGCG
>CAZPUJ010000029.1:0-5620 GCA_964589725.1 uncultured Planctomycetaceae bacterium
CGCCGACTCGCTGAACGTTGCCGTCGCCGCCGGAATTTTTCTGTATCACTTCACATCGCAAGTCGCGGAGTCGAAGTAGTCCGGTCACTCCGTGACCGGAGTTTTCGAGTCACGGAGTGACTCGACTACTTTTCTCTGCCGGTCCGCGTAGCGTCCACTCGGAATTGAACACCTTCGACCAAACGGTGGACTCAGTGAAGCCCTCGTCTTTGTGGGCTGCGAACTTTTGGATGGCGATGTCACCGAGTCGGGGGAAGAGCAGGGCGTTTGTGCCGATGAACTCGGCGTCGTGCATCGTGTGGCCGGAGTTGATCACGACGTAGCGATCGTTGTTGAGCGGATTGGGATAGATCAGGCACAGGCCGTGTTGGCGCGTGTCGTACTTTTTGCCGCTGACTTCAATCGTCTCTTTGGTCCACTTCACGGGCAAATCTTGGAGCACTTTGGCCAGCACGGTGATTGAGCCGGGGTCACCGAAAAGGATCAGGTTTTTGTCGGCGATCAGTTCGTCGGTGACTTCGTTGTCTTTGATGGACGGCACGCGGCCGCGCATCCATTTATCGAACTCGCGCGCAAAGCGGTCATAGGTCCACTTGGCCCACGCGGCCTGAGGCTCGGACCACGCCGTGCCGCTCGGCAAGACACACACGAACGGCTCCATGAAGGCGTCGTCGATCGGGCCTTGCAGGTTGTGTCGCTTGTGGAGCAGCGGGTTGTCGGCGAAGGCGCGGGATTCGTTGTAGTCCTGCAAATCCCAGTGATCGTTGTCCCAAACGAAGAAGACTCCCGGCAGCAAGCCCCCGGCGGCGGACGCCAGCGGGTGTTCATCGCCGTCAATTTTGATCTTGTCCGCCACGTCGCGAGCGATCTGTAGCGCGGTGACGTTGTCGGTCTTCACGTGCAACACGCCGTCGTCGCCGACACGTGCATGCACCGTCGTGGCGGCGTACTGATCCTGCATCTCTTCGATCGTCAGCCAGTCGCACTGGTTGTACTTGAGCGTGTACGTGATGAAGCGAATCTCCTTCCGTTCGCGCAGTGTTGGGCGGCCTCGTTCGACGTTGTGGCGATGAAATGCCATGAATTCTTGGAAGCTGTCTGGATGAAACTTGTGCTCGGTCTGCGGCCCGATGAGCTGCTTGATCGTCGCGCCTTGTTCCTGAGCCGCCTCGACCATCAACGTGCTGGCGGCCAGTTGCTTGTCCAACTCGCCGCCGTAGGTGCAGATCGGCACGTTGAACGCATTGAGCGCGTAATCCAGTGAGTCGTAAATGTGCAGCGTGTCATGCTGCGGCTGTGGCAGCGGGTCTTTCTTGTTTTGATACATGTAGAAGTCGACAAACCCCGCGCCCGGCCCGACAGAACACCACTCGTCCGGATGATGCACGCCGAGATGCCAACTGCCGGCGCCGCCCATCGAAAAGCCCCACAGCACGACGCGACGATCATCGACACGGTATCGCCGTTTCGCGTCGGCGATCGCCTCGAAGACATCGGTCTCGCCAGCCCAGCGATACGAATTGTCGATGCGGCCGAAGACGTCGAGCTGAATCCAATTCTGATCCTTTGGCAGCGGTTTTCCGTCGTCGTCGTGGTCCTCGATGAACCGAATCTCGTTGCGGTCTCCGCCACGACCGTGCAAGACGACATACAACGGCCAGCGTTTCGAGCTTTTCTGCGTGATGCCTTCCGGCAGCGTGAGTGCGTACGGCTGCACCGAGCCATCGACTCGCGAAACGTACGCGCGAATCGTTTTGCCAACGTGAGTCGGCCAACTCGGCTTGCCGTTGTTGACCTCTTCCGCTCGTTGCAGCCCCGACTTGATCGCGTTCAAGGCAAATTGTGGATACTTCGACTTTGGTAATATTTTCGGCTTCTCGCCGTTCTTCGGAGGCGCGGGGAGATAGAACTCGTTGTGACGCAGCGCCCACTCGACGCCTTTCGCAAAGACCTCGACATCCGCGACGAGTCGTGCATCGCTTTTCTTCTGCTTGAGATCGGCGACGACTTTTTGCAGCTCGGCGAGTCCCGACTTGATCGCCGCAGCGTCGGCATCGCTTGGCGGCTGAGCGACCGCGTCGCGAACGTCCGCAGCGATGTGAAAGGCAAGCAGTGTGACGAACGCCAAGAACACACGGGACATGAGAAGTCTCCTGATGCAAGTCTTGTTCGCGATTGTTTTCCGGTGGACGCTGCCCACATCGGAAATCGATACGGACGCGGGCGGTGTGGGTCGATTGGCCTAACATCGCGAAGCCGCAACCAATGTGGCACGACACTCCGCGTCGTGAATTCCGACGTGGAGCGTCGCACCACCAATTGCGCGCACATTGTGAATGATCTACGAGCGAAGACTCCAGCGAGGCTTCGCGTCAGACCCAAGAGACTGGATAGACCGCTAATTCTCGCTAATTGACGCTAATTTCGGAGCGCCGGCCACTTCGTAATTTAATTAGCGCAAATTAGCGAAGATTAGCGGTCAAAAATGGAATCTTTGACTCAACGCCGACAACTTTTTGAATCGAAGGTGTCTAATGCTCGCCGAGTTCAGCCGCTCACCGTCGGCACGGTCTCGGCGGCTTGAAAGCCAGACGATTTGTGCGAGCCGTCGCAGAACAGCCTCTTCTGAGACGCTCCGCAGCGGCACAAGGCGACGTTCTCTTTGCCCGTCAGGTCGTACTGGTTGCCGGCGTGGTCGCAGAGCGTGATCGGACCCGAAACCAGCAGTGGCCCGTTCTCGCGACATTTGATCGTGACGTCTGGCATGATCGTTCTCCTCGAACAAGGTTCTCGTTGGAACAGCGCGACACACGTTATCTCGCCGAAAAGTCCACGGCAACGAACGCAGAAGCCCTAGCCGAAGCACTGTTTCATTGGATGATCCCACATCCCTCGTTACGCTGGCCGAACACCTCAACCGGTTGTTATACGTATTGCGGGTTTTCCATGGCGCGAGCCAAGTCAACGGCGTCGAAGAGGAGTGAGCAACCATGAGATTCTTCCAGCGACTCTGCCTGGGGCTGGGTCTGGCGGCCTTCGCGATGGCGATGTCCGCCACGGCTGCCGACATCAAAGAGGGCGATGACGCGCCCGATTGGGAACTGAAGGGAACCGACGGCAAGACCTACAAGCTGTCTGAATTCAAAGGCAAGAAGGCCGTCGTGGTGGCCTGGTATCCCAAGGCCAAGACCGGCGGTTGAACGGCCGAGTGCAAGTCGCTCCGTGAGAGCGGCAACGGCCTTCGCGAATTCCATGTCGCCTACTTCGGTGCCAGTTGCGACACGCCCGATTACAACAAGGAATTCGCGGACGAGCTCAAGCTCGACTTCCCGTTGTTGAGCGATCCGGAACGCAAGACCGCCAAGGCTTATGGATTGGTGGCCGACGATAAAGGCTTCCCCAAACGCTGGACGGTTTATGTCAGTGTGGAAGGGAAAATTGCCTTCATTGACAAAGAAGTCAAACCGGCCGCGCACGGCGATGCGGTCGTGAAGAAGCTGAAAGATCTGGGAGTGGCCAAAGCCGAGAAGAAGAAGTGAATCTCCCGCCACCCTGCTCGTCAGGGTGGTTCCCGCGTTTCTGCACTACGCGATCACACGGTTCTAGTGCAAAAGCGCGGGAACCACCGAGATGAACTCGGTGGCGGGATAGATGATGCCGGCCGCGCGGTGCGGTTGGCGTTTTGTCAGTTTCCTGGAATTGAAGGAGAACTCTTCGATGAGAAGTTTCTGCGCCCCTGCGTTCGCGTTGCTGGTCGCAACGGCGAGCCTGATGGCCGCAGAGCTGAAGTCTGGACTCGAAGTCGGTGAGGCTTGTGGAGCCTTCAACGTGAAGGACATCACCGGACCGAACAAGGACAAAACGCTCTGCTATCGCTGAAGGTATGGTGCCCGTCCGGTGGTGACGATCTTCACCCGATCCATCACCGACAACTTGGCCAGTTTGGTCAAACTAGTTGACACACAATTGGAAGAGAATGAGGAACAGAAGTTGGCGGCGTTTGTCGTGCTGCTCAGCAATGACCCGGACGCCGACGAAGCGAAACTTAAGGAACTCGCGGAGAAGCAGGGGATCAAGAACATCCCGCTGACGATTTACGACGGCATCGCCGGCCCTCCGAATTACAACATCGCCGAAGATGCCGATCTCACCGTGCTGCACTGGAAAGGCCTCAAGGTCGTCGTCAACCACGCCTTCGCCAAAGGTGAGTTCAAGGTCAGCGGCGTCACGAAGGTGGTCGAGAGCACCGCCAAGATTCTTGAGTAGCTGAACGACACGTTACTCGAAAGCACCCGGCCCGCCGAGTCCTCTGATCCGGCGGGCCGTTCTCTTGGAGTACGGCGGCTTGACGTCGCCCTCTATTCCAGGGTCAAGCGGTCGGCGACTCGCTGTTCCCGCCGTTGATCTTCGGCGGATGGAAGAACAATGCCAACGCGACGGCGGCGGCGACGGCAGACAGGCAGGGGATCAGGAAGAGTTGGTCGAAATAGACTCGCCCACGAGCGTCGCTGAGTGGCGCGACGTCCTTGTTGGCGAGTGCTCCGCCAAAAGTGATCGTCAAGGAGTCCTGCGGGAGCGAACCGCCCAAAACGGCAACGTTGCCGGAGCCAATTCCGGGCAGAGCCTCCAAGGCCATCTGAACTTTCTCGGACGAAGAATCATTCGGAATCTGTTCCGTCTTCTCCTTCGCAAATGCGAGTTGAAACCATCCTTCTTGAGGTATGCCATTCAATTTCAGAGTTTGAACCTCGCTGGCTTGTTCAGTGCCATTGACGGTCGTTTTCGTCAGAGTCTCGGTAAACTTGTCAAACAGTGGCGGACAGACGAAGCCGGCCACGAGCGCTCCCAAGCCGAGGATCATCAGGTTGAACAAGCCCTGCGCGCTCGAACGAATGTCCTTCGGAAAATACTCGTCCACGAAGATGTAGACCGTCGCGAAGAAGAAGGCATAGCAGATGCCGTGAAGCACCTGGATGAACACGATCAGCCACTTGAATTCTTCGGTGCCACAGAACGCGAAGACCGCGAATCGTGCGGCGTGCCCCAGGATGCCGAAGATCATCGTCGTGCGCCAGCCCAGCTTCTTGAGGCACATTCCCAGAATGGCCATCGTCAGGATTTCGGCGATCTGGCCAATACTCATGACGGGTGTGATCCAATTCTCCGGGATGCCGACCGTCGGCAGAAAGCGGCCGGTCCAATTGAAGTAGCAGTTATGCACGAACGAGTCGGCCAACGTCACCACCCATAACACCATGACGAATGGGTGTGCCAAGAGCTTCATCGACTTCAGCCACGCCAACGAGTCTTCGCCTTCGGTGACCGGCTTTGGTGGAGTGTGCGGCAGCGACAGGCTGAATACCGCAAGCAATACCGAAGCGACACCGGCGACGATGTAGGTGATGGCCGTCGCGCTCTGCATTGCGTCGCCTTTCAGCGGTGAAGCGAGCACCGCGCTCATCCAGCCGACAATGTCGGTCGCGTTCGCCTCTTTGACCTTCACCCAATCGACCAAAATGAAGACCGGTGGCCATGCGGCGGCGATCCAGCCGATCGTGCCACCCATGCGCACGATGCCGAACTCCTCTTGAGCATCTTTCATGCTGGCAAACGCGATCGA
>CAZPUJ010000030.1:0-5079 GCA_964589725.1 uncultured Planctomycetaceae bacterium
TTTGACCAAGTCCCTGGCCCCTTCGGTCGTGGCGATGTTGCCGGCGACGACGTCGATGCTCCAGCGGCGTTTGATCTCGCGGACGGTCTCGATGACGTTCTTCGAGTGTCCGTGAGCCGAATCCACCACCAGCACGTCGACTCCCTTCTCCAGCAGGCAAGCGGCTCGTTCGAAGTCAAACACGCCGATCGCCGCCCCGACCCGTAGGCGGCCGCGCGAATCTTTCGACGCGCGCGGGAACCTCAGGTTCTTGTCGATGTCCTTGATCGTGATCAATCCCTTCAATTGATATTGGTCGTCAACTAGGAGAAGTTTCTCCACTTTGTTTTCCAGGAGTATTCGTTGAGCGGACACCAAGTCTGTGTGTTCGTGGGCCGTGACGAGCTTATCTTTGGTCATGACGTCGGCCACGCGCGTGTCACTGGACTCCAGAAATCGCAGGTCTCGCCGCGTCAAGATGCCCACCAGCTTGCCGTTGCGCGTAATCGGCACGCCGCCAATGTTCCGCTCGTCCATGATTTTCATGGCTTCGCCGACACTAGCCTCCGGCGGCAGCGTGACCGGATCGACGATGACGCCGTGCTCGGACCGCTTCACACGCTCGACCTGCAATCCTTGCTGGTCGAGCGTCATATTCTTGTGAATGACACCGATCCCGCCCTCTTGAGCTAAAGCAATCGCCATCTCAGCCTCGGTGACGGTGTCCATCGGGCTGGAGACGACGGGAATGTTCAGCGTCACATTCCGAGTCAGCCGCGAGGACACATCGACCTCCACCGGCATGACCTCCGAATAAGCCGGCTCCAGCAAGACGTCATCAAACGTCACCCCGCGAGCAACAATGCGGTCTTCCATTCGCAATACTCCCAAGTACAAAACGGCCGCCGAGCAATTGCCAATTGCAAATCTGCAATCTTCAATTGGTCGAGTGCTCTGTCACAGCAAAGAATTCGGGTCGCGGAAATCAACCGCAGGGCACTAGCCCCGGTTCTTGCTGCACAAACCGGACGCTAGCGCGTTCCGGCTCACATTAAAATCAAGCGGTGACTTAAAATTGAACGGTGACAAAGCACTAGACGAAATCAGACTCAGCGGGCCAACAAGCTCCCCACCATGTCATGTCCCCTCTCCCGGCCGGGGAGAGGGGCCGTGGAATGTCCACCTGCTCCCGTCCCCGCCATCAGCGAATGATAGAAACCCGCGCAACGAAGTTGGAGTCGCCCGCTTTGGAGTGCGACGATTCATCGCCGCGTCCGGCTCGGCGATTCCTCACGATAGCGAGCGCGACGCCATTTCGTCGACTACTTCCGCCGTAGCTTCCACACGTCGGGTTCCATGTTGTTGCCGGCGACCATCCACAACGCTCCGTCGTGAACGAAGACGCTCGCGGCGTGACGCGGTTTCCAGGGCGTGTTGGGCACCTCGTGCCAGTGCTTGCCGTCGACCGAGTACCAGACGTCGTTGCGGTTCGCTGTCGCGTAGCCTTCGAGCACCCATAAGCGATCATCCCACGCGGCGACGTCGTGATATTGGCGAGCGGCCCAAGGAGCGGCTGCGGTGTGTTGCTCCCAAGTGACGCCGTCGGCGGAGCTCCAGACGTCGTTGAAATACTTGCGAGTCGGAATCTTCGGAGTGTCATACGTGCCGCCGCCGAGAATCCAGATGCGGCCTTTGTGAACCGCGCTGCCGCCGATCATGCCGCGCTGCGGCCAGAACGGCTCTTTCGGTTGGACCTGTTGCCAGTTCACTCCGTCCTGAGTGGTCCAAACGTCGCGATAGAAAACTTCATCCGCCTTCGCGAACGCGGGCATCGTTTGACCGCCGATGACCCACATCTTGTCGGCGTGGACGACCGTATAATGCAATGTTCGGGGTCCCCACGGCGCGGGTTTGCCGCGATTGACGAGGCTCCACGACTTGCCGTCGGCCGAGTTCCACACGTCGTTCTGATAACTCCCCTGATTCGCGTCGCCGCCGATGATCCACAGCTTGTCACGAAAGACGGCGTATCCGGCCGTGTGGCGTCCCTCCCAATCGGACGTCGGATCGAACGAGCGGTCTTTGAACGTGTTCGGTTTTTCGAGCGTCCACTCGGCCCCGTCGTGAGAACTCCAGACTTCGTTGTTGCAGATGCGCGGAAAGAATTGTCGCTGAGCCGGCGCCGGGTTCCAACCGCCGAGCAGCCACATTTTGCCTTGAAACGACAACGCTCCCGCCCCGTCTCGCGGAGCGAACGAGGCGGTCATCGTGACTTTGATCCATTCGTACGCGACGGGTTGCGCGGGATCGTCAGCGGCGGGTGCGACGGTCGCGAGCACAACGAGCAAAAACCACGCAACGCCCAACCAAGCACGGCTCTGTGAAATGGACAGCATTGGTTCGACCTCGTGTGACGGGTGAAGTGTCGCCCGCTCTTGGCGAGAGCGGACGTGGCGAGCAAAGCTTGCCACACATCGGCTCTCGGCGAGAGCCGACTACTCTTTGCTCAATTCCTCAAAGAGCGCTTTGTAGTACCGCATGACTCGCAGCGTGTCGGTCGTCGGCGGGCTTTCGGAGAGGCACCAGCCGCGATAGTTGACTGACCGCAACAGCGCGAACAGTTCACGATACGAATAATCGGGATCATAAAGGTCATGGATGTGAACCGTCGAACCAAGCATATCTTTGAGCAGATCGAAGCTGGACTTCAAGGAGCCATTCGCCATTTCTCCGGGATTCGAGTTCCAGCAGACGCGGACCTTGGGATGCTCGGCGACTTGCATGATCTTGCGAATCACGTCGGGAGCTTGTGTGCCTCGACCGTGAACTTCGACGCGGATTTCTTGGCCATGATCGGCGGCGAATTGACCGCACTCGCGCAACGCCAAGCCCATGCGCTCGATCGTGCGCGATTCGTCCTCGCCTTTGTTGAAGCCGTTCGGCCGGACTTTGACTCCCGAACCGCCGATATCTTCGGACAACAAAATGAACTGTTTCGTCAGTTCGACGTTTTGTTGGACGATGCCGTGATCGGAGTTGTGGTATTCGCAGGCAGAGCCGGGGCCGACGCACGTGACCTTCGAGTCGGCGAATCGCTTGCGGACTTCGTCTCGCTGGTTCTTTGTCAGCGACGGCTCGACCCCGTGTTTGTGAGTGCTGCGTAACTCGACGCCCACAAAGCCGGTCGCTTCGCAGTTTTTAATGAGCGTCGGCAAGTCCCACTCCGCGCCCCACATGTACGTCACGAGGCCGAGCTTCATGGTGGAATCTTTTCAACGAATGGACACCAGCCGGATTGGAACACTAACCTAGGGACGCTCGTCGTGTTCTTCGACGAAGAACAGCACCGAGTTCAACGGGATATGAACCGCCACGCGACGAGTGCCTTTGAGTTGGTCCACGACGAGAACCTGCTCGTCGGCCGACATCAACAAACCTTTGATCGGCGTAACCCCCGCCAATCGCAGGGTGACCAGAATCGTCTTGCCCAACAGCTTACGGACGAGTTCGCTCATGACGAAGTCCTCGGTTGGAGTACCGCCTTCAGCGGCGTACTGGAGGGGAAAACCGCCTGAAGGCGGGATTCCCACTTACCAACGAAACAGCGCCGTACCCCACGTCAATCCACCGCCGAAGCCGCACATCAAAATCGTGTCACCGGAATGAATGCGTCCCGCGCGGTAAGCCTCGTCGAGAATCAGCGGGATCGAACCGGCGGACGTGTTACCATAGCGGTCGACTTGCGACACGACCTTCTCGGACGGAATGCCAAGTTTCTCCACCGCGTGATCCAAAATGCGCGCGTTAGCTTGGTGCAACAAGAACAACGAGACGTCCTCGATCCGCAAGTTGGATTTTTCGAGGACCAATCGAATCGTGTCCTCGACGACTCGAACGGCCCAGACGAAAACATTGCGGCCGTCCATTTGAAGATACTGTCGTCCGTTCGCAATGTCGTCGGGGGTCGCGGGCTGTCGACTGCCACTGGCCGGACATTCCAACAACGGTCCGCCGCTGCCATCGGAGCCCAATTGGTAGCACAACAAACCCTGCTCCGGCGTGCCTCGCTGCAACAACACCGCACCGGCGCCGTCGCCGAACAACGGCGCCATTTTCTTGTCGAACGGATCGACGATGCGACTGCAACAGTCGGCACCGATGGCAAGCGCCAATCGACTGTTTCCCGTCGCCACGTACTGCGCGGCAGTCGCGAATGAGTACATAAATCCGGAACACGCGGCCGAAACGTCGAATGCCGCAGCGTCCAAACCCAATTTTTCCTGAACCAGGCAGGCCGTCGACGGGCAAAGGTGATCGGGAGTGAACGTGCCGAGAATGACCAAGTCGATGTCCGCTGCGTTCACACCGGCGTTGTCGATCGCGCGCTTCGCGGATTCCACGCACAAGTCGCTCGTCGCCATGTCTTGCGGAGCGTAACCTCGCGCGAAGATGCCGGTACGTTGCTCGATCCAATCCGGGTCGTAGCCGTACCGCTCGCGCAGATCGGCGTTCGTCACGATGTTGTTCGGGACGAACGAGCCGCTGCCAACGATTTTCACTCCCATCAGCGAACAAGTCCGCCTCGGAAATGGCCGGCGAGTGGCATTGGTTGCTGGTGAACCTCGCGCTGCGGAGCTCGCCGAATCCGCTGGCTGCGGCATCGGCTCACAAACGGCCAACGCACGTGCTGACGGCAACCTCACATCGATCGCTGCGGGACTCACCAGTGAAGTCGGTAAGCCAGAAGCATCGGAGTCAGTGGCAGGTTCAAGGCAAGCGGGAGGAGGGACAAATTTAACAACAGATCCGGTTCCAACCGGTAATGTGCTGGCGTGCATGAAAGCGAGATCCTCGGGCTGAGGAGGTTGGCCTGGGGGGCTAGACAAACAGTACGATGCCAACGACCTCAAGCGGGAACGGAGTATATCCGTCCCTGTTCAGGCAAACCAGCGATCGCGACACGGCTGGCTAATTCTTCAATCTGCGTCTTGGTTGAAATACAAGCCCGAAGCGCAAGCGAGGGAATCCGCAGAAATCCCTCGCTCGTATGTTGAAACCACAGCCCAGTGGATGTCAGAGTTTGGGTTGTGGTTGTTCGTG
>CAZPUJ010000031.1:0-8184 GCA_964589725.1 uncultured Planctomycetaceae bacterium
CATCGGCACGTCGGTCACGCGCAAAGCGGAGATTCCGGTGGCGGGACTGATCACCGACGATTATGGCATCCGCGATGCCCGGTTTGAATTTCAAGTCGATGACAAGGAACCGTGGGACGTCCGATCTCTCGAACGAACTCCACAAGGCGATCCGCGCGAATTCAAATGTCAGTCGGACGACAAGGAATCGACCGAGCGGTTCGAAGTTTTGAAGATGGACTTGTCGGTTGGTCAGAAGCTGACGCTGACTGTCGTTGCCGAAGACGCCGACACGCTCAACGGCCCGCATGTCGCGCGTAGCCAAAAGTTCACGTTCAAGATTGTCAGCAACGAGGAGTTGTTGTCGCTGCTGTACCAAAGAGAACTGAACCTGCGACGCCGGTTCGAACAGATCATCACCGAAGTCAAACAGACGCGGGCGGATCTGATCCTGCATCGCTCGAAAGCCGACGAAGCGGCGAAGCTCAAGTCTCGCCGCCGAGCGGAGGGCGTCAGCCCCCCGGTGGAACCGAACGCCAAGACGCCATCGACCGGGGGGCTCACGTCTTCTGCTATCCAAGACAGTGGTGGGGACGAGGCCGTAAAGAAGACATCGGACACCACAGCAGCCGATCTGATGACGGCCGTAACCGCCAGCGTGATTCGGTCACTGCATTCCGTTCGCAAGAATGCCACCGAGACGACGTCGCTCGAAGAAGCCTTCCGAGACATCCGCGAGGAACTGCTCAATAATGCCGTTCACACGCCGCAGATGTTGGAACGAATTGACGACAATATCGTAAAACCTCTCCACAGTTTGAACACCGGCGATTATCCTAGCGTTGATGAATCCCTGGGGGCGTTGAAGATTCTGCTGGATGACGCCCGCGATCCATTGCCCGGATTGGACGAATCCATCGCCCGTCTCGGCGTGATGATCGAACAAATGGAGGAGATCCTCAAAGAAATGCAACGCCTGGAGACATTTCAGGAAGCGATCGAACTGCTCAAGTCGATCATTGAACAACAGACGCAATTAGAAGAACGCACCAAGTCCGAACGGAAAAAACGCCGCATACAAGAGCTGAAAGGGCAATCCGATGAATAGCAGCATTGCCAATTGCCAATTGCCAATTGGTAATTGTCGATTGCAGTCAGCCCGGCACCCCGTCCTTCAATTTGCAATTTGCATTTTGCAATTTGCATTTTGCACTTCTCCCTTGTGCCTCTTGGCCCAGGATCCGCCGCCGCCGGCCAATAAGCCAACGCTGGCGGGCGATCAAGACGCGATTCGTGCTCGCTACAGACGCTTCTCGCTGACATTGCAGCAGATGGCCGAAATTCTCCGTAAACAGGATCCCGAACGAGCCGACCTTCTGTTTCGAGCGATCGGCAGGTCGCAGGAGTCACGAGTTGAGGATCAGATGGCCCTGATCTTCCAACTGCTCAACCGCGAACAGCCGCAACTCGGCGAGGCCATCGAACGGCAAGATGAACTCGTCGTCCAGTTGAAAGCGTTGCTCGACTTGATGCAGTCCGAGGACCGCCGCAGTGAGATCGAGAAGGAAAAGCAACGTCTGCAAGAACTGCTCAAAGACATCAACAAGCTGATCGGCAAGGAAAAGGATGTCCGCGCCGGCACCGAGCGCGGCGATGACACGAAGAAGCTCGCCGACAAACAAGGCGACGTCGACAAGCAGGCGGGCGATCTCGAAAAGAAGATCGACAAGCAGGACGCCGAAAAGAACGGCGAATCGTCGAAGCCCGCGGACAAGTCCGCGAAGTCCTCGGACAAATCGAAAGGCTCCGACCAGAAGTCGGATGAACAAGACGACAAACCGTCGGACGACCAAAAGAACGACGACCGCAAGAAGCCGGACGACAAAGAAAACAACCCCAACGACAAGCCAGCCGACGACAATAAGAGGGACGAGAGTCTGAAGCCAGCCGACAAGAATAGCCCAGGCAAGAGCAGCCCCAAGCAGAGTGAATCGAAATCAGGCTCGAAGCCTTCACAGCCGATGCCTTCGGACAAAAATCAGAAGTCGCAGGGCAAGCCATCCGACAACGACCAGCAACAGCAACAAGAAAAACAAAACGACAAGCCGTCGGATTCGGAATCAGCGCCGCAGTCTCCAGATCAGAAGCAACTGAAAACGCCCGGTCGCAAGGAATTGGAACAGTCTCGCGACGCCATGCAGCGAGCGATCGAGGAACTCAAGAAGCAGCAACGTGATAACGCCTCGAAAGAGCAGGACGAAGCGATCCGCAAGCTGATGGAAGCGAAGGGCAAGATCGAGGAGATCTTGCGCCAGCTTCGCGAGGAAGAGCAAAAGCTGTTGCTCGCGGCGCTGGAAGCCCGATTCAAAAAGATGCTGGTGATGCAGCTCATTATCTATCACGACACAGTGCGGCTCTCGAAAGCAGGTGAATCAGAGAAAAGTTCGGTCCAGGCTCGCTCGGTCAAGCTCGCGCAGGATGAACAAGAAATCCTGGTCGAAACAGACAAGGCGTTGGTGTTGCTCAAAGAAGAAGGTTCGTCCGTCGCGTTTCCCGAATCCATCGTGGCTATTCGTCAGGACGTGCAATCGCTAGTCAAGTGGTTGCGTGACGCTCAGGTCGGCGAACTGACCCAAGCGGTCGAGAAGGATGTCATCGAGGCACTGGAAGAACTGATCGAAGCACTGCAAAAGGAAATGGAAAAGTCCGACGAAGAGAAAAAACAACAACCGCAGCAGCAGCAGCAGAGTAGTGATCAAATCCAGCCGCTTGTGGATCAACTCGCGGAGTTGAAGATGCTCCGGTCGTTGCAGTTCCGAGTGAACCGCCGCACGAAGCAATTGGGCCGCCAAGTGGACGGCGAGCAGGCGACGAAGCCCGATGTCGTTGAGCAACTACAAGACCTTTCCGGCCGCCAATCCCGCATCCAGCAAGCGACCACGGACCTTGTCAAAGGAAAGAACAAATGAGCCGCCAGCCGTCGAACATGCGTCGTCAGTGGGCTCGAGTTCATCGCTGGAGACCGGCGACGAATGCCAGTCTCTCGCGGTCGCAACGAGGTCACCTCGTGGCCGGCGAAGCTGTGGCCAGCTCTGCGTCAGCTCCGAATCCTGTTCCGCCTGAGAGCGCACTCGTCCGCTTCATGCTGGGGACTTCGTTATTTCTCAACCGTGCCACTTGGTTTGCCCTCATCGCACTGGCGCCCCTCTTGATCGCACTGGCGCCCCTCTTGGGTCAGACCCACATTCTGTCCGCCGCCGAAGACGAAGTCTTCGCCCCTCCGGCGGCGACGGAGGTCCGTACCAATGCCTTGCAGTGGGTCGCCAAACGAGGTGTGACCGACAAGGCGTTGCTCGAACAAATCGGCCGCGAGTGGTCATTCGGCGAAACGAGCCTCACCGCCGAAGAGGTTTTTGAACGGGTCATCCGCACGCTTGCGTTGGCTGACGCCGACGCGAGGGAAATCGTGGTCGCCTGCCAAGACGCGACTCCTACGGCCGCGTGGCCGCGCGAGATCGTCGCCACCAGCGACTCGATGAACGAGTTCGCTCGCCAACATCTGCGACTGTACGTCGGACGCTTTCTGGCTCAACGGCAGTTGTTTGAAGAGGCTCTGGATGTGCTGACCACAGTCGACCCGAAACAGGTCGTCGATCCCGCTGGTTATTTTTTCAACAAGGCACTTTGCCAGCATCAACTCCTGAAGAAGTCCGATGCCTTGAAAACGCTGCACCTGTTGCTCGACAGCACGCAGAACGCTCCGGCTCGTTACACGGCCGTCGCGACACTGATGCGGCATGACATCGAACAAGTGCGCGAAGCGTCGTTGGGCGAAGTCGCCCGCAAGATGCTCGACGTCGAACGGCGTTTGAGCCTCGCTCGTCCTGGTGAGAAGACTCAGAAGGTTGAAGAAGAAATCATCGAGTCGCTCGACGAGATCATCAAGAAGATCGAGCAGCAACAAAGCGACTCCGGAGGCGGAGGCGGTCAAGGAGGCAACCAAAATCAGTCCGGCGGTGCGGGCAGCGACAGCCAAGTCAAGGGAGCGACCGCTCCCGGCGAAGTCGACAAGAAGGATATCGGCAACAAGGCCGGCTGGGGCACGTTGCCGCCGAAAGACGCCGCTAAAGCCAAGAACGTGATCAACCGCAACTTCCCCTCGCACTACCGCGAGGCCATCGAGCAGTACTTCAAGAAACTCGCCAATCGCCCTGGGGCGAAAGAGTAGTCGAGAATCGGGAACGGTGTCCGAATGAACCTGCTGACAATCACTCTGTTCACCCTTTGCTTGGCACCTCAGGTCGAAGTCAGCACATTTCAAGGGGAGCCTCGTACCGGCGAATGGCGAGGCTTGTCCGATGGTCGAGTGACCTTGGCTGTGTCGGGTCAAGAGATCTCGATGCCGTTAAGCGAAGTGCTCGAAGTTCGGTTCCGTGGCGAAGCGGCCAAACTCGACAAGCCGTCGGCAGTCGTCAAATTGTGGGACGGCACGACACTCAGTTGTTCACGGCTGCAAGTCACCGAACAAGAATTAAGGCTCACGTCGCCGCTGCTGGGTGAACTGAAGTTGCCGCAATCGGACGTTGCTAACATTCGCTTTGCCGATCGATTCACCAGCGTGGATGAACAATGGTCGAAGCTCACCGAGCGCGACTTGAAATCGGATTTGTTGGTCATCCGCAAGGAAGACGTGCTCGACTATCTCGACGGTGTCGTTGTGGATCTGACGGACAAGTCGGTGAAGTTTCTGCTCGACGGCGAAGAGGAGTTGATCAAGCGGGAGAAGATTTTCGGTTTGCTATTTGGACGCCGACCGACTGGCCTGAAGCCAGCCGCTGTCCGAATCGAGTTGGTCAACGGCGATGTCGTGCTCGCAGCCTCCGTGATTGGTTCGGCACAAGGGCTCACGGCGAAACTTCCGTCGAAGGCGGAAGTCCCGTTGCTGCTGGAGCAACTCAAGGCGATTGACCTCAGCCAAGGGAAGCTGCGTTACCTGTCGCAACTCGAACCGCGCGACGTGAAGTACACGCCGTATTTCGATGTCACCTGGGAATACCGCCGCGACACGAACATGGACGGCGGCCCGCTGCGGCTAGGAAACAAGGTCTATACGCGCGGCCTGTGTTTGCACTCGAAGACGCAATTGAAGTACCGCCTGGGTGGCGAATATCGCCGGCTGCAAACGGTCATCGGCATCGATCACTTGGTCGCGTCGAACGGCTACGGTGACTGCCGCCTGGTAGTCTCTGGTGATGGCAAGTCGCTGTTTGAGGCCGACGTGAAAGCGAAGGACTCGCCACGACCGATCGATCTCGATGTCGAAGGTGTCGTGATGTTGGAAATCCTGGTCGACTTCGGCGGCAATCTCGACATCTCCGATCACCTCGATTTGGCCGATGCAAAGTTAGTCAAGTAGGATGGGAAAGGCCCACCCGACGGAAGCAAGGCTGGTGACATCATGCGTGAATCTCGGTGGGCCATGCCCACCTTAATCGCTGCAATCGTCCTGGCCGCTTCGTCACTTGGCGCCGTCGAGCCTGCCGTGCGCGAAGCGGAAGAACAGCGTGTCGCGGTCATTCAGCGGATTGCTCCCACGGTCGTCGCCGTATTCGCCAAGGGAGGGCAGGGGGGAGGCTCGGGCGTCGTGATCAGCCGTGATGGGCTTGCGCTCACAAACTTTCACGTCGTCAATGGACTGGGACCGTTCATGAAATGCGGCCTCAACGACGGTGTGCTCTACGACGCCGTGGTGGTTGGCATCGATCCGACCGGCGACGTGGCTCTCATCAAGTTGCTCGGCCGCGAGGATTTTCCGATCGCGACATCCGGCGACAGCGACAAATTGCAGATCGGCGATTGGACATTCGTGATGGGGAACCCGTTCTTGTTGGCGACCGACTTTCAGCCGACGGTCACGTACGGCATCGTCAGTGGCACGCACCGGTATCAACCGCCGGCGGGAACGTGGCTGGAATACACCGACTGCATTCAGGTGGACACGTCGATCAACCCCGGAAATTCCGGCGGTCCGCTGTTCAACTCGGCCGGCGAGTTGGTGGGCATTAACGGACGCGGCTCGTTTGAGAAGCGCGGGCGAGTAAACTCCGGCGCGGGGTACGCGATCTCGATCAACCAGGTCAAGTTCTTCCTCGATCAACTCAAGGCCGGCCGAGTCGTGGACCACGCGACTCTGGGAGCCACCGTCGCCACGCAAACGGATGGGAGTGTTGTGGTCAACGGAATTTTGGAAACGTCCGACGTGTTCCGCCGCGGCCTGAGATCGGGCGATGAGTTGGTGTCGTTTGCCGGGCGTCCCATTCGGAGCGTTAATCAATACAAGAACATCCTGGGTATTTACCCGATGGGCTGGAAGCTGCCGATCGTGTTTCGCCACGACGGCGAACGCCACGAGATTTACGCTCGGCTACGCGGCTTGCATGCGAAGTCCGAATTGATGGCCGGTCCACGCCAGCCCAAACCGCCACCGCAGCCGCCGCAACCGAAACCGAGGAACGAAAAGGACGGCAAGCCCAAAGATCAACCGGACTTCCCTCTGCCCCCGCGACCAACACCGCCGGCCAAGGAAAACCCCGTCCCGGAACAATGGAAGGAGTGGTTTGTCCAGAAGACAGGCTTTGCGAATTATCGCTTCAACCAATTGGAGCAGGACCGAGTGCTCGCGGTGCTCAAGTCGCTCGGTGATTTCTCCAGCGCCACCGGCTCCTGGCGATTGAGTGGCCAGGCGGCGACCGGTGACCGGTTCGAACTGACGCTCGCGCCGAAAGGCGTCGGCTTGGAGATTCGCGACAGTGCATTCTTCCAACAGCTTGACGACACCGACGCGGCGGATGAACCCCCCGGCACGGGCGGATTCTTGATCGCGGGTCATCATTTGAGATTGTTGTTGCAAAAGGGCTCTTCCACGTTCACCGAATGTCATTACTTTGGCAGCGAGCCGCTCGATGGTCGGGGCGAGTTGGTCGATGTGGTCATCACGACGCAATCAGCTGTGGAGACGCGATGGTACTTCAGTCGGACCAGTGGCACATTGGTCGGTCTGGACACGCGGCTCCACGAAGACGCCGAGGAGTGCGCCGTCCGCTTCGATGGCTGGCGCGACTTCGGCGGCCGACAACTGCCGCAAACGTGGATCGTGCGCGGCGGGGAAAAAGAGTTCGCTCAGCTGCGACTTGAGAAAGTCGACTTTGCGGCGGCGAAGAAGGGAGCGCAGTAGAGATGGAGTCGATGGCATTGCAAATTGGAAGTTGCAAATTGCATATTCTCAGTTGGCTAGGATCAAGCACGCCTGTTCGCAATTTGCATTTCGCAATTTGCAAATTGCATTCCGGCCGACAGTTTTTTGCCACGTTGGTCGCCACAATGTGCTGTCTGACTTTATGTCTTTCAGCGGCTCCGGCGAACGCGCGGTCGATGCGGCAGACAATTGACGCCGTACAGCCGAAGATCGTGAAAATTTTCGGAGCTGGCGGCATTCAGAACTTAGCGGCTTACGGGACCGGATTCTTCGTGTCGTCGCAAGGGCACATCGCCACGGTCTGGAGTCATGTGCTGGACGCGGATGCGGTTAACGTCGTGCTGGCCGATGGGCGAAGGTTCACGGCGAAGGTGCTCGGAGCTGAACCTCAGTTGGCGTTGGCCATACTCAAACTCAATGGTGCTGACGGACTCGACTTTCCGTTCTTTGAAGTCGACGAAGCGATATCGGTTGGAACCGGCACCCGCGTGCTGGGGTTCAGCAACATGTTCAACGTGGCCGCCGGTGACGAACCGGTGTCGGTCATTCATGGCGTCATCGCCTCGCGCACGACGCTCGAAACACGGCGAGGTGTTTTCGAAAGCCCGTATCAAGGCCCGATCTACGTCGTCGACGGCGTGACAAATAACTCCGGTGCAGCCGGCGGCGTGTTGACCACTCGTGACGGCCGACTGCTGGGCATGTTGGGTTTTGAGTTGCGAAACACGAAGTCCAACACGTGGGTGAACTACGCGATCCCGATGACCGAGCTGCGCGAATCCATTCGGCAGATTATCAGCGGCAAATTTGAACCCAAGAAGGATCCGCGCACCGAGGAACCGGCCGTTAAACTGCGTCGCTACAAGCCGCTCGATTTCGGCTTTCTGCTGGTGCCCGATGTCGTCGACCGCACGCCCGCGTTCATCGACGCCGTCCACCCCGACAGCGCC